>CAJXSQ010000034.1 GCA_913061215.1 uncultured Synechococcus sp. | reverse complement strand
TTCACGCTGGATCCGGCTCTCTAACGGGATCTCAGGCTACGAAGCGCGCTGGCCGCCATCGCGTCGAAGACGCAGCATGAAGCGCACGATTCCGCCATCCATGCTGCCGCGCATCCTGCATCCCGAGCAGCTGCAGGGGTATCGCCTCAGCAGTCACGACCACTGCCGTCTGGCACTGCTCAACAGACCAGAAGCGGGCGAGTGCACCGTGTTTCTGGAGGTGCACGACCCCTGTGACCGCGTGCCGCCCCACTGCCATCACCACGCCGCCGAGCTGTTTTTCGTGCTGCGGGGAACGGTGGTGTTCCACGTGGACGATCGCTCGCTCAGCGCCAGCGGAGGAGACGTGGTGATGGTGCCCGAAGAGGCGATGCACGACCTTGAGAATCCCGGGCCCGAGCGGGTGTATCTGCTCACGGTGCTGAGCAGCGATGGCGGCTTTGCCGATCTGCTCGAGCACGGCATCCCGACACCACTGGATGCCGACGATCTGGCCGTGCTCAGGTCGCTCTGAGACGCCTCAGCCCGCCACCAGCCGCCGGAAGGTTTTCTTGCCGAGCTGGAGCACCTTGCCCTCCAGTTCGGCCGGGGCGGTGAACTCCTGGTTGGGATCAGCCAGCTTCTCGCCATCGAGCTTCACGCCACCGCCCTGGATCTGGCGGCGCGCTTCGCTGCTGCTGGCGCAGATGCCCACGGCACTGAGCAGATAAAAGGCCTTGGCCGGGAAATTCACCGCCGCCAGCGAGGCTTCCGGCACCTCCGCTGCGGCCGCGCCGCTGCCGCTGGCACCGCCCACGAGCTTGCCGGCATCGGCCTGGGCCTGCTGGGCCGCGGCCTGGCCATGGCGCTGCCGCGTCACCTCCAGGGCCATCGCCTTCTGCCGCTCACGCGGATTGGCCGGCAGGGCCTCCAGATCCAGATCGGTGAGCAGGGTGAGGTACTCCTCCACCGCCGCATCGGGCACCTTCTCGAGCTTGGAGTACATCGAGAGCGGATCCTCCGCGAGGCCCACCGTGTTGCCCAGGCTCTTGCTCATCTTCTGAACCCCATCGAGCCCCGGCAGGATCGGCAGCAGCATCCCGAACTGGGTGCGCTGGCCGAAATGGCGCTGCAGATCGCGGCCCATGGCCACGTTGAACTTCTGGTCGGTACCGCCGAGCTCCAGATCCGCCTGGATCGCCACCGAGTCGTAGCCCTGCAGCAGGGGGTAGAGGAATTCGTGCAGGGAGATGGGCGTGCCGGAGCCGTAGCGGTTGGCGAAATCCTCCTTGGCCAGCATCTGGCCCACGGTGGAGATGCCCAGCAGCTCGATCACCTTCGGCAGATCGAGGGCCGCCAGCCATTCACTGTTGCGGCGCACTTCAAGCCGCCCCGGTGTTTCGAAATCGAGCAGGGCGCGGGCCGGATCCTGGCCCTGGCCGAGCTGCTGCAGATAGGTGCGGGCATTGGCCTCCACCTGCGCCTCGCTGAGCTGCACGCGCGTGGCGCTCTTGCCGGTGGGATCACCGATGCGGGCGGTGAAGTCGCCGATGATCAGCACTGCCGTGTGGCCCGCATCCTGGAAGGCCCGCAGCTTGCGGAACAGGATCGAGTGGCCCAGGTGGATATCCGAGCCGGTGGGATCGATGCCGAGCTTGATGCGCAGCGGCCGGCCCTCACGCTCCGCCTCGGCCAAACGGGCTGCGAGCTGCTGATCGGGATCGGTTGAGGCCCCTTCAGCCGATCCGGCAGGGAACAGGTCGGCCACACCCCGCTCCAGCCACTGCGGCAATCCCCACGCACCCTTGGCCATCGCTGCCGCTGCTGCTGTTCAGGGGCGGATCGTAGGCAGCGGGGTTCAGGTGGGGTTCAAGCCTCTTTGTCGAGCTCGCTCTTCATCCGCTCGAGCGTGTGGTGCATCTGCTCGAACATCTGCTCCGGGGTCATGCCGAACTGGCCCAGCTGGGTGCGCAGCTGCTCCACCGTGAGCTTGGCCTGGAAGTCCTCGGAGAGTTCGAAGCGCTTCATGAACACGCGGTAGCGATCCATCAGCTCCTCCATCCGATCGATGAACAGCTTCTTGCCCTCGCGATCGAACTTGCCGTACTCGCCGCCCAGCTGCATCAGCTGCTGGTAGTCGCCGAACAGGCGCTTGGCTTCGTCCTGAACAATCTCGGAGTCGAAGAAGGCCATGGCGGTGCGGACCCAGCGATCCGATTGATTCTGATCAGCCCGCCCGCCGCTGACGAGTGCGGATCCACGTATCAGGCCCAGGCCCCCATGCCGGCCGGGAGCTGACAGCACCGCCAAGCCTGCTCACAGTGAAGAAGCAGCCGCACCCAGGCGCTGGACTTCACACCCTTGCTCAACGATGTGCGCGGCTACGTCGCCGCCGGCAACGCGCTGCTGGAGCAGAACCGCCTGGTGGTGTGCATGGGCAGCCGCCTGGCGCTGACGCTGTTCATCAATGCCAGCCAGCCGGGGCCTCAGATCGTGGGCGCCGGCACCAGGAGCAGCGAGGCTCTGCAGCAGCTGCACAGCGGGCGAGCCGATCTGCTGCTCTGCACCGACCGGCTCGAACAGGGCAACGGCGGAGCGCTGGTGGCGGCCGCCAAACAGCTGAATCCAGCGCTCCAGACGCTGATGATCGTGACGCAACCGCGCCGGATGATGGCGATCCGCACCGCGCTGGAAGCCGGTTGCAACGGCGTCTGCCTGGAATCGCAGATCGGTCGCGGCACGGTGCTGCGAGCCCTGCTGGCCGTGAGCAAGGGGGCGTCCTACAGCGAGCAGGTGCTGCACGAGCAGTATTTCCAGGCCTATGCCGGCCTGGAGGATGCACCCATCGCCAGGCTCACCGATCGGGAAGTGGAGGTGCTGCAGCTGGTGGCAGCCAATGCCTCCAACCCCGAGATCGCCGCGGCACTGTTCATCAGCCCCGAAACGGTGAAAAGCCACGTGAGGCAGATCATGGAGAAACTGCCAGCCCGAAGCCGGCTGCATGCCGCTGTGAAAGGCATCCGCCTCGGTTTGGTGGAGTGGCCAGAGGATCGTTAAGGTCGGGCGACCGTTCCACGCGCCATCGCCGCCATGGCCCGGGGCCACTGGCTCGATCCCCTCGCCCGCAGCCTGCTGGAGGCCACGGGTCAGCTTCCCCGGCGGGCCAGGCCCAAGCCGGCGCGGGTGGAGGCGCCTGAGCCGGACGAACAGGAGCTCAGCAACGCCGTGGAGCGCGATCTGCTGGACCTGAAGCTGCGCCAGAACCCGGAGCGGCGCCTGAGCGACGTGGCCGAAGTGCGGCATGCGGCGGATCTGGGCTGGCGGCTCGATGTGAACCGGGCCAGCGCCGCCGACTGGCTGCGGCTACCGGGGATCAGCCCCAGCCAGGTGGATCTGCTGCTGCGCTTGCAGCAGGGTGGTGTGCAACTGAGCGGCCCGGAGGATCTGGAGCGTCTGCTGGAGCTGCCGCCCAGCCAGGTGGCGGTCTGGGAGCCGCTGCTGCTGTTCCGTTGGTATGGCGATGGTGCACCGCACGCGGCGGGCAGCAGCCGGGTTGACCTCAACCACGCCAGCGCCGCTGCCCTGCAGCAGCAGCTGCCGCAGCTGGATGAGGCCCGGCGCAGCCGACTGCTGCGGGAGCGCCAGCGCGCCCCCTTCAGCGATCTGGCCGATCTGCAGCAGCGGCTGCAGTTGCCGCCGGCCCTGGTGGAGGAGCTGATCGGCCGCGTGCGCTTCGGGCAGGGCCCGGCCGGCCCCCAGCTGCCCCGCTCGGCCTGAACCCGATGGCGGATCGCGGCGCACCCCGGCAGGGGGATCTGTTCAGCGGAGCACTCGGCGCAGGGGCCAGTGGCAGCGCGGAGCTGCCGTTGCAGGAGCATCAGCTGCGCCAGTGGCAGCAACGGCTCCTCAGCTTCCAGCAGCCCCGCTTCGAAGCCGTGGCCGAAGGCCGCCACCTGGCCGCCGGCCAGATCAACCTGTTCGATGCTGAGATCGCCGGCCCGGCCGCCACGGTGCAGCGCCTGGATCCGCTGGCGCTGGCGCCCCGGCACCTGCAGTTCTGGCGCTGGCCGGAAGCCCAGTCCACCGGCGCCGCCCTCTATTTCGTGATCGACCGGCCGCCGCATCTGCCAGGCAGCCTGCTGCTCTACGTGGGTGAAACCGGCCAGGCCGATCGGCGCTGGAAGGGTGAGCACGACTGCAAGAGCTACCTGGCCGCCTATGGCGAAGCGCTGCAGCAGGTGGGGCTCGCCAGCCAGCTGAGCATCCGCTTCTGGAACGATGCACCGGCTCAGGTGCGACCGCGCCGCGCCCTGGAGCAGGCCCTGATCCGCCACTGGCTGCCACCGTTCAACAAGGAAACCCGCGGCCGCTGGGCCACACCCTTCACCGCCGAGCTCGGCTGATCGCTCTACCATCGCCGCCAGCTGAAACGCCCTGATGGCCGTCGAAATCCGCTGCAGCACCGCCAACCTCACCAACTGGAGCGGCCAGGCGCTGGCGGTGGGGCTGTTCAGCGGTGACAGCGGCGATGGCACGCGCCGGCAGCTGGAAGAGCGCTTCGGCGCCGCGCTGCTGCAACGGCTTGAGCAGGGCCGCTTCAAAGCCAAGCCCGGCGAAAGCCTGAGCATCGATCTGCTGGGACAGCAACCCGGGCTCCTGGTGCTGGTGGGCCTCGGGGCTCCCGCGGATTTCGGCCCGGAGCAGCTGCGCAGCGCCACAGCGGCCGCCAGCCGCACCGCCGCCGCCGCCGGCGTGGCCCAGCTGGCGATCGCCATGCCGGTGGAGGGCCTGGATCCCGCCAGCGCCGCCTCCGCCATGGCGGAGGCCGTGCGGCTGAGCCTGTATGCCGACCAGCGCTTCAAGAGCGAGGCCGAGCCGCGCCCCTGCCCTGAGCAGGTGGAGCTGCTGGGGATGCCCGAACAGGCGGCCACCGCTGTGGGCACCGCCGCTGCGGTGTGCAGTGGTGTGGAGCTCGCCCGCGAACTGGTGGCGGCCCCGCCGAACGTGGCCACCCCCGCAGCCCTGGCCGACACCGCCGCCGCCATCGCCCGCGATCACGGCCTGGAGCTGAAAGTGCTCGAGCGGGCCGACTGCGAAGCCCTGGGCATGGGGGCCTACCTGGCGGTGGCCCAGGGATCAGACCTGCCCCCCAAATTCATCCATCTCACCTACCGGCCCGCCGGCGCGGTGCAGCGCCGGCTGGTGCTGGTGGGCAAGGGGCTCACCTTTGATTCCGGCGGCTACAACCTCAAAACCGCCGGCTCTCAGATCGAGATGATGAAGTACGACATGGGGGGCAGCGCCGCGGTGCTGGGGGCCATGCGTGCCATCGCCGAGCTGAAGCCTGCCGGCGTGGAGGTGCACATGATCGTGGCCTCCTGCGAAAACATGATCAGCGGCGGCGCCATCCACCCCGGCGCGATCGTGACGGCCTCGAACGGCAAGACGATCGAGATCAACAACACCGACGCCGAAGGGCGGCTCACCCTGGCGGATGCTCTGGTGTACGCCTGCAAGCTCGAACCCGACGCCGTGGTGGATCTGGCCACCCTCACCGGCGCCTGTGTGATCGCCCTGGGCGAGGAGATCGCCGGCCTCTGGTCGCCGAGCGACGGCCTGGCGGAAGCCCTGGTGGATGCCGGCAGCCGCGGCGGCGAGAACCTCTGGCGGATGCCCCTGCGCGCCTCCTACCGCGATGGCCTCAAGAGCGGCCTGGCCGACATGAAAAACACCGGCCCCCGGCCCGGCGGCTCGATCACCGCTGCCCTGTTCCTGCAGGATTTCGTGACCCCCGCCGTGAGCTGGGCCCACCTCGATATCGCCGGCACCGTGTGGAGCGACAAGGGCCGCGGCCTCGATCCGGCCGGCGCCACCGGCTTCGGCGTGCGCACACTGGTGAACTGGGTGTGCGCGGGAGGCCCCGCCTAGGCTGGCTGTCCCTGACCGTTCCAGCCCATTCGATGGCCGTTCGCAAGATCCGCTGGTTCGTGAAAGCACAGATCGGCGTGCTGCTGCTGCCCGCCGGCCTGTGCCTGTTCGGAGAAGCGGTGCAACGCCGCACCCTGCAGAGCCTGGGCCAGGCCCATGGCCCCTGGTTCTGGTACGGCACCCTCAGCCTGGTGGCGATCGTGGCGGGCGTGGGCCTGATGGTGGAGAGCGGCCTGCTGCGCGGCTACCCGGGCCAGCAGCGGGACCAGCAGCCCTAGGCCGCAGCCACCTGCGGCTGCTCGATCACCTCCAGTGGCGCCTCCAGGGCGTGGATCTGCCAGCGCGCTCGATCACCGAACTGAGCCAGCAGCCGATCGAGATCGTCTGACGCCTGCTTCGGGCTCTCGTAAGGGCCGATGTGACGCGTCACGAGACCATCGCGAATCGTCAGCAGATACATACACACACCTGCAGTCGAGTCCGATCCAAGCTAAGTGACTCTCCTGGGAGGAAAAAGGGCGGAAACCCGCTCCACCACTCAAAACAGGCCTGTAGCGCCCGGCAACAACTTCAGCTTTTCCTTCGAATTCAGCCCGGGTGTGCTGCGCTCCCGCGTCAGGGTGCGGTCATCCACGCCGCACTGCTGCGGGCCCGTGATCCCCAGAGTTGATCGAGGCGACGGTCCCGGCCGCAGGCCCAGCGGTAGTAGCGGTATTTGAGGCTGTTGCGCTCGGCGTAGTTCTGGTGATACTCCTCAGCGGGCCAGAACGCCTTGAGCGGCTTGATCTGAACGCGGATGGCACCGGCTGGCTCGCCCAGCTCGCGGGCGGCCGCCTGCAGGCTCTCTCGGGCCTGCTTCTGCTGCGTTTCACCCTCAGTGAAGATCACCGGGCGGTAGGAGCTGCCGCGATCGCAGAACTGGCCACCACCATCCAGGGCATCAACGTTGCGCCAGTAGGCGCGCAGCAGCGTGGGGTAGCTGATCCGGGCCGTGTCGAAACGCACCCGCACCACCTCCTGGTGGCCGGTGCCGCCGCCGCTCACCTGGCGGTAGCTGGGGTTGCGCAGCTTGCCGCCGCTGTAGCCGCTCTCCACATCGAGCACGCCCGGCAACGTCTCGAGATCGTGCTCCAGGCACCAGAAGCAGCCCCCCGCCAGCACCGCCTCCTGCACAGCAGCCTGCGCCGGGGCCAGGGGGCCGGCCAGGCTGAGCAGCAGGGCCAGCAGCAGCGGAAGCAGGCGCGGGATCAAACCGGGCTCGGTTGCGGCAGAGCGTCCAGGATGGCAGCTGCAGCCCGCCGGGTGACGCCCGGCTCCCCAAGGGTCTGGCGCAGGCGCTGGTACCCCTCGGCCACCCGCTGCCGCGCCACCGGCGACTGGAGCAGCGGCAGGGCTTCCGCCACCACCGCTTCGGGGGTGAGCTGGTTCTGCAGCAGCTCCGGCACCAGCCGCTCGCCCAGCACCAGGTTCACCGGGGAGATGTGATCCACCTGGAAGTTCAGCAGGTGCTCGGCCACCCAGGCGGTGGGCCGGCTCACGCGGTAGGCCACCACCTGCGGCACACCGCGCAGGGCCAGCTCGAGATTCACCGTGCCGGATTTGTTCAGGGCCAGATCCGCGGCGGCACAGAGCAGCGGCCGGCGCTGATCCGCCTGAGCCGCGGGCACCACCTCGGCCTGCACCCCCGCCTCCTGCAGCATCGCCGCCAGCACCGGCTCAAACGCAGCCTGCCCGGCCGGCACCACAACCCGCAGCCCCGGGCAGCGGCGCTGCAGCTCCGCCGCCGCCGCCGCCAGGGGCGGCAGGAGATAGCGCAACTCCTGCTTCCGCGAAGCCGGGAGCAGCAACAGCAGGCGCTCCTGCTCCTGCAACCCCAGCGCAGCGCGCGCCTCCGCCCGCGACGGTTGCGCCTCCAGGGTGTCGAGCAGCGGATGGCCCACCCAGGTGACCTGAGCGCCGCGGGCGCCGTAGAAGCGGGCCTCTTCCGGGAAGATCGCCAGGATCCGATCGGTGAACCCGATCAGGCGGGTGGAGCCGCCCTCACCCACACGGAACGCCCATTCCTGGGGAGCGATGTAATAGAGGATCGGCACCTGTGGAAGGCGGCGCTTCACCTTCAGGCCCAGATTCACGTTGGCGCCCATGTAATCGATCAGCACCACCGCATCGGGCGGCGATTGCTGCAGCCAGCGGCTCACGCGGCGCTGCACCCGCAGCGTGGGCAGCACGAGCGGGAGGGCTTCCCACAGGCCAATGGCACCCATCGGTGTGGTGTCGGCGAGCAGGGTGGCTCCGGCCTGGCGCATGCGTTCGCCCCCAAGCGCCACGATCTCCAGGGGCATCCCGCGCCGCGTCGCCTCCTGATGCAGGGCAGCCACCAGCAGCCCGCCCTGCAGATCACCGGACACTTCTCCGGTGCTGATCAGCAGGCGGGTCATGAACGACCGGCAGGCAGCGGGCCGCGACGCCCCGGGCCGATCGAGGCTTCCAGGAAGCTCACCAGCGTCTCGGCCGGCGGCAGGAGCGGCTGACGGCGCACCGCCTTGAGCGCATCCGCCAGCACGCCATCACCGCGGTAGAGCTCACTCCACACCTGTTGCAGCTGTTTGGCCTGCTCGCCGCCGTCGAGGGCGGCCAGGCCGCTGCGCTTGATGCCGATGCGGTTGAGACCGCGCAACCGGCCCGGATGCCCCTCAACGATGGCGAAGGGCGGCACATCGCGGTCGATGCGGCTCATGCCACCCACCATCGCCATCGTGCCGATATGCACGAACTGATGGATGCCGAGCACCCCGCCGATCACGGCACGGTCGCCGATCACCACGTGGCCTGCCACCGCCACACCGTTGGCGATCACGATCCGGTCGCCCAGCAGGCAGTTGTGCCCGAGATGGCTGTAAGCCATCAGCAGGTTGCCGTTGCCGATGCGCGTCTGCTCACCATCGTGGGTGGCGCGGTTGATCGTCACGCACTCGCGGATGGCGTTGTCGTCGCCGATCACCACCTCGGTGGAGGCCCCGTTGTATTTGAGATCCTGCGGTTCGGCCCCGATGCAGGCGCCGGGAAAGATGCGGTTGCCGCGGCCCATGCTCACGCGGCCATCGAGCACCACATGCGGGCCGATGCGGCTGCCGGCGCCGATCGACACCTCCGGACCCACCACCGCATAGGGACCGATCTCCACCCCTGCATCGATCTGGGCACGCGGATCGACCACCGCCGTGGGATGGATCCTGGTTTCGGCCGTGCTGGGTTCCATGGCGACAGAAGACATCACGGCAGCGCTCAGTCCACCAAGGAGAACATCAGCTCTCCGCCGCAGACAAGTTCACCATCCACCCGCGCTTCCGCCTTCACCTTGCCGAAACGCTGACGTTTGAGGCTGAGCAGCTCGCAGCTGATCACCAATTGATCACCCGGCACCACCGGCCGGCGAAAGCGCACGCCATCGATGCCGGCGAACACGAACAGTCCCTTGGGCAGATCCGGCATCTGGGTGACGATCAGACCGCCCACCTGGGCCATCGCCTCCACGATCAGCACGCCGGGCATCAGCGGCCGGCCAGGGAAATGGCCCTGGAACTGCGGCTCGTTGAAGGTGACGTTCTTGATCGCCACCGCCCGCTTGCCGGGTTCATGCTCGATCACCCGATCCACCAGCGCAAAGGGGTAGCGGTGCGGCAGCAGCCCCTGGATCTGCTCACTGGTGAGCACAGGCACCGAGGGGGAGGGGGAGGCGGTCAAGGCGATCAGGAAGGAGAAACCAGGGCGGCAGCCAGGGCGGTGTGCAACCCGTGGGAACCACGGAAGGCGAACACCTGGGCCTGGGGCAGACCCGCCAGGGCGAGATCCCCCAGCAGGTCCAGGAGCTTATGGCGCACCGGTTCATCGGCAAAGCGCAGGGGCGGATTCAGCCAGCCCTCTCCATCGCACACCAGGGCGTTATCGAGGGCGCCGCCCTTGATCAGACCAGCGGCCAGCAACTGCTCCACCTGTTGCTTGAAGCCGAAGGTGCGCGCCGGTGCGATCTCGCGCACGAAGGCCTCGGGCGTGAGGTCGAGGCTGAAGAGCTGGCGACCGATCGCGGCCTGGGGAAACTCGATCGCGGCCCCGAGGCGCAGCCGATCACCGGGCAAGGCCGTGGCAAAACTCTGGCCCTGCTGCAGCGTGATCGGTGCGGCCAGCGGCGCCGGAGCCGGGCGCTGGCCCAGGGCCGTGAGGCCAGCTTCAGCGATCGCCTCCACCCAGGGCTGGGCCGAACCATCCAGCAGCGGAATCTCAGGGCCATCCACCAGCAGCAGAGCCGAGCTGATGCCCACACCGGCCAGGGCGGCCAGCAGATGCTCCACCGTGGCCAGGCGGCGTTGATCCAGCTGCAGGGCGGTGCAGAGCTGGGTTTCGCACACCTGGCCGGGATGCAGGCGCTGCGGTGCCAGGCTTGGATCATCCAGCCAGCCCACCCAGTAGCCGGGCTGCTCGAACGGCTCCAGACGCAGACGCGCCACCGCACCGCTGTGCAGCCCCACGCCGGAGCGCTCCACCGGGGCAGCCAGGGTCCAGGCCTGGGAGTAGTCGCTGGGCCAGATCGTCACGTTGCTGCTCAGAACTTCCAGCCCACGCCGAGGTTGAAGCGCCACTGGCCGGTGAAGTCCTGGCTGGCCACCTCCAGACGCAGCGGACCCACCGGTGTGGTGACGATCAGACCGGTACCCACCGAGAAACCATCGCCGGGCTTGAGCAGCAGGCCGCCGGGGTTACCCGGCACATTCGCCTGGCTGCCGAAGCTGGTGCCGCCATCCACGAACACCTCACCGCTGATGATGCTGAAGATGGGGAAGCGGTATTCGATCGTGGCTTCACCGAAGCTCTTGCCCACACCCAGGTCGCAGTCGTAGTAACCGCGCACGGAGTTGGAACCGCCCAGGCAGAAGGCTTCATAGGGCGGCAGGTTGCCGATGTTGGTACCGGCGGTCACCTGGAAGGCCAGAGCCTGCTTGCAATCCTCCTTCTGGCCGGGCTTGGGCCGGCAACCCTTGTAGATCTTCAGCCAGTTCACCGGGATGTAGTGGGTGTAGCTGGCGCGCAGACGGTTGAAGGTGGGTGAATCCGGGCCAACGGAAACGAACTGCTCGGTTCCAAGGCTGAGGAAATTACCGGAGGTGGGATTGCGCGGGTCGTTGAGGTTGTTCATCGTGGCCGCCAACCTCACGCCCACCAGCTGGTTGTTCTCGGCGCAGTTGTAGGCGATGCAGATCACATCCTTCACCTGCGTCTTGCCCTTGCGGTAGGCGTTGGTGTTCATGCCGTAGGGCATCGACTCACCACCGAAGTTCATCGGTGTCACCTCCTGGCCGCTGAAGCCGAGCACCACGCTCCAGGGCGCCCGCTTGAAGGGGTTGCCGCCATTGAGCGGACGCACGAACGAAATGTTGCCGCCCACGCGCTGCAGGGCGATCGAGTTGTTGTTCAGATCGAACCAGTTGAGGCTGGGATCAGCCTTCTGGGCCTTCTCAATCGATCCGAAGGATTTGCCGGTGGGGTTCTTCTTGCTGTTGATGTCGTAGGCGGTGGCGCTGGAGGGCGCCTTGAAGAAATCGTTCGACACATCCGACACGGTGTTGATCGTGCCGTTGTCCTGGCTCTGGAAGATCTGGGGAACTTCCCGGCTGAAGAACACCCGGGCCCGGAAGGCCGTGCGGAACTTATCGCCCTTGATCCAGGGATCGGTGAAGGAGATATCGCCCAGGCCACCGAACTGGCCGTAGGTGAAATTCACCGCCAGATCCCAGGCGCGGCCGAGCAGGTTGCTGTCCTGCAGCTGAATCTGACCGAACACACCCTGGCTCTGGCTGTAGCCCAGACCACCGGAGAGGGAGCCGCTCGACTGCTCCACGATCCCGAGCACGATCGTCACCTCACCGGGGGTGCCGGCCACCGGCCGCAGGGTCACCTTCACGTCACCGAACAGACCGGTGGCATAGAGGCGCTTGATGTCCTCCTCGAGCTGGCGGCGGTTGAAGGTGTCGCCGGGCTTGATCGACACCTCACGGGTGACCACCCAGGTCTTGGTCTTGCCGCGGATCGGCTGACCCTTGTCGTTGGTGCTTTCGCCCTCCTTGTTGAGGAACTGCACCTCCACGCCGGCCACGGTGCCCTCACGCACCAGCAGCTGCACCACACCCTCGGGGCTCACGCGGGTGGGACCGCTCACCCGCGCCAGGGAATAGCCCTGATCGGCGTACCACTTCTGCAGCTCGGCGATGCGGGCCTGCAGGGTGTTGAGGTTGAGGGTCTTGCCGTAGTCCGCCGCGAAGATGTCGGGAATCAGGTTGGAGGGCATGTCGGTCTTCGCGCCGACACCCTCCAGCTCCACCTCGGTGAGCACAGGGTTGGGCACCACGGTGACCACCAGCTGCACCCCGAGCGGCCCATCCACCGGCTGGATGCGCACATCCGAGAACCAGCCGGAGGCGTAGATCGCCGAAAGATCGTTCTGCAGTTCGCTGCGGGTCACCTCGGTGCCCGGCCGGGTGGCCATCGCGTCGTAGACGGCGATCTCCAGGCGTTCCTGCTCGGGATGCCCTTCGATCCCCTGCACCACCACCTCGCTGATCAGCACCTTGGGTTCGGCCTGCACCGGTGCGGTGATCAGCTCTTCCGTGGGCTGGGGCGCTGCCTCGCTGGGCTGGGGTGCTGCCTCAGCTGGTGGTGTTTCCGCCGCCTCCGGCACCGGCTGCTCCTGCGCCAGGGCGGGGGTGGCGATCAGCGGCAGCGCGCAGGCCAGCCCGAGGGAGCCGCGCAGTCGCAGCACGCGGCTCAGAGCGTTGCGGGTGGCTGCCATGGAGGAAGGGATGGGCGCGGCTGAGCCGCAAATTCCGCCGAACTTACCTGCCCGAACGGGGTTGAGGGCAGGCCCCCTGGACCCGTTTGAGAACCTCCCCGTAGGCCTCCACCACACCGCCGAGATCCTGACGGAAGCGGTCCTTGTCGAGAATGCGATCGCTGGCATCGCTCACCTGCAGGTCCCAGAGCCGGCAGGTGTCGGGGCTGATCTCATCCGCCACCACCAGGGCGCCGTCGCTGCTGAAGCCCAGCTCGATCTTGAAATCCACGAGCTGCAGGCCGATGCCAGCGAAGAACCGCAGCAGGCTGGTGTTCACCGCACCGGCCAGGCGCTCCAGCTCCTGGCGCTGCTCCGGCGTGAGCAGACCAAGACGCTCCAGGCGGGCATCGGTGAGCAGCGGATCGCCGTAGGCGTCGTCCTTGTAATAGAGATCCAGCAGCGGCGGATCGAGCGGTGTGCCGGGCTCGATCGGCATCTGCTTGCACAACGAGCCGAAGGCGATGTTGCGGATCACCACCTCCACCGGCACGATCCGGATCGGCCGCACCAGCATCCAGTTCGGTTCCTGCAGGGCCCGGTAGTGGGTGGGGATGCCATCGCGCTCGAGCAGCTCGAACAGCCGGGCGGAGATCTGGCAGTTCAGCTCGCCCTTGCCGGCCAGCTGGGCCTTCTTGAGCGCATTGAAGGCGGTGGCGTCGTCCTTGTATTCCACCGCCACCAGATCGTTCTGGTCGGTGGCGTAAACCCGCTTCGCCTTGCCCTCGTAGAGCAGCGATCCCAGGGTGTAGGCGGTCATGGCTGGGCTGGTGAGGATGGTGCGGGGGCGGACGGCCGGGTCCAGACCGAGGCATGCCCGCCGGCAGCCCGGGGGCTGCGCAGCTGCTGCTGCAGCTGGGCGGTGCGCTCGCTCTGCTGAGGATCCTGCCGTGTCAGCTGCCAGAGGCTGTAGGCGTCGTCGACGCGCTGACTGAGGCGCTCCAGCCGCTCGCGCGGACGGGTGGCCACCACCCCTTCCGCCTCGAGCAGATCCCGCTGGTTCTCCAGCAGCTCGATCGCCAGCCCCCAGGCTTCAGCGGCCGCGGCCTGATCGAGGGCCTGCTCCAGCAACTGATCGCGCTCCGCCAGGGGCAACGCGCTGAGCAGGGCCACGGCCTGCTTCAGCCGCTGGGCCATCGGCTGCCCGGGCATCTGCCCCGCCAGCAGGGCTGCAGCCGCCTCACGCCGCCGGCCGAGCACGAGCAGATGGTCCACAAGCACATCCAGGCCGGAGCGGGTGGCGATGCTGCCGTCGTCGCGCAGCTTCAGCGGCAGCGCCACGGTTTCGAGGGCGGCGGGATTGCCCTGGGCCAACAGCTCGAGGGTCTCCACCGCCAGCGCATGGTGCAGGCCGGCCTGGGCGGCGCGCCAGCGCTGCACCAGCCACTGATCCCGCTCCTCCCCCGGCCTGGGACTGAAGCGATTGAGCACGGTGAGCGCCGCATCGGGAGCCCGGCAGCTGAGCAGGGCATTGGCATTCACCAGCACCGTCTGGAACGGCTGCGGCGCCGGGGCAATCGTGAGCAGCCGCGCCTGGAGCAGCTGCAGGCGCTTGCTGAAATCGAAGCTGGCGGCCTCCACACAGGCCAGATTGAGCGCCTGGAGATCACCGTTCACCAGGAGCTCCTGAAACTGAGCCTCCGGCATGCTCCCCGGCACGGCCGGCGCCGAAGGCCCGGGTTCCGGCACCGGTGCCTTGGGTTCAAAGAAGCCCCCCAGCACCCGCAGGATGAACAGCTCCTGGGCCGCGGCCGCTCCGGGCTGCAGAGCCGCCGACACGGCGATGAGCAGAGCGAACAGCAGGCGCATCGGCGTGTAGAGAAGGGGTGAGAACGGCTGCTGTCCTCCAGGCCACAACCTAGGGGAGCCGGCCGGAGCCCACACCCGTTTGCGCCGCCCCATGAGCACCGCTGCACCTCTGTCGAGTCCGGCCCGCGTGCTGGTGGTGGGCGGCGGCGGCCGCGAGAACGCCCTCGCCTGGGCGCTCACCCGCAGCCAGGGCGTGGAGCGGGTGTGGGTGGCACCGGGCAACGGCGGCACCGCCGAGCTGGAGGGTTGCGAGCAGCTGGCCATTGCCGAGAGCGATCAGGAGGGCCTGCTGGCCGCCTGCCGTGAGCAGGCCGTGGAGCTGGTGGTGGTGGGTCCGGAGGCGCCGCTGGCGGCGGGGCTGGCCGATCGGCTGCGGGCAGCGGGCATTCCGGTGTTCGGCCCCGGCGCCGATGGCGCCCAGCTGGAGGCCAGCAAGCAGTGGGCCAAGGCGCTGATGCAGGACGCCGGGGTACCCACGGCCGGCTACTGGCCGGCGAGCAGCCGCGAGGAGGCCCTCGCCGCCCTGGAGGCCCAGGGCAAGCCGCTGGTGGTGAAGGCCGATGGCCTCGCCGCAGGCAAGGGGGTCACCGTGGCCGAAACGATGGAGGAGGCCCGCACCGCGATCGAGGAGATCTTTGCGGGGCGCTTCGGGGGCGAGGCCTCACTGGTGCTGGAAGAGCGCACCCACGGGCCGGAGGTGTCGGTGTTCGCCCTCACCGATGGTGAACGCATGGTGCTGCTGCCGCCGGCCCAGGACCACAAGCGCATCGGTGAAGGCGACACCGGCCCCAACACCGGCGGTATGGGTGCCTACGCGCCGGCCCCCCTGCTCGATGCCGCCGGGCTCGAACAGGTGCGCCAGCTGGTGCTCGAACCCACCCTGGCGGCCCTGCGGGCACGCGGGATCAGCTACCGCGGCGTGATCTACGCCGGCCTGATGCTCACCGAACACGGCCCGAGCGTGATCGAATTCAACTGCCGCTTCGGCGACCCGGAGTGCGAAACGCTGATGCCGCTGCTCGGGCCCGAGCTGGCCGCGGTGCTGCTGGCCTGCGCCACCGGCCGGCTGGATCAGGCACCAGAGCTCAGCATCGCCCCGCTCTGCAGCGCCTGTGTGATCGCCGCGGCCCAGGGTTACCCCGGCGCGATCCGCAAGGGCGATCCGATCAGCAGTGCCCTGCAGCCGAACGCAAGCCTGCAGTTGTTTCATGCCGGCAGCCGGCGTGAGGCCGGCGGCACCTGCCTCACCAATGGCGGCCGGGTGCTGGCGGTGGTGGCTCAGGCGACCGATTTTGACAGCGCTTTCGAGAAGGCCTACACCGGCCTGTCTCAGGTGACGTTCGAAGGCATGACCTATCGCCGCGACATCGGCCATCAGGTGCGCAGCCGATGAGCACGGGCACAGCAGGCCTGAGCCTGTGGCAGCGGCTGGCGCGCTGGTGGGCTGAATTCAGCCTGCAGACCAAGCTGCTGGCCGCCGCCACCCTGGTGGTGAGCCTGGTGATGGCGGGCATCTGCTTCTTCGCGCTCAATGGCATCCAGGCGGATGTGCGCATGAGCGACACCCGCTTCGCCCGCGACCTGGGCCTGCTGCTCTCCGCCAACGTGACGCCGCTGGTGGCGGAGGGCAACGACCGCGAGCTGGCGGCGGTGGCCGAACGGTTCTGGAAGTCGAGCCGGAGCCTTCGCTACATCTTCTTCGCCGATCCCGACGGGGTGATCTACCTGGGGATCCCGATCAGCGGCAGCAGCGGCAGCAGCAGCGAACTGCTGCTCAGCCGCCGGCTGGAGCTGCCGGCCGATCTGGCCCGCCGGCCCCAGAACCCGCTGATCCGCCAGCACCTCAGCCCCGATGGGCAGGTGACCGATGTGTTCGTGCCGCTGGTGGCCGGCGATCGCTACCTGGGGGTGCTGGCCCTGGGCATCAACCCGAATGAAGCGGCCCTGGCCAGCGCCGCCCTCAGCCGCGAGGTGACCGTGGCGGTGTTCATCTCGATCTGGGTGCTGGTGATCCTGGGGGCGGTGTTCAACGCCCTCACCATCACCCAGCCGGTGAAGGAACTGCTGCGGGGGGTGCGTTCGATCGCCAGCGGCGATTTCGAAGCGCGCATCGCCCTGCCGGTGGGCGGCGAACTGGGGGAACTACTGGAGGGCTTCAACGACATGGCCTCCCAGCTGGAGGCTTACAACGAAGCCAACATCGAGGAGCTCACCGCCGCCCAGGTGAAGCAGCAGTCGCTGATCGCCACCATGGCCGACGGCGCCCTGCTGCTGGATGCGGAAGGGCGGGTGGTGCTGGTGAACCCCACGGCCCGGCGCCTGTTCCGCTGGGAAGGGCGCAATCTCGAAGGCAACCCGGTGAGCGATGAACTGCCGGAGGTGCTGGCGGTTGAACTGCAGGCGCCGCTGGAGGCGTTGCTGAGCGGCGACAAGGACAGCAGCGATGTGCGCTGCAGCTTCGGTGAACCGCCCCGCACCCTGCGGATCGTGCTGCAATCGGTGCGGGATGTGAGCGGCGAAAGCCTCAAGGGCATCGCCGTCACGGTGCAGGACCTCACCCGTGAGGTGGAGCTGAACGCCGCCCAGAGCCGTTTCATCAGCAACGTCTCCCATGAACTGCGCACACCGCTGTTCAACATCAAGAGCTACGTGGAAACCCTCCACGACCTCGGCGATCAGCTGAGCGAGGAGGACCGCAAGGAGTTCCTGGCCATTGCCAACGCCGAAACCGATCGGCTCACCCGGCTTGTGAATGATGTGCTCGATCTCTCCCGCCTGGAGAGCGATCGGGTGTGGACGATGGAGCCGGTGGAGCTGCGGCCGGCGATGGAGCAGACCCTGCGCAACTACCGCCTCAATGCCCAGGACAAGGGCGTGGAACTCTCCCTGGAAGTGGATGAACAGCTGCCGCGGGTGCGCGGCAACTGGGATCTGCTGCTGCAGGTGTTCGACAACCTGGTGGGCAACGCACTCAAATTCACCGCCAGCGGTGGCCGCCTGATGCTGCGGGCCTACCCCTGGCCCGACACCTGCAGGATCGATCCGAGCACCGAGCCCGACAGCGACAATCCCACCTGCGCGCTCACCGCGCCGCTGCCGCGGCTGCGGGTGGAGATCGCCGATACCGGTTCAGGCATCTCCCGCGAGGATCAGCAGCGCATCTTCGAGCGCTTCTACCGCGTGGAAAACGCCGTGCACACCGAGGTGGGCACCGGCCTGGGGCTTTCGATCGTGCGCGGCATCCTCGAGAAACACGGCACCCAGGTGCGCATGGCCAGCGAGCTGGGCGTGGGCACCACCTTCTGGTTTGAACTGCCCCTGGAGGAAGCCGACGAGAGCGAACTCCGGCTCGAGGCTGAACGCAAACAGGCCAGCCCCGAATTGATCGAACAGCGCTGATCTAGAGGCGCTCGTCGCTGGTCACGCCCTGCACGATGCGGGAGAGCTCGCTGCGCTCATCGGTGTTGATGCGATGGGGCACACCACTGATGATCCGCTCGAAGTTGGAGAAGGAATCCTTGATCTCCGGGCCGTTGCCCGTGATGATGAATTCGCGGATGCCCTTGTCGTGCCAGGAGCCGCGCATCTTGAACACATTGAGGGCGCGGGCCATCTCGCCGCGGATCTCCACATATTGCAGCAGCAGGATCGTGTCGGTGATCGTGGAGATATGGGAATCGGTGATCGAGTGGCT
>CAJXSQ010000033.1 GCA_913061215.1 uncultured Synechococcus sp. | reverse complement strand
CCGGCCGGAGGTGCAGGCGGTGCTGCACTGCCACTCGATCCATGCCACCGCCCTGGCCTGCCATGGCCGCGGCATTCCGCCCTTCCACTACATGATCGCCGTGGCCGGCGGCCACGACATCCGCTGCGCGCCCTACGCCACCTTCGGCACCCAGGAGCTGTCCGATGGCGTGGTGGAAGCGCTGCAGGGCCGGCTCGCCTGTCTGATGGCGCAGCACGGCCAGGTGGTGGTGGGCCCCACCCTGGATCGGGCTCTGGCGCTGGCGGTGGAGGTGGAAACGCTCGCCCGCATCTACCTGCAGGCCCGGGCCATCGGCGAACCGCCGCTGCTCAGCGCCGAGCAGATGGAGCAGGTGCGCCACCAGTTCCGCACGCTGCTCTACGGCAACTGAAGCCCGGGGCGGCGCCCCATCAGCAGGCCGAAGCCGATGGCGGCAACGGTGAGCAGCAGGGCCACCACGGTGAAGGCCGGCACGCCCCAGCTCACCATGGCGATCGGTGCCAGGGCGGTGACCAGGCCGCCCCCCAGAAACGGCTCGAACACCAGCTGCTTGAACGAGAAGCCCTCCATGGCCCGGCTGCTGCCGCGGGGATCGGCCATGCGCAGCAGCAGCAGGCCTGTGGCGGTCACGCCCGTGCCCTGGCCGAAATCGGCGATCGCCCGTTCGAACCAGTGATCGCGGAACACGCGGGGGGCGAGCAGCAGGAAGGTGGCCACGTTCCAGGCCAGCCCGGCCAGGGCGAGCAGCAGGAACGGCAGCCAGTTGTCCTCGAGCAGCGGCAGGTTGAGGCTGGCCATGGCAGCCGTGATCAGCAGATCCATCGCCAGTGAGCCCACGCTCGCCTGCACCACCGGTGAGGCCAGATCCTCGTGCCGGCGCCACTGCAGCAGCAGCTGCACCACCAGGCCGCCCAGCATCGCCAGGGGAAACACCGGGATCGCATCCAGCAGGCGTGCTGTTTCGGGCCCGCCGAGGGCAGAGCCCAGCAGGGTGAGGCCCTCCTTGAACAGCACACCCAGGCCCACGGCACCGCCGGCCAGCGCCAGATTCACGGTGAGGGCATCGATCGTGAGGTTGGCGTCGGGCTCCGCTTCGGTGAATCCCGCAGCGGCCTCCCAGGCCAGCTTCCCCTCGGCCGACATCGGATCGCTGTGGGCGGCCCGCTGCAGCAGCACCCCCGCGCCGGTGGGCTGTTCCGGGCTGCGTTCCCGCTGCCCCAGCCACTGGCGGCTGCGCCCGATCACCACCAGCGTGCTGCCGATCAGCACGGCGCTCACCACCCCCACGGTGGCCATGGCCAGCCCCAGCGCTTCGCCGGACGGCAGGCCCAGATCGCTGAAGGTGTCGCCCATGCCGGCGGCGGTGCCGTGGCCGCCTTCAAAGCCCACCTCGATCAGGCAGGCCATCAGCGGGTTGGTGCCGAACAGCGGCTGCAGCACCAGCCAGATCAGCACCGCTCCCACCAGGTACTGGCCGAAGCCGAGCACCATGCCGAAGGCCGTCTGCCCGGCGGCCCGCTGCCAGAGCTGCCGGGGGCTGGGCAGCCGCTGGCCCAGAAACAGCGTGGCGAACACCAGGGAGATCAGCACACCCGGCGTTTCACCCCACACCCGGTACACCTGCTCCGGGAACAGGGCCCAGGGGCCGAAGGGGCCGATCAGCAGGCCGATCAGGCCGGCCAGCAGCGCTTCCGGGATGCCGAGCTGGCGCAGCCAGCGCACCCGCCGCCGCAGGGCGGTGCCGGCCAGCAGCAACAGGCTCAGGCCGGCGAAGGCCACCAACACATCGAACAGCTTCATGGGCCTGCCGCAGACGCCCCAGTGTCCCCTCCCAGCTGCGTCAGCAACAGCCCGGCGCCGCCCGCCACCAGCACCAGGGCGAAGCAGAAGCCGGTCCAGGCGGGCAGGCCCCAGCCCGCCACCGCCAGCGGTGCCACCACCGTCACCACCCCACCGGCCAGGAAGGGCTGCAGCAAGAGCTGCTTGAGCGAGAAGGCCGGCAGCGCCTCGCTGTGATCGTCGGGATCAGCCATGCGCAGCAGCAACAGCCCGGAGGCGGCCACGCCCGTGGCCTGGCCGAACTCGAGCACGGCCCGCTCGAACCAGTCCGGTGGCAGCAGCCGCGGTGCCAGCAGCAGGGTCACCGCCAGGTTCCAGCCCAGTCCCGCCAGGGCCAGCACCGTGAGCGGCAGCCAGTCGGCGGCCAGCAGGGCCAGGTTCAGGCAGGCCGTGGCTGAGGCGATCAACAGATCGGCCGAGAGGGTGCCGATCTCACTCTGGATCGGAGCGGAGGCCCAGTGGCTGGTGCCGCTGCGCTCGAGCAGCCAGCGCACCAGCAGCGAGCCGATGATCGCCAGGGGGAACACCGGCAGCGCCTGGCCCACCTCCGCCACACCACCGCCGATGGCATCGGTGCCCAGGCGCAGCAGCTGCAGCAGCACCACACCGATCAGCACGGCGATCCCCACCAGCGCCAGGTTCACCGCCCAGGCGGCCCAGGCGGGGTGCTCCGGGGTGGCGGCCTGGGCTGGGGCCTGCCGTGTGGCCGCGGGGACGGTCTCCCCCGGCGCATCAGCCAGCAGCCAGCCCCGCTGCCGGCCCAGCACCACCACCACGCCGCCCACCAGGGTGGAGCTGAGCAGGCCCACGGTGGCCATCGCCAGCCCGAGGTCCTGGCCGCCGGGGAAGCCGAGGGCCGCATAGCTGGGCCCCATGGCCGCGGCGGAGCCATGGCCGCCTTCGTAGGCCACCTCGATCAGGCAGGCCATCACCGGGCTCACCCCCAGCCAGGGCTGCAGCACCAGCAGCACCGCCAGCCCGCCCACCACGTACTGGCCAAAACCCAGCACCAGCGCCAGCGACACCTGGCCGCTCACCGGCCGCCACAGCCCCCCCAGCTTTGGCAGCGGTTTGCCGAGCATCAGCGAGCCGAACACCAGGGTGAGCAGCACCAGCGGCAGCCCGGCCCACAGCTCCATCAGGTGCTCGGGCAGCAGCGGCAGCGGTCCTGCCGGCGCCACCAGCAGCCCGATCAGCCCGGCCACCAGCGCTTCCGGTACGCCCCAGAGGCGCAGGTTGAGCCGGCGGCCGATGCTGCGGCCTGCCGCCAGGATCAGGCTGAGCACCGATCCCGCCAGGGCCAGCCAGGCCAGCCCCTGCAGTTCATCGATGCTCCAGAGGCCGGGCAGCAGTTCGCTCATCGCCACCCCTCAGAGCCCGAAGTGGTGGCGGAAGAAGGCTTCGGTGGCTTCCAGCACCTGGATCTGGGTGGCGCCGTTGCGGAAGCCATGCCCTTCCTCGGGGAACAGGTGCACCTCCACCGGCACACCGTTGGCCCGCAGGGCGGCGGCCATGCGTTCGGTCTGCTCCGGCGGCACCACCACATCCTCAAGACCCTGAAAGAAGATCACCGGACAGCGGATGCGGCCGGCATGCTGCAGGGGCGAGCGGGCGTCGTAGGTGGCCTTCGCTACCGGCCAGGGCCCCACCAGGCTGTCGAGATAGCGGGCCTCGAAGCGATGGGTGTCGCTGGCCAGGGCGCTGAGGTCGGCCACGCCGTAGCGGCTGGCTCCGGCGCGGAAGGTGCTGGTGAAGCAGAGGGCCGCCAGGGCGGTGAAACCGCCGGCGCTGCCGCCCTCGATCGCGATCCGCTCGGCACTGGCCAGGCCGCGGGCCACCAGCGCTTCGGCGGCGGCGGCGCAGTCGGCCACATCCACCACTCCCCACTGGCCATCGAGCCGTTCGCGGTAGGCACGGCCAAAACCCGTGGAGCCGCCGTAGTTCACATCCACCACTCCCCAGCCGCGGGAGGTCCAGAACTGGATCCCGAGACTCAGGCCGGTGCGGGCCATGCCGGTGGGGCCGCTGTGGCCCTTCACCAGCAGCGGCGCGTTGGGATGGCCGCCCCCGCTGGGTGGGTAGTACCAGGCGTGGGTGGGGGCATCGCCGTGGCCGTTGAACCACAGCTCCTCCGGCTGGCTGATCGCCTCCGCGCTCAGCGGGCAGGGGGCGGCGGGCTGGTGTTGCCACTGGCCGCTGCTCAGCTCCAGCTCCAGCAGGCCCGCCGGTTGGCTGGGGCCGCTGGCCACGCAGGCCAGGCGGCCCGCTTCGGCGCAGAGGCCGGCCAGATCGCTGAAGGGCTGCGCGATCGGCTGCCAGCGGGCCGGATCGCTCCCGGCGGCGTTGAACAGCACCTGCCCCAGCTCCCAGCGGCCCTGGCGGCAGGCTGCGGCCAGCAGCGCCTGCCCGTCCCAGGCGTGGGTGCTCATGCCGAACACCCACTGGGGCATGGCGCATTCCGCCTGCATCGGCAGCAGGGGTTGCCATGCCGGCGTGCTGCTGGTGGTGGCGGCATCAGCGCCGGCCCAGCGCTCCAGATTCCAGAAGCCGCTGCGATCGTTGCTCACGATCAGATCCGGCCCGGCCCAGAGCGGCTGAAACACCGAGCAGCCCTGGGGGTCGGCGGCACTGGAGCCAGCGATGGCCCGCGCCCCCTGCAGGCTTCCATCACCCTGCAGCTCCGCCAGCCACAGCTGGCTGCGCTCCCAGGGCATGCAGGGCTGCTGCCACTCCACCCAGGCCAGATGCCGCCCGCTGGGGCTCAGGGCCGGGTAGCCGCAGAAATCCGCCGGCCTGTGCAGCAGCTCGGGCTCGCCGCCCTGCAGCGGCACCGCCACCAGCCGGTCGGCGCCATCGGCCTCCAGCACGCCGATCCAGCGCTCGCCGGCCGCATCGATCACGCCGCCGCCGAGGGCTCCGGCGAAGCGGCCGTCCTCCCCGGGCGGGGTGAGCCGTCGCGGTTGTGCGGCGTCGTCCTCCAGGGGCAGCAGCCAGAGGCAGCGGTCGCCGTCGTGCACGAACACCGCGATCGCTTCACCGCGGCCGTTGCGGCCGATCGCACAGGCGCCGCCGCCGTATTCGTGCACCCGGCAGCGCAGGTTCCAGCTGCCGGGGGTGCGTTCGCGGCCACTCGCCTCCCCAGGCGCGCGGGCCATCAGCGTGGTGCGTCCCTGCTCGTGGGGCCTCTGCTCCAGCCAGAACAGAACGCCCCCGAGCAGCTGCGGTTCCTTGAGGCTGGGGGTTCTGCCCAGCACCAGCTCTGCGGACAGGGGGGCTTGGCTGGAGCGCACCGAAATCAATCTGGGATGGCTTCTAGAATCGCCTGGCAGATCACGCCAGCGAGGACAAGCTTTGGCCAGCAGCTTCGCCAGATTGGCGCGTTCCGCCGAACAGTCCGGGCGGCTGCAGGTGTCGAAGGAGCCGGTGGATCACCCCCCTTACGACATCCACACCCTCGGCGATCAGGTGCTGCGCGCTCCGGCCCGCCGCATCGGCAAGGTGGACGATGCCATCCGCAACCTGGCGCGGGACATGCTCGTGAGCATGTATGCGGCGCGCGGCATCGGCCTGGCTGCCCCGCAGATCGGTGAGCCGCTGCAGCTGCTGGTGATCGATCTCGAGATCGAGGACCCCAAGAGCCCGCCGCTGGTGCTGATCAATCCGGAGATCACCTCCGTGGGCGGCAGCCTCTGCACCTACGAGGAGGGCTGCCTGAGCATTCCTGGCGTGTATCTCGACGTGGTGCGGCCGAGTGTGGTGGACGTGAGCTACCGCGATGAGATGGGCCGCCCCAAGCGGCTGAAGGCCGACGGCCTGATGGCCCGCTGCATCCAGCACGAGATGGATCACCTCAACGGGGTGCTGTTTGTGGATCGCGTCACCGATCACGACAAGCTGCGCGAAGGCCTGGGCGAGAAGGGCTTCAATCCCGCCGATGTCCATTCGATCGCCTGAGGCCCGTCTGTCATGCCGATGAAACCGCTGGCCGGGGTGTTCCTGGCTCTGGCCTGCCTGTTGGGTATCGCTGCGACCGGTTCGGTGTTTGAACTCGCCTACGGCGATCCCGATCTGGGTGAGTCCACCACCCGCCTGATCCTGGGGCTGGCTCTGCCGGGCACGGTGCTCAGCCTGCTGCTGGCCATCCGGATCAACAAGCCGGCCTGAGGGGCTGGCACCGCCGTTCGGCACTTCTACGATCGCCTGGCTGCAAGGTTTGTCTGTGATGCATCCGGTCCGCACCCTCGCCGCGCTGCTGCCGCTGGCCGGCGCCCTGGCTCTGGTGTCGCCGCCACCGGCAGCGGCCAAGGCTCTGTTCGACGCCGTGGAGGTGGATCAGAGCAAGTTCGTGATCGTGTCGGCGCCGATCGGCGATGGCAGCCGCGCGCAGCTGAACATCTACGAGCAGCGCAGCGAGGCCCGGCCCTGTTACGCCGTGCAGGGCGGCACCCCGGCCGTGGTGGATCCGCTGCTCTCCACCTTCGATTTCACCGGCATCTGCAGCCGCTACATCGACGGCAACGGCTACTCCTTGCGGGTGGGCGACAACGACCTCGGCAGCGCCTACCGCCTCAGTGTGGTGAAGGAATCGGGCGACACCCTGCTGATGGCCCTGCCCACCAAGCCCAGCGCCGGTCCGGAGATGGTGGTGGCCCGCAGCGGCGGCAGCACCAACGGCTTCCTGCTGCTGGTGCCGGAGCCCGGCTGGAAGCTGATGCGTCGCCAGTACGCCGGCCGCACCCTCGGGCATGTGTACGTCTACCGCGACAGCTGGCCGGATGCCGGCAGTGCCGCCAGCGCTGAACAGCCCGCCCCGGCAGCCGGGGGCTGAGCGCACGGCGCAGCGCTTGCTACCATCGTCAAACTGCACAAATTCTTGATCGGTTTATGACCCAGGTCACCGTCGGCGAAAACGAGGGCATCGAGTCGGCGCTGCGCCGCTTCAAGCGCCAGGTGTCGAAAGCCGGGATCTTCGCCGACCTCAAGCGCCTGCGTCACCACGAGACCCCCACCGAGAAGTACAAGCGCAAGGCCCAGCAGCGCCGCCGTCGCCGCTGATCCGGCTGCAACCTTCCCCCCTCGCGGGAACCGGTGTTTCTACCGGTTCCCGCTTTTTTGTGCGCTGTCGATGATGGAGACACTCCATGGAGGTTTCCGATGAAGCAGTTCATGCAGCTCCTGAACCGCTGGCTGGGCAGCAGCGTTGGCAATGCGTTCGGCAATCCCCTGGAGGAGCGCCAGCATCAGCCGCCCCTGGTGGGCGTGCAGCCCTACCGCGACCTGCCTCACAGGCTCTGACGCCGCTGATCGAAGCTGCGGTAGCCGAGCGCTTCGGCCACGGCCGTGGTGCTCACCTCCGCGGCGTCTTCAAGATCGGCGATGGTGCGGGCCACCCTCAGCACCCGCCCGGCGGCGCGGGCGCTGAGGCCGCGCTGATCGATCGCCTGCTGCCACAGATCCAGCCCGGCAGCGCTGATCGCACCACAGCGGCTCAGGGCCTCTGCCGTGAGCCGGCCGTTGCTCACCCCCTGCGGGTTGCGGGCCTGCATCCGCCGGCGTGCCGCATCCACCCGCGCGCGCACGGCCGCCGTGGATTCCGGTCGGTTGCCGGCCTGATAGCCGGCCCGCAGGGTGCTGCCCTGCAGGCGGTGCATCACCACCTGCAGGTCGATCCGATCCAGCAGCGGGCCTGAGAGCCGGCTCCAGTAGCGCAGTTGCTGAGCGGTGCCGCAGCTGCAGGTGCGCTCGGGATCGCCCGCCCAGCCGCAGGCGCAGGGATTGGTGGCGGCCACGAGGGTGACATCGCAGGGAAAGCGCAGCCGCTGCCGCGCCCGGCTCAGCCAGAGTTCGCCCTGCTCCAGCGGCTGGCGCAGCTGGTTGAGCACATCCCGCCGGAATTCCGCCAGCTCATCGAGAAACAGCACCCCGTGGTGGGCCAGAGCCAGTTCGCCGGGCCGCAGCCGGGCGCCGCCACCCACCAGCGCGGCGCTTGAGCAGCTGTGATGCGGGCTGCGGAACGGCCGCTGCCGCTGCAGGCCGCCACCGCTCTCCAACAGGGAATAGAGCTGGGTGAGCTCCAGCATCTCGCTGCGGCTCAGCTCGGGCAGCAGGCCCGGCAGGCAGCGGGCCAGCAGGGTTTTGCCGCTGCCCGGAGGGCCCACGAGCAGCAGGTGATGGCCGCCCGCCGCGGCGATCTCCAGGGCGCGGCGGCCATGGGGTTGCCCCTGCACGGCGGCCAGGTCGCCCAGCTGCTGCGGCTCGGCCGCCGCCAGCGCCGCGTCTGCGGGTGCCGCGCTCTGCAGCCGCTTGGGGTCGCGCAGCCAGTCCAGGGCTTCCTGCAGGCTGGCGGCAGGCCGCAGCGCCAGCGGTTCCACCAGGGCTGCTTCGCTGCCGTTGGCGCTGGGCAGCAGCAGGGCCCGGGCCCTGCCCTGGCGGGCGGCCAGCGCCAGGGCGATCGCGCCGCGCACCGGCCGCAGCTCACCGCCCAGGCCCAGCTCACCGGCGCACCAGATGCCATCCAGCAGGGCTGGATCCAGCTGTCCGCTGGCCGCCAGCACCGCCAGGGCGATGGGCAGATCCAGGGCGGGGCCTTCCTTGCGCAGATCCGCCGGGGCCAGGTTCACGATCACCCGCGTCAGCGGCATGCGCAGCCCGCTGTTGCGGATCGCCGCCCGCACCCGCTGGCGCGCCTCCTGAACAGCCGCATCCGCCAGGCCCACCACCTGCAGCCCCGGCAGCCCCGGGGCGATGTCCACCTCCACGGACACGCCGCGGGCCTCCAGGCCCACCAGCGCCGCTCCGCTGCATCGTGCCAACATCGGCCCATCCGAAACCTCTGGTGGTGAAGTGCCACCGCTGTTTCACCGCCGGCGATCCACCGCCTGCTCTCCGTTACCCGTTGCCCATGGCCGGAACCGCTGAAACCCCTGCCAACACCACGATCTTCGGGCGCATCCTGCGGGGCGAGATCCCCTGCGATCAGGTGTATGCCGATGAGCAGTGCCTGGCCTTCCGCGATGTGGCTCCCCAGGCACCGGTGCACATCCTGGTGATTCCCCGCGAGCACGTGGTGAATCTGGCTGAGGCCGAGCAGCAGCACGAGCAGTTGCTGGGCCATCTGCTGCTGGTGGCGGCGAAGGTGGCGCGGCAGGAGGGCCTGGAGGCTTTCCGCACCGTGATCAACAGCGGCGCGGAAGCGGGGCAGACGGTGTTCCACCTGCACGTGCATGTGATCGGTGGCCGCCCCCTGGCCTGGCCGCCGGGCTGAGGCGCGAGCCGGCGAGAATGGCGGCATCTGAACGTCGTCATGAACCCCCTGCAGGCCTTCCGCAGTCAGCTCGGCAAGCTGCGGCGCCTCGCCCAGCCCTACTTCCTGCCGGTGGAGGACACCAGCGGCTGGCAGTTTCTGCTGTTGATCGTCGCCCTGCTGGCGGTGGTGGTGGGCAGCACCCTGCTGCTGCTCACCGGCGTGGTGGCGGCCACCGGTGCCCTGATCCCCGATCTGCAGGCCCGTTTCCTGCCGGGGGTGCCGCAACAGGTGGCGGCGATCTGGGGCAGCCCGGCCGGCACGGTGGTGATGGTGCTGTTCGTGGCCGGCCTGATCGGCTTCGGTGCCCTGCGCAGCAAGCTGCGCCAGGGGCGCTGGCTGCCCTGGCTGCTGATGGGCGTGATCACGCTGCTGATCCTGGTGATCAACGGCATCAACGTGGGCATCAGCTACATCGCCCGCAATGTTGATAACACCCTCGTGGCCTACAAGGCCGATGAGTTCTGGCAGGTGGTGGCGATCTATGCCTTCTGCCTGGTGCTGGCCCTGCCGATCCGGGCGCTGCAGAGTTATCTGATCCCGAAGCTGGGCCTGCTCTGGCGGGAATGGCTGAGCGGCCGGCTGCTGAACCGCTATCTGCAGAACCGCGCCTATTACGTTCTCAATCCCAACGACGAAGCCGCTGAGGAAATCGATAACCCCGATCAGCGGATCGCGCAGGACACAGCCAGTTTCACCGGCACCAGCCTGAGTGTGACGGTGGAGATCGTTTCAGCGCTGCTCACCTTCCTCAGCTTCATCGTGGTGCTGTGGACCATCAGCGTGAAGCTGGCGCTGT
Source organism: uncultured Synechococcus sp. (assembly GCA_913061215.1). Classification (GTDB taxonomy): domain Bacteria; phylum Cyanobacteriota; class Cyanobacteriia; order PCC-6307; family Cyanobiaceae; genus Vulcanococcus. Next base: position 8,425 of record CAJXSQ010000033.1, on the reverse strand, counting down.
GGTTGCTGGTGTATTCCGTGGGCGGCACCGCGGTGATTGTGTTCGCCAGCCGCAAGCTTGTGGCCCTGAACTACGACCAGCTGCGCCTGGAGGCCGATTTCCGCTACGGCCTGGTGCACATCCGCGACAACGCGGAATCGATCGCCTTCTACCGCGGCGAACAGCAGGAATCGCGCGAGGCGGTGCGCCGGCTGGATGGGGCGATCCGCAACTACGACAAGCTGATCGTGTGGGAAGCGCTGATCAGCGTGATTCAGCGCTCCTACGACTACTTCTCACGCTTCCTGCCCTGGTTGGTGATCGCCCCGATCTACTTCGCCAAGGAGGTGGACTTCGGTGTGTTCGGGCAGGCGAGCATCGCCTTCTCGCAGGTGTTGTTCTCGGTGAGCTACATCGTGAACAACATCGACCGTCTGGCCGCCTTCTCCGCCTCGATCAGTCGATTGGAAGGATTCCAGGGCAAGGTGGAGGCGATCAACCGTTCCGAAGCCCAGCGCGACCTGCTGGCGGAGGACGCGGCGGGATCCTCCACCGCGCTGCTGGTGCGCCATGTGGATCTGGTGCCCCCCGGCAGTGATCGCCGCCTGATTCACGATCTCAGCCTGGAGGTGGGTTCGAATCAGCGGGTGCTGGTGGTGGGCCCGAGCGGCTGCGGCAAAACCTCTTTCCTGCGGCTGGTGAGCGGTCTGTGGCCGCCGGCAGCCGGTGAGGTGGAGCGCCCACCGCTCTCGGATCTGCTGTTCATCCCCCAGAAGCCCTACATGATCCTGGGCAGCCTGCGGGAGCAGCTCTGCTATCCCCAGGATCCGCAGCGCTTCAGCGATGAGCATCTGCGCAGCGTGCTGGAGGAGGTGCGGCTCGGCGCCCTGGTGCAGCGCTACCCCGACTTCAACATCAAGCAGGACTGGCCGCGGCTGCTGTCGCTGGGTGAGCAGCAGCGCCTGGCCTTTGCCCGGCTGCTGCTGAATTCCCCGCGCTTCGTGGTGCTCGATGAGGCCACCAGCGCGCTGGACGTGGCCACCGAGCAGCATCTCTACGATCTGCTCACGCAGCGGGAGATGGCGTTCGTGAGCGTGGGGCACCGTCCCACGCTGCGCAGCTTCCACAACCTCGTGCTCGAGCTCGACGGACAGGGCGGCTGGAAGCTGATGCCTGCCGCCAGCTATACCTTCAACTCCGGCGTCTGACCCCGCGATGACCAGCACCCCTGAAACGCCCGCCACCAGCGCCACCACCAACGATGTGCCCGCTTTCGGCTGGAGCGCCTACGCCGAACGGGTGAACGGGCGCTTCGCCATGCTCGGCTTCGCCGCGATCCTCGTGGTGGAGGCGATCAGCGGCGACACGTTCCTGCACTGGGCCGGCTTCGTGGGCTGAAGCTGAGGGTCAGGCCCTCCTCAGGGCAGCTCCAGCAGATCCACCTGCCACAGGCCGTTCCGGCTCACCTCCACCGCCAGCACCCGGCCATCGGCGCTGAGGCTCACCCGGCGCGGCACCCCGGCCGGTTCAATCGCCAGGGTCTGCGTGGCCTGCAGCGACCGGCGGTAGAGCAGCAGTTCGCTGCGATCGTCCCGCTGGCGCACCAGGGCGAGCCGTTCGCCGTTCTGGTCCACCGCCACGCTCAGCGGCAGGCTGTCGGCCCGGTTCAGCCCCGGCAGGGGAACCGGGGCGTTGCGCCGCACATCGATCAGTTGCACCTGGGGCCTGCCGGCCTGGCGGCTGGCGATCAGGGCCAGCCAGTTGCCGGCGAGGGAGGGGCTCTCGCTGCTGCCCAGGCGGCTGAGGGGCTGGTTGACCCGGTTCAGCGGCCGTGGGCCGGCCTGGCAGCCCACGAGCAGCAGCAGGCTGGTGAGGCCCAGCAGCGTGAGGCCCCGGTTCATGGCGGGGCTCCCGGGCCACCGCCGCTTTCGCGCAGGCCGGGGGCCCGGTCGGGCTCCAGCAGTTGGCTCAGATCGAACAGCTGCACGCTGCGGCGGCCATCCCGGATCAGCTCCACCGCCAGGCTCTGGCCATCCGGCGCGAGGCTGAGGCGGTCTGGCTCCAGGCCGGCGGGCAGGGGCAGGGGTTGCAGGCGGCCGGTGGCGCGGTCCTCGATCACGGCCTGGCGGCGCGCACCCTGCTGCAGCAACAGGGCCAGATAGCGCCCGTTCCAGCTCAGGGACGGGGAGCTGTGGGGTTGGCGGTTGCGCAGGTGCCGCAGGGGAAGCACCCGGCCGCTGCGCCGCTCCTGCAGCAGCACGGTGGTGCGGCCGCCACGCTCCACCAGCGTGGCCAGCAGCCGGCCGTCGCCGCTCAGGGCCGGTTGCTCCCGCGATTCGCTGCCGAGCCCGGCGGGAGCCGCCGGCTGGCGGCGCAGCGGCGAGAGCCCGCAACCGGCGAGGCCGAGGGCGAGGAGCAGCAGGAGCGCCGCCTCAGTCGTCGAAGCGGGAGCTGTTGTCGCGGGGGGGCGCACCACTGGGGCCACCGCTGCGGGTGGAGGGGGGAACGGGGCGGAAGTCGGCGTCGCTCACGGCGGCGGCATCCGCGCTGGAGCCGCTGGCGGGTTTGGGGTTCGGCGCCGTGGCTGCCTGCGGGCGGTAGGGAGACCCTTCGGGCACACCGGCTGGACGCCGGCTCGAGCGCGGCATGTCGCTGCTGGCCGGGGCGGGCCTGGAGCCCCGGCGCGTCTCGTCGCGGCCCTGGCGACGAGCGCCGAATTCCTGGCTGGAGCCGCCCGCAGGGGCGCTGCCGGCGCGGTAGCGAGCGGAAGTTGGAGCACCGGCGGAAGCACGATCACGCTCAGCGCCATCACCACGGCTCATGCCACCGCGCTCCCACTCATCGCGGGAGGCTGCCCGTTCGGGAATGGCCGCGCGGGCGGGTGCGCGGCGCGGACGGTAGAGGTCGTCCTCCTCGGGTTCGCCGTAGCCCTCCTCGCGGGAGCGGATCCGGCGCCGCAGGGGCTGCGGTTCGTCGAAGCGATCGGCGTCATCGCGCCAGTCGCGGCCGCCACCCATGCGCGGCCGGGGCGCGGGTTCGTCGTCGTCGAAATAGGAGGAGCGGCGCGCCTGTTCCGTGGTGACGCCGCGCAGGCGCACGCTCTCGTAGGCGAAGAACACGGTGGTGCCCGCCAGCAGGAACTGACCGAACTGCAGGATCGGATCGAGGCGCCAACCCTGGAAGAACAGAATGCCGCCGCAGAGCAGACCCACGGCGGCGAAGAACACGTCGTAATCGCGGGCCAGGGCTGGCTTGAAACTCCTCATGAAGTAGAGGAGAGCGCCGCCCACGGCCAGCACGATCCCAACGATGCTGGCCCAGTTCAGGCTGGCGTTGACCACGGATCGATACCCCCTTTCAGGCCACTGTAGGCCTGGCGGCCAGGTCGGGTCCGCTCAGCGGGCCTGCTGCGCTGCTCAGAGCTTGCGGTCGACGCGGTCGTTCTGGCTGATCAGGATCACGGCTGCGGTGACGGGCACCACCACGATCACCGCGCCCCACACGAGGCTGCTCAGGAAGTTGGCGAGGGAGGGGGTCATGGCAGTGACGAATCCGCCCGGGATCCTAGGCAGCGATGGCCGCTTCCTACGATCGGATCACTGCTGCTTAGAGCTTTGTGACGGGATCCGGCGCCGACACCCTGGCCTTGCTGCGGCAGGTGCTGCCGCCCGTTCACCTGGTGCTCGGGCTGCTGCTCTCGGCCTGGACGCTGCTGTTCCTGTTCCGCATCGTGCTCACCTGGTATCCCCAGGTGGATCTCAGCCAGGGCGTCTGGCGCCTGGTGGCCATCCCCACCGAGCCGCTGCTGGCCTTCACCCGCCGCCTGATCGCGCCGATCGGCGGCGTGGATGTGACGCCCGTGATCTGGCTGGGCCTGATCAGCCTGGTGCGTGAACTGCTGGTGGGCCAACAGGGCCTGATCACCCAGGTGATGATCCGCGCCAGCGTGCTGCCGGCCTAGGCCTGCGGCAGCATCTCCTGCTCCACGAACTTGGTGTGCACATCGCCGGCCTGGAACTCGGGCCGATCGAGCAGCTGCAGGTGGAAATCGATGGTGGTGGGGATGCCGGTCACGGCGCATTCCGAGAGGGCCCGGCGCAGGCGCCGCAGGGCATGGTCGCGGTCGGTGCCCCACACGATCAGCTTGCCGATCAGCGAGTCGTAGAAGGGCGGGATCTCGTAGCCGGTGTACACGTGGCTGTCGAAGCGCACGCCGGGGCCGCCGGGCGGCAGCCAGCCGGTGATCTTGCCGGGGGCCGGACGGAAGTTCTGGCGCGGATCCTCCGCGTTGATGCGCACCTCGATCGCATGGCCGCAGAGCTGGATCTGCTCCTGGCTCACGGAGATCGGTTCGCCGCCGGCGATGCGCAGCTGCTCCGCGATCAGGTCCACGCCGGACACCATCTCGGTGACGGGATGCTCCACCTGGATGCGGGTGTTCATCTCCATGAAATAGAAGTTGCCGCTCCGGTCCACGAGGAACTCCACGGTGCCGGCGCCCTCGTAGCCGATGGTGCGGGCAGCGGCCACGGCGGCTTCGCCCATCCGGCGCCGCAGCTCGGCGTTGATCGCCACGCTGGGGGCTTCCTCCAGCAGCTTCTGGTGGCGGCGCTGGATCGAGCAGTCGCGCTCGCCCACGTGCACCACATTGCCGTGGCGATCGGCCAGCACCTGCACCTCCACGTGCCGGGGCCGGTCGATGAATTTCTCCATGTAGAGGCCGGGATTGCCGAAGGCGGCCTCGGCTTCGCCCTGGGCGGCCTTGAACAGGTTCTCCAGCTGATCGGCGCCGGGCACCAGGCGCATGCCGCGGCCGCCGCCGCCGGCGGTGGCCTTGATCATCACGGGATAGCCCATGGCCTCGGCCAGAGCGCGGGCATCGTCCACGGTTTCGAGCAGCCCCTCGCTGCCCGGGATCGTGGGCACGCCCACCTTCTGCATGGTGGCCTTGGCCGTGGACTTGTCGCCCATCGAGCGGATCGAGTCCGGCGAAGGCCCCACGAAGGTGATGCCGTGGGCGGCGCAGATCTCGGCGAACTTGTCGTTCTCGGCCAGGAAGCCGTAGCCGGGGTGGATGGCATCGGCGCCGCGGGAGGTGGCGGCCGCCAGGATGTTGGGGATATTGAGGTAGCTCTTGCTGCTGGGTGCATCGCCGATGCACACGGCCTCATCGGCCAGTTGCACGTGCAGGGCGTTGCGGTCCACGGTGCTGTACACCGCCACCGTGGGGATGCCGAGTTCGCGGCAGCTGCGCAGGATCCGCAGTGCGATTTCGCCACGGTTGGCGATCAGCAGTTTGCCGATGGGCATCCAGTGGCAGGCCGGCAGATCCGGCAGCGCAGGCCGCCAGGGACTGTATCAGTGCTCACTGGGCGGTCCGGCGACGGGTTGATGGGTATAGTTCCGGGGCGGAGCACAGGCCCCGCCAGCCCTCACGTCTGTCCGCCGGTTCACCGGTGGTTCCACAGGCGATCCAACACCAGCCGGGCCGCTGTCATGGCGCTCAGCTCACAACCACGCGGATGTGGTGGAATTGGTAGACACGCACGTTTGAGGGGCGTGTGACTTCGGTCTTGCGAGTTCAAGTCTCGCCATCCGCATTCTTTTCTGAATCCAGTGAACGACCCCGGCGCTGAGCAGGCCGCGATCGTGCTGGTGTGCAACGGTCCCGGGGAACTGAGCACCTGGGTGCGGCCCCTCGCCCAGCGGTTGCAGGCGGAACTGCCCCTGCGACCGGCCCAGCCTCAGGCGCCGATCGGGCTGCAGCTGGTGCTGGTGCCCTGCCCCAATGCCACCGGCACGGAACACCGGGTGGCCGCGGCGATGGGGCTGTTCGAGCGGATCATTCCGGCGCCCCGCTTCTGGTGGTTGCTGTTGCGGCCGCGTCGCTACGGCCCCTGGCCCCGCCGCGGCGTGGTGGTGTTCCTGGGCGGGGATCAGTTCTGGACGGTGCTGCTCTCGGCGCGGCTGGGCTACCGCCACATCACCTATGCCGAATGGGTGGCGCGCTGGCCCCGCTGGAACGACCGCATTGCGGCGATGGGCCCCGCCGCCGCCGATCGCCTGCGGGGGCGTTGGCGCGATCGCTGCCAGGTGGTGGGCGATCTGATGGCGGATCTCTCCGCTTCGGCCCGCAGCGAGCAGCCGCTGCCCCCCGGCGACTGGCTGGCGCTGATGCCCGGTTCGAAGCGGGCCAAGCTGCAGGTGGGGATGCCCTTCCTGCTGGAAACGGCCGATCGCCTGGCCGCCCTGCGGCCCGGCTGCCGTTTTCTGCTGCCGGTGGCGCCCACCACCTCGGTGCAGGAGCTGCTGGCCTACGCCGGAGCCGCCAATCCGATCGCGGCCCTCTACAGCGCCGGCGAGCCCAGCCTGCTGCAGGCCGCCACGGGACCTGAGCTGTGCACCCCCGCTGGCACGCGCATCCTGCTGATCGAGCAGCAGCCGGCCCACGGCGTGCTCAGCCAGTGCCGGCTGGCGCTCACCACCGTGGGGGCGAACACCGCTGAGCTGGGTGCCCTGGGCGTGCCGATGATCGTGCTGGTGCCCACCCAGCATCTGCATGTGATGCAGGCCTGGGACGGCGGCATCGGCATCCTGGCCCGCCTGCCGATCCTGCGCTGGCTGCTCGGCGTGGCGCTCACCGCCTGGCGCATGCGCCACCACGGCTTCCTTGCCTGGCCGAACATTTCGGCCGGCCGTGCGGTGGTGCCGGAGCGGGTGGGGCCGATCACCCCGGCCCAGATCGCCCAGGAAGCCGCCGATTGGCTCGATCAGCCCGAGCGGCTGGAGGGCATGCGCGACGACCTGCGCAGCCTGCGGGGCCGCCCCGGCGCCGTGGCGGCCCTGGCGGGGATGGTGCGGGAGCTGCTGCCGCCGCAGACCCCAGGCCCTGCCTAATTTGAGGCCGCTCCTGCCCAGCCGCCGCGATGGCCGATTCCAGCCCCTCCCCCGCCAACCACGACCAGTGGCGCGACAAGCTCACCCCTGAGCAGTTCCAGGTGGCGCGGCTGGGCGGCACCGAGCGTGCCTTCACCGGCATCTACTGGGACAACAAGGCCAAGGGGATGTACCGCTGCGTGTGCTGCGGCAGCGAGCTGTTCAGCTCCGACACCAAATACGACTCCGGCAGCGGCTGGCCCAGCTTCTGGGAAGGGGTGAAGCCCGAGGCGATCACCACCGTGGAGGACCGCAGCCACGGCATGGTGCGCACCGAGATCAAGTGCGCCAACTGCGATGCCCACCTGGGCCACGTGTTCAACGATGGCCCCAACCCCACTGGGCTGCGCTACTGCGTGAACTCGGCCTCGCTCAACTTCGAGGCCCGCTGAGGCCAGGGCTCAGGCCCCGTTCATCACATCACCAGCGGTCGTTCTCGCGCGGATCGAAGGGCTCCACATCCAGGGGGCCCTCATCGCGCACGTAGCGGCGGCGCCGGGGGGCCTCCTCGAGCGGTTCCTCGTCGAGATAGCGGCGCTGGCGCAGCGGTTCACGCTCGCGCCGCTGGTCCACCTCCACGTAGTCGTAATCCTCTTCCGGCTCGAAGCGGCGGTTGGTGGCGGGCTCGATCCGCCGCTGCTGCTGCTCCTGCGCCGTGGGCTGGCCGGCGGCCAGCTGGTTCTCCACCGGCACCATGTTGAGCCGGTAGCGCTCGCGCTCCTCCTGCTCCCAGCTGGGCCCGCCCACGCCCAGCTTCTCCAGCAGGCCGGTGCCCAGCTGCTTCAGTTTTTCCTCGGCGCCCTCGTACACGATGATCCGATCGGGGCCGCTGCTCACGATCTCCTCCACCGTGAGCTCCCAGGTGCTGAGCACACCCTCCCCCAGCAGCGGCACGCCCACGGCGCCCAGCACGAGGGTGGTGAGCTCACCGGTTTCGATGTCGAAGCTGAAGCCGAGCACGCGGCCCAGCTGCTCACCGGCCTCGGTGATCACCTGGCAGTTGATCACCCGCGAGTAGCGGTCGGGGTTGAAGCCTTCGGCCAGGGAATCGGCGGAATCCACCAGGATCACATCGCCCACCTGGCGGATGCTCTGCAGCGACATCCAACGGGGCAGGCCCGGCAGAAAGCGGGTGAGCGGGTTGTCGCGCAGGCCCAGGGCCACCACCTCGCGCCGGTCGATGTCCACCACCACTTCGCCCACCACGCCGAGGCGCCGGCCGGTGTCGCGGGTGATCACCTGCGTGCCCATCAGCTCCGAGCGCAGCCAGAGGCGATCACTGGGGGTGGCGGCCGGGTCGCTGCCGGGAGGTGTGCTGGTCATGGGCGCATTGTGGCCGAGGGGCAAGGCTCCGCTCTCAGGCGGCAGGTGGTAATCCCACCACCTGGGTGTGGGCACCGCGGGCCTGGGTGACGCCGATGGTGCGGGTGGCGGCCCCGATCATCGGCCGGCGGTGGCTCACCACCAGGAACTGGGCGGCCTCCGCCTGGCGGGCGATCAGGGCGGCCAG
>CAJXSQ010000032.1 GCA_913061215.1 uncultured Synechococcus sp. | reverse complement strand
CTGTCTGCAACATTCGCCACACCAGCGGCCTCGCCAGCGAGCTTGGATGACTCAGGCTGACACCAACCGATGGCTTACGAACCCGGAACCACCGATTGCCGTGTGCTGATCGACAGCAAGGCCCAGATCGAGGCGATCCTGCTCAACCTGGCCAAGCTGGAGCACACCGAACACATCCGCCAGCAGCTGGTGGCGGTGCACAACCAGCTAGAAGGGCTGCATGAGCTGCGCCGCCAGAAGCGCAGCGCCACCCTCACCGCTGCATGATCTTCGACAACGACAAGCGGCCGGCCTGGCTGAACTGGCTCTTCCTGGGCATCTTCCTCTGGTCGAGCTGGCAGCTGGCCGGCATGTGGTTCAGCCAGCTGCATCAGGGGTAGCAGTTCGGCACGAAGAACTGCTCGTTGATCGGCGGCCGCACATAGCCCTTGGCACTCTTGCGCGGCGGCAGCTTCAGGGCCGGCGGCGTCATGTCCTCATAGGGCACCTTGCTGAGCAGGTGGTGGATGCAGTTGAGGCGGGCGCGGCGTTTGTCGTCGGCCTCCACCGTGAACCAGGGGGCCTCGGGGATGTTGGTGTGGGCGAACATCTCATCCTTGGCGCGTGAGAACTCCACCCAGCGATCGCGCGACTGCAGATCCATCGGGCTGAGCTTCCAGCGGCGGGTGGGGTCATCGATGCGGGCCTGGAAGCGCGCCTCCTGCTCCTCATCGCTCACCGAGAACCAGTACTTGAGCAGCACGATGCCGGAGCGCACCAGCATCCGCTCAAACTCCGGGCACGACTGCTCGAACTCCCGCAGCTCCGCCTCGCTGCAGAAGCCCATCACCCGCTCCACCCCGGCGCGGTTGTACCAGCTGCGATCGAACAGCACGATCTCCCCGGCGGAGGGGAAGTGCTCCACGTAGCGCTGGAAATACCACTGGCTGCGCTGTTGATCGCTCGGTGTGCCCAGGGCCACCACGCGGCAACCGCGGGGGTTGAGCGGTTCGGTGATGCGCTTGATCGTGCCGCCCTTGCCGGCGGCGTCCCGCCCCTCGAACAGCACGATCAGGCGGAAGCCGGTGGCCTTCACCCAGTACTGCATCTTCACCAGCTCCACCTGCAGGCGCGCCAGCTCCTTCTCGTAGAGCTTGCGATCCAGGCGGGAACCGGAGGAACCGCTCAGGTCGTTGAGCAGTTCCGAAGGGTTGTAGCGATCGTCCTGGCTGGCGCGATCCCGTTTGGAATGCTTACCCATGGTGAGAGGCGCGGTTGGTCAGCGGCGTGGCGGCCGGGGGGCTGTTTTCGGTGGTGCCGGAGGCGCCATCAACACGGCGCGGACCAAACGCACGAGCCCGGCCACGAGCAGAAGCAGCGCCAGCAGGGCCAGAGCCACCAGCAGCAACACCGCCAACAGCTGCAGCACACCCATCAGCAGCTGCGAGAGGCCACCGATCAGATGGCCCAGGGCCGTGCTGATCAGCAGCAGGCTGTCGAGATCAATCCACTCCGGCAGCTGCAGCAGCAGCACGAGCAAGCCCACGCCCGCCGCCATCAGCAGCATTGCCTCGAGCAGCTGGCGCGGCCGGCGGCGGCGGCGCGGCTTGCGGAACACCGTGCGCGGCTGCTGTGGCGGCTGAGCCCGACCGCCACTCACCACCTGCAGCCCGCGACGGCGGCTCATGAATCGAGCTGGTAGCCAGCTCCCCGCATCCAGCGCTCAAACTCGATCAGCACCAGTTCATTGGGGCAGTCCACGAGGCTGAGATCACCCACGCTGCAGTCGCCCTGGCCGCCGTGGTGCAGGGAGAGATGAAACTGATCGCCGCTGAGGCCGCACACCTCCGGATCACTGCGCACCACCACATCCAGGCAGGCGCCCAGACGGGTGACGCGGCGGCGCAGTTCAGACCAGCTCAAATCGCTCATCGCGGTAGTGCAAGTGTGGAGGCGAATGCGGCGGCGTCAACCGCCGCTTGCCGGCTTGCTGACAGCAGCGGGCTCGGAGGCAGCGGGCCGGGGTGTGGGCGGCACCAGGGCCACGAGAGCTGCCGCCACCGCCAGGGCCGCCACACCGGTGAGCGGAGCAGCCAGGCGGCGCCGCAGGGGCAGCCGGTGGCGCAGCTCGGCCCGGCGCAAGGGCTGCGGCTGGGGCCAGGTGAGCGGCACAGCCACGCCGGGGTCGAGTTGAACGCGATCGAGGCAGCGCACCAGATCCGCCAGCTCGGCGTCATCGAGCGGCAGGCGCAGCGGCGGCGTGTTCGGCTGGCTGCTGCGCAGCTCCAGCTCATGGCCCCCCTCCTGGGGGCGGATCGCCACGGCGGCTTCGTCGTCCCCCAGGGGCCGGGCCACGCCGCTCAGCAGCTGGCGGGCGTAGGGGAGAACCACAGCAATCAAGGCCTGCAGGTGATCGCGCTGGCCCTCCATCTCGGTTTTGCCGGCCAGGGCCAGGGTGAATCCGGTGAGGATGCCGATGGTCTGGGCGCTCTGGCCGGCGGAGAGATCCGGCAACCCCTCCAGCACAAGCCGGCAACTGGTCTGTTCGTAGCGGCTGGAGAGTTTCATCGCAGGGTGGGGGGAGTCAGGCTGCGGCGTCCATCAGGCTGGCCTTGAGCCGCTCAAAGCCACCGGGGCCGGCACTGAGGGCCATGGTCTGGATCAGGTCGCGGCAGAGCTGCGGGCCCTCGTCCTGGTGGAGCAGGCGCTGCACACCGCCGCGGCGCGGGTTGAAGCGCTCGCGCAGCAGCTCGTGCAGGCGGCCGCGGAACAGGGCCCAGCGCTGTTCGCTCAGCTGCGGCGGCTCGGCTGAGGAGAGCAGGCTGCGCAGCATCGGGTAGAGCCGATCCGCCAGGGCATTGAGGATGCGGATCAGGCCATCGGCCTCCGCCTCACTCAGGCTCTCGCGGCGGGTGGTGCGGCGCAGGGGGTTGCTGCAGCGCCGCTTCCACAGCTCCACGCGGTTGGGGAAGAGATCGGTGAGGCCCATCTCCTCACTGAGCCACACCATCGCCTCGCCGCCGTTGAGATCGAGCGCTTCGGCGCTGAGCAACAGCAGATCGAGCCGTTCGAGCCCGCGCCGGGAGAGGGTGCGCTGGGAGTGCGGAGGAGCGTCGGCCATGGCTGCGATACTGCCAGCTGTGGCGCCACTTCGTCGACCATGACCGCGATCGATCTGCGCCAGCTGGTGCGGGACATCCCCGATTTCCCCAAGCCGGGCATCCTGTTCCGCGACATCACACCGCTGATGCGCAGCCCCGCGGCCTGGCAGGAGGTGATGCGGCAGATGGGTGCGGTGTGTGAGCAGCTGCAGCCCGATCTGATCGTGGGCATCGAATCGCGCGGCTTCATCGTGGGCACCGCCCTCGCCACAGCCCACAACATCGGCTTCAGCCCCGTGCGCAAACCGGGCAAGCTGCCGGGGCAGGTGATCGGGGTGGACTACAGCCTCGAATACGGCACCGACCGGCTCGAGATCCTGCCCGATGGCTTCGAACACCGGCCGCGGGTGCTGATCGTGGACGATCTGCTGGCCACCGGTGGCACCGCCGGCGCCTGCGCCGAGCTGGTGAACAGCGTGGGCGGCGAGCTCTGCGGCTTCGCCTTCATCGTGGAACTGGCCGATCTGGGCGGCAAGAGCCGGCTGCCGGAGGCGGTGCCGGTTGAATCGCTGATCGTTTACTGATCGAGCGTGCTCTGCCAGCTGAGCACCTGATCGAGCTGCTCGAGGCTGATCAGGCCGAAGCGCCAGAGCACCACCGGCAGGGGCGCCTGCTCCTGCTGCGCCTGCTTCAGCCCCAGCTGCAGCGCCTTATCGCTGAGCCCGAGCTCCTTGCGCAGGTAGCGCAGCAGGGCTGGGCTGGGGGCCGGCTGGGGTGAGCTGCTGATCACCATGGCGCCATGCTGCGGCCGGGCGGCGCAGCCGGCAAGGGCCGTCGGTCATGGCGCTGAGGCTGAGGGCCCGCAGCCAGCGGGCGCGGCCGAGCAGCAGCAGGGCCAGGTGGCGCAGGGGCAGCAACAGGGGCTGGCGGTTGGAGAACAGCCGCACCAGGGCATCGGTGGCCAGCAGCACCAGAGCGATATCCAGCCAGCGGCGACGGCCGTAGAGCCGCGGCAGGCGCGCAGCCGCCAGGCGCCCCTGCTGCACCTGCAGCGCCAGCTGGCGCAGCTCCGCCACATCGCGCCAGCAGAGATTGAGGCCCTGGCCGCCCACGGGGTGCGAGCGGTGGGCCGTTTCACCCACCAGCACCAGCCGCCGGCGCTGCAGCGGCCAGGCCAGCTCCAGGGCCACCGGGAAGGCCCGGGGCTGATCGAGCAGCACCTCGGCCTGCAGGCGCTCCGGCAGGGCCGCGCTGAGGGCATCGAGAAAGGCCGGGGCGGGCAGCTGCTCCAGCTGCTGCAGCCGCTGCAGCGGCGCACTCCACACCAGCTGAAAGGCCTCACCACCGAGCGGCAACACGGCGAACGGCCCCTCGGGCCGGAACAGCTCCCAGGCCTGATCCGGCCGGGAACCGCGCAGCGCCACCTGCACCGTGAGGCATCCCTGGCGATAGGGAAGGCGCCAATGGCGCAGGCCAGCGGCACGGCGACGCGGCGAACCGTGGCCATCGGCGGCCACCTCCAGATCCACCGGAGCAGCGCCGGCCGCAGCGGGGGCAACGCCGAACTGCGCGGTGATCTGCGGATGCTGCTCCAGGCGCTGCAGCAGCAGCTGCATCAGCGGCCGGTGCTGCAGGATCCAGCCCACGGCATCACCGCTGGCACGGGGGCGCCCCAGATCACCGGTGCGGAAGGTCACCTGCCGGTTGATGGCCCGGTCGCACAGCTCCAGGCGGCGGAAGGGGGCCAGCGCTGCAGCCAGGGGCTGCCAGAGCCCCAGCTCAGCCAGCAGCTCAGCGCTGGAGTGGGTGAGGGCATAGGCGCGGCTGCGCTCCAGCAGGGCCTGGCGGGGCAGGGGATCGCCGATCTCCACCCACCAGCCGGCATCGGCCAGGGCCAGGGCCGCCAGGGCACCGGTGGGCCCAGCCCCCAGCACCCGGGCCTGCAGCCGGGATGCACCTGAAGGCTGGGAGGGGCTGGGCATGGCAGCGGAGCAACAAAAAACCGCAGCACGATTCTGTGCTGCGGTTGGACTCAAACGCGAACCGGCGGAAGCCGGCCAGGGATCAGCCGATGCCGAGCAGGCCGCGGGTGAAGGCCTCACCGCCGAGGGCGAACTCAGTGGCCAGCAGGGCCACGAAACCGAGCATGGCCATGCGGCCGTTCAGCTTCTCGGCGCGCTCGTGGAAGCCCCAGCCGCTCTCGGCGTCCACCACCTGCATGCGGGGCTCGGAAGCGAAGGCGTTGAGGCGGCCGCCATCTTCCTGGGTGACGGTGGCGCCGCGGATCACGGGAGCGTTGGCCTGGGTCATGACGCTGCTCAAGAACTGCTTGGATTGTAACGCAATGTTGCGCAAGTTTGCGCAGCGTTAAAGGCTCGCTTCAGCGCAGCCGCTTCAGGCACAGCTCCTCGAAGGCCGGGCGCAGCAGATAGGGGTATTCCCCCACCCAGAGCTTCAGCTGCGGCAGCCAGGCATCGCTCAGGGCACCGACGCGGGAAAAGTCCTTGCGCTCGCTCAGCACCAGGCAGCGCACCACCATGCCCCGCCGGATCAGCTTGTGCTTCTTGTCGTAGGGGAAGCGCACGGCGCCCAGGTAGCCGTCCTCGTCTTCCAGCTCGAGCACAAGCCAGGTGCGGCGGTTCTCCACCAGCTCCAGCCGCCCCTGGCGATCGGTGGTTTCCTGGCGCCCCTCCACCAGCTCTTTTGTGTAGTAATCGGCCACCTCCCCCTCGAAGATCGCCGCAGCGGGGTAGCGGCGCAGCGTGGCGTTGCGGCGGCCGGCCTCCACGATCGGGCCCCAGAGCACGTAGAGCAGAAACACCACGCCGATCACCAGAAAGATCGGCCCGGCCTGGCTGGAGAAGAGCAGCGTCTGGCTGATCAGCAGGGCGATCACCCCGCCGATCACCGAGATGAACAGGCGCTGCAGCAGTTTCTGGGGGCTGCCGCTGCAGGCGTTGAACTGGGGGCCGGTGGCCACCGCCGGAATCAGGCGCGGCAGCTCACCGGGGCGCAGGGGAATCAGCATGGCGCCAGTGTCGAGGCCGGGGCCCCTCAGAGCAAGCGCTCGAGGCCATACACCAGCCCAGGCAGCTGGCGCACCTTGCGCACGCTCAGCAGCACGCCGGGCATGTAGGCGGAGCGATCGATCGTGTCGTGGCGGAGGGTGTAGGTCTCCCCGGGGGCGCCGAACATCACTTCCTGGTGGGCCACCAGCCCCGGCAGGCGGATCGAATGCAGGCGCAGGCCGCTGGGGCGCTCACCGCCGCGGCAGCCCGCCAGGGTTTCGTGCTCGTCCACCTGCTGGGGGTTGAAGGATTTGCCCAGCTCCTCCATCAGCTCCGCCGTTTTGATGCAGGTGCCGCTGGGGGCATCGGCCTTGCGGTTGTGGTGCAGCTCCGTGAGCTCAGCGAAGTCGTAGAAGCGGGCAGCGGCGGCGGCGGCCTGCTGCAGCAGCACCATGCCCACCGAGAAGTTGGGGATCACCGCCCCGCCCACCGAGGCCTTCTCGGCAAAGGTGGCCAGATCCTGCAGCTGCTCGGGGCTGAGGCCGGTGGTGCCGATCACCGGATGCACGCCATAGGCGATGGCAGCGCGGGTGTGCTCGTACACAACCGAAGGATGGGTGAAATCCACCAGCACCGCGCCGGCACCGGGGCCGTCGTTGCGCACCGCCTGGCTGGCCTGGCAGAGGCAGCCCTCGAAATCGGCCGTGATCGCCACCTCCAGCTCCCCCAGGCCCAGCTCCAGGCCCACATCGGCGCCCTCCTTGCCGGCGGTGGTGTCGATGGCACCGATCAGGCGGCAGTCGGGAGCGGCGTTCACGGCCTTCACCACCTCGGCGCCCATGCGTCCCAGGGCACCGGCCACCACCACGGCGATCGGCTGAGCGGGGGCTGGGCTGGTGGTCATCGGCTTAAGGCAACAGCCTGAGCCTATGGGCCGCCGGCACACAGGCTGTAACAGCTTGGAATCCGGGCTCGCGGCGGTGCCTCGGCCTACGTAGGCTCCTTCACATTGCTCAATCCAGCGCGCATGTTCACGCAGGTCCGCTCCGCCTCCCGCCGCGTCAGCCCCGGTGAGGTGAACGGCCGGGCTGTGATGAAGGCCGTGTATGTGGTGCTGGAGCCGCAGTACCAGAACGCCCTCACCCAGGCGGCCACCTCGCTCAACGATCAGAACGGCCCCCTGGCCATCGACCTGAGTGGCTATCTGATCGAGGAACTGCGCGACCCGGAGAACTACGCCGATTTCTGCGCCGATGTGGCCGAGGCCGATGTGTTCATCGCCTCGCTGATCTTCATCGAGGATCTGGCCCAGAAGGTGGTGGATGCCGTGGCACCCCACCGCGATCGGCTCAAGGCCGCCGTGGTGTTCCCCTCCATGCCGGAGGTGATGCGCCTCAACAAGCTCGGCAGCTTCTCGATGGCCCAGCTGGGCCAGAGCAAGAGCGCCATCGCCGGCTTCATGAAGAAGCGCAAGGAGGCCGGCGGCGCCGGTTTCCAGGACGCGATGTTGAAGCTGCTCAACACGCTGCCCACGGTTCTCAAATATCTGCCGGTGGAGAAGGCGCAGGACGCCCGCTCCTTCATGCTCAGCTTCCAGTACTGGCTGGGCGGCACGCCGGACAACCTGCGCAACTTCCTGTTGATGCTGGCCGATAAGTACGTGTTCCCACGTACGGCCGATGAGCGCCCCGAACTGCAGGTGGCCGACCCGGTGGTGTTCCCCGACCTGGGGATCTGGCACCCGCTCGCCCCTTCGATGTTTGAGGACATCAAGGAATATCTGAACTGGAACGCCAGCCGCAAGGACCTCTCCGACAAGGCACGCAAGGGCCCGGTGATCGGCCTGGTGCTGCAGCGCAGCCACATCGTCACCGGCGATGAGGCCCACTACGTGGCGGTGATCCAGGAGATGGAATACCGCGGCGCCACCGTGATCCCGGTGTTCTGCGGCGGGCTCGACTTCACCAAGCCGGTGAACGCCTTCTTCTACGACCCGATCAACCCCGATGTACCGCTGGTGGACGGCGTGGTGTCGCTCACCGGCTTTGCCCTGGTGGGCGGCCCGGCCCGCCAGGACCACCCCAAGGCGATCGAGGTGCTGAAGAAGCTCAATCGCCCCTACATGGTGGCGCTGCCGCTGGTGTTCCAGACCACCCAGGAATGGGAGGAGAGCGATCTGGGTCTGCACCCGGTGCAGGTGGCCCTGCAGATCGCCATCCCCGAACTCGATGGTGCGATCGAGCCGATCGTGCTCAGCGGCCGCGACGACGCCACCGGCAAGGCCCACACCCTGCAGGACCGGGTGGACGCCATCGCTGAACGCGCCATCCGCTGGGCCTCATTGCGGATCAAGCCGCGCAGTGAGAAGAAGCTGGCGATCACCGTGTTCAGCTTCCCGCCCGACAAGGGCAACGTGGGCACCGCCGCCTACCTCGACGTGTTCGGCTCGATCCACCGCGTGCTCGAGGAGATGCGCTCCAAGGGCTACGACGTGAGCGATCTGCCCGCCAACCCGAAGGCGCTGATGGAGGCGGTGCTCAAGGATCCCGAAGCGATGGAGGGCGCACCGGAGCTGGCCATCGCCCACCGGATGAGCGTGGAGGAATACGAGCGCCTCACCCCCTATTCCGAGCGTCTCGAGGAGAACTGGGGCAAGCCCCCCGGCACCCTCAACACCGACGGCACCAACCTGCTGATCTTCGGCCGCCACTTCGGCAACGTGTTCGTTGGCGTGCAGCCCACCTTCGGCTACGAGGGTGATCCGATGCGGCTGCTCTACTCCCGCAGCGCCAGCCCCCACCATGGTTTCGCCGCCTACTACACCTATCTGGAGAAGGTGTGGGGCGCCGATGCGGTGCTGCACTTCGGCACCCACGGCTCGCTGGAGTTCATGCCCGGCAAGCAGATGGGCATGAGCGAAACCTGCTACCCCGATTCGCTGATCGGCGCGCTGCCCAACCTCTACTACTACGCCGCCAACAACCCCTCGGAAGCCACCATCGCCAAGCGGCGCGGCTATGCCGAAACCATCTCCTATCTCACCCCGCCGGCGGAGAACGCCGGCCTCTACAAGGGCCTGAAGGAGCTGGGCGAACTGGTGGGCTCCTACCAGCAGCTGCGTGAGGGCTCCCGCGGCGTGCAGATCGTGAATGCCGTGGTGGAAACCGCCCGCCAGTGCAACCTCGATAAGGACGTTGAGCTGCCGGAGGTGGATGCCGCCGAGCTCGATCAGGACGGGCGCGATGGCGTGGTGGGCGCGGTGTACCGCCAGCTGATGGAGATCGAAAGCCGGCTGCTGCCCTGCGGCCTGCACACGATCGGCAAGCCCCCCACCGCCGAGGAAGCGATCGCCACCCTGGTGAACATCGCCGCCCTCGAACGCGAAGAAGAGGGCATCCGCTCCCTGCCCGGCCTGCTCGCTGAAAGCCTGGGCCGCTCGATCGAGGACGTGTATCGCGGCAACGACGCCGGCGTGCTGGCGGATGTGGAACTGAACCGCCGCATCACCGAAACCTGCCGGGCCGCCGTGGGTTCGATGGTGCGTTCGGTCACCGGCCGCGATGGGCGCGTGACCCTGCGCCGCAACTTCGGCTGGCTGTTTGATCTGCTCGGCAAGTTCGGCTTCAAGCTGCCCAGCCCCTGGCTGCGGGCCTGCTGCGGCGCCGGCTTTGTGAGTGTGGATTCCGGCGAGCTCGACAAGCTCTTCGCCTACCTGCAGTTCTGCCTGGAGCAGGTGTGCGCCGATATGGAGATGGAGAGCCTGCTCAAGGCTCTCGATGGCGAATACGTGCTGCCCGGCCCCGGCGGTGATCCGATCCGCAACCCCGGCGTGCTGCCCAGCGGCAAGAACCTGCACGCCCTCGATCCCCAGGCGATCCCCACCCGGGCAGCCATCGCTGCGGCCAAGGGAGTGGTGGACAAGCTGATCGAGCGCCAACGCGAAGAGCAGGGCGCCTGGCCTGAAACGATCGCCTGCGTGCTCTGGGGCACCGACAACATCAAGACCTACGGCGAATCGCTGGCCCAGATCCTCTGGTTCATCGGCGTGAAGCCCGTGCCCGATTCGCTGGGCCGGGTGAACAAGCTGGAGCTGATCCCGCTCGAGGAGCTGGGCCGCCCTCGCATCGATGTGGTGGTGAACTGCAGCGGCGTGTTCCGCGATCTGTTCATCAACCAGATGGCGCTGATCGATCAGGGCGTGAAGATGGCCGCAGAGGCCGATGAGCCCCTGGAGATGAACTTCGTGCGCAAGCACGCCCAGGAGCAGGCCGAGCAGGAAGGGATCTCCCTGCGGGACGCCGCCACGCGCGTGTTCTCCAATGCCAGCGGCAGCTACAGCTCCAATGTGAACCTGGCGGTGGAGAACAGCACCTGGGAAGAGGAGGGCGAACTGCAGGAGATGTATCTCTCCCGCAAAACCTTTGCCTTCAATGCCGACAACCCCGGCGAGATGAACCAGAAGCGCGAAGTGTTCGAATCGGTGATGAAAACCGCCGATGTGACCTTCCAGAACCTGGATTCCGCCGAGATCTCGCTCACCGATGTGAGCCACTACTTCGACAGCGACCCCACCAAGCTGATCCAGGGCCTGCGCGACGACGGCAAGGCGCCGGCGAGCTACATCGCCGACACCACCACCGCCAACGCCCAGGTGCGCTCCCTGAGCGAAACGATCCGCCTGGATTCGCGCACCAAGCTGCTCAATCCCAAGTGGTATGAGGGCATGCTCGATTCCGGCTACGAAGGCGTGCGTGAAGTGGCCAAGCGGCTCAACTTCACCCTGGGCTGGAGTGCCACCAGCGGCGCGGTGGACAACTTCGTGTATGAGGAGGCCAACGACACCTTCATCAACGACCCGGAGATGCGCAAGCGGCTGATGGAGCTCAACCCCCACAGCTTCCGCCGCATCGTGGGCACGCTGCTGGAAGTGAACGGCCGCGGCTACTGGGAAACTTCCGACGAGAACATCCAGCAGCTGCAGGAGATCTACCAGGAGATCGAGGACAAGATCGAGGGCGTGGCCAGCTGAACACAGCCATCGCATGACATCTGCCAATGCCATGCGCCTCAAGCTGCTGCTGAAGGATGATCCCCTCCTTCGGCGGCAGCTTTCTGAGTGCGACAGCCCGGATCAGGTGATCACCATCGCCGCCAAACTGCAGCTCAACATCTGCATGGCTGATCTGTTGCGGATGGAGGCGCTGATGACGCTCACCCTCACCGATGAGCAGCTGGAAACCTGGTATGTGACGCCCTACTGGAAGCGGGTGCTGATCAGTGTTGGTGCAACACAGTTGATCAGCGCATAACCATGCATCACAGTGCTGTAGACACTGCCTGGCCACCTGTCTAGACAAGGGCCGACAGCACCCACGGGATGACATCCCTCAAACAGGCAGGCGAGAGGAATGATTGGCGTACTGCAGCCGAGCAGGTCTGGCCAACCATTCAAGCCGCTCTGGCACAGCAGCATTGGAGGCGGTGGGCAGGCTTGAGCCTCGTGGGTTTGATCACCGTCACCTCGGGGTCACTGCTGCTTCGCAAGCGATCGATTGAAGCTTATGTCACCACAGATGTGGTGAGCATCAGCAGCCCAATCGAGGGCCTGGTTGTGGCTCAGCCAGTGACGGCTGGACAGCTGTTCAAGGCCGGTGAAACGCTGATCGTGATTCAGGCAGGCAGGGCCGATGCAGAAAAGCTGGAAGAAACTGAACTGAGACTGAAACAAACAGAGAGCGAACTTCAAACGACAGCCAGCGAGCTCAAGCGCTACCAACAGATCAACCAGGCCCGATTGCAAGCCGAAGTGCAGACAGCTGAGCGGGACCTGAGAGATCTCAAAGCACAGCAACGGCGCTACGCCACACAGGCCAGCCGCTATCGCGATCTGGTGATCAGCGGTGCGATGGACCATGACACACTTGTGGGCGCCGAAGCCATGGCCGCCAGCCTCGCGCAGCGCGTGGGCAATCAACAGCAGCGACTGAACAACCTCAAGCTGGAGCAGGTCGCCGCCGAGCAAACTGGCGAAAACAGTGGTGTGGCGCCAATCGGTTCAGCGCGGCGCATGGAGATCATGGAGGTGGAGCTTCTACGCCTGAGCAGTCGCCGAAAAGAACTGGAGGCACAGAAAGATCAGCTGACGCAGGATGTGCAGCAGGCGCGCAAGCGGGCGCGATTCACCTACGCACCAAAGTTTCCCGGATTGATGCTCACGAGCCGCGTGAGCATGGGCGATGAAGTGAACGATGGCACCACACTACTCACAGCGGTGAACTGCAATAAGCTGCGGGTGGAAGCTCTGTTTGAAGCCAGCAAACTAAAAGACCTAAGAATCGGGCAAACCGTCAAGGTCGCCTGGCCGAACAGCCACCGCCACAGCGAAGGCAGGATTACGAGCTTACGCGGAGAACAGAGCATCAATGGACTGGACACAAGCGGAGCAGCACGTTTCAAGCCTTCCGGCAATGACCGAACCCGCGTGATGATCAGCCTCCCACAACAAGAATTTGAGGGGCAGAACTGTCGGCTGGGTGAACGCGTACGCGTTGATCTCTGAAACCGGTGGGTGCTGAAGCCACACTGCTGGCCCTTGCCATCCCCGCGGCCATCGCTTGCTTGCTGCCAGCGAGCAATGGACGCAGGATTCTTCTGGTGGTTGTGATTCTGGTTTTCACGGCTCGCTATGTGAGCTGGCGGATTGAACGCTTCCCGTTCGATTCGTTCTTCACCAGTGCAGCGGGGTGGTGGATGGCTTCGGTGCTGGTAGTGGAATTGCTGGCGATCATTGAATATATGCAGTTTCTCGCCACGATCACCTGGCTCACCGATCGCCGGCATGAGGCTGATCGAGCCGAAGCGAGGCTACGGCAACGCTACAAAGCGGAAGGGGCGGAGGCTGTTCCTAGTGTTGACGTCCTCATCCCAACGTACAACGAGGGGCCAGAAGTGGTGGGGAAGACGATTCTCGCAGCTTTACAGCTTGATTACCCACGTTTCAAGGTCTATGTGCTGGACGACGGCCAACGACCCTGGCTGAAGGAGTTATGCGAAAAGACTGGAGCGATTCATCTCACGCGAGAGGATCGTAAAGGGGCAAAAGCGGGCAACATCAATCATGCATTAGGCATCATCGAAGGCGATCTCAATCTGTTGCTCGATGCTGATTTTATTCCTTATAAGAACTGCCTCTGGCGCCTGGCAGGTTTTTTTGATGACGCGAGCATTGCCACCGTACAGACACCACAGAACTTCTACAACCCTGATGCCATTCAGCACAATCTCAATATCAGCGGCAGCTGGGGATGTGAACAGGCGTTCTTCTTTCAGATCATCATGCCTGGTCGCGATGCTGTAGGTGGAGCATTCTGCTGCGGCAGCTGCTGTATGCACCGCAATGCAGCCCTGCGATCCGTAGGCGGGTTTCCCACGTCCTCAATCACTGAAGACATCCTGCTGACTGTGGCCTTTGTGAAACGGGGCTGGAGAACGATCTATCTGCGCGAGGCAAACACGATGGGTCTTGCCGCGGAAACCATGGAATCCTTTTTCGTACAACGTAGGCGCTGGGGGCGAGGCAACATTCAAGTGGGCTATCAGATCGCACAAGATAAAGAACTCAAGCTGAAGGACAAGATCTTGTTTTTCCCCTTTTACTGGATGATCCAGCATGGCTCTCGCATCTTCTTTCAGCTGATACCGATCGTGTTCTTTCTCTTCGGCGCAGGACCGATTCCCGCCACAGAAAGCCAGGAGATCATTGATTATCAGCTTCCTTTCATCCTGGCTGTGTCGAGCAGCATGTTCATCTTGATGCGACCATTTTATCTGCCGGTATTCACGGAAGCGATGAGCCTATTCAGTGCCTTTGCTCTGCTTCCAGAGCTTCTGCAATCGCTCATAAGACCCTATAGCAAAGGTTTCAGCGTAACGCCGAAAGGCCATGCAGCATCGGATGGCAAGCAACAACTGTTTCAGCAGACAGTGGCACCAAGCTGCATTTTGCTAATCATGAATATCATCGTATTGCTGCAGGTGATGCTTGGGCTCAGCCAAGCCAGCACAACAGCGGGATGGGAAATAGCGCTGTATGGAACAGCCTGGTGCACGATCAATATCGCACTTCTTGTGATCTGCATTTTAATGTCTCTGGAGCGCCCTCAACCCAGACAGGAACATCGTGTGACGGTCGGACGGCCAGCAACACTCCTATCCAGAAGTGGATCCTGCTTGGATGGAGTCGTGATTGATCTCTCGATGAGTGGTGCACGCTTCAGAGTTAAGCGCAAGACAGAAGAGAGATTCGAAGGAACGATGGGGCTTAGCTTGAGACTTGAGCCAGGATTACTGCTGCCGCTAAAGCAGGCGTGGAAGAATCGCCACGGAGATTGGATTCTAATTTTTGCAGATCTCAATCTGGAGCATCAGAAGCAGCTGGTGGGCTACACGTTCAGCGGAGAGTTTCATTCAGCAGAGCAGCCGCAGAGAATCAGGATGCGAAGCACATTCACCCAGGTCGCACGATCGATCCTAGGATAAGCGAGATGATCATCTAACGATATGGGCTTACACCTGCCCTGGATTAGAACGCCACAGCCAAGACATCCACTTGTGGCGCTGCCCTGGATCGCACTGATGGGAGGGATATGCTTAACAGCGATCTGGTGCAACCAGCAACGAAACTATGCGAAACTTGAACACGAACGCCTTGAGATAGAACTCGGCAGGGAAGTCAGCCAAGCGATTACCACCAGACTCAAGACCAATATTGCCATCCTTGATTCTGTCGTTGGCCTTTTTAATGCCTCCAGAGAAGTAGACAAAGATGAATTCAATGATTTTTACGAGACTCTGAGTCGCCGCGGAGACACTCTCAAAGGGATTCAGGGTGTTGGCTACGCGGCTGTAGTGCCCAAGAACAACGTGAGGGATTTTGAGCAGCAGATCCAGGCTTCTGGCCAAAAGGACTTCACCGTAACCCCGACTGGCGTTCGTGACTTAACAACAGCAATCGTCTATCTGGAGCCAAACGACTGGAGAAATCAACGCGCAGTTGGTTACGACATGTATTCCCAGATCACACGTCGCAAGGCCATGCAGTCTGCGGCGAATACAGGCGAGCCGGCCCTGAGTGGGCCTGTACGCCTTCTGCAGGAAACCAATGTGCGCCCACAGATCGGAGCACTGATCTATCAAGCAATTTACTGGCAGCCCAGCACACCATTCCGCTCCTCTCAGGACCGGATGCGGCGACTGAGAGGTTGGGCATACTCCCCTCTCCGCATGAAAGACCTCATCCAGGGCGCCCTTGCAACCGTGAAGAGTCCTGCCCTACAAAATGCGGGTATTTTGATCTACGACAGTGATAAAGACAGCACAGACAATCTGCTATATGACAATCAGCAGCTGGGAGGAACCACCAAACTCACCCATGCGAAGTGGAGCGAGTTAACCATCGCTGATCGCACATGGGTGATCGGCATTCAGCTGGGGCATCGCAGCCTCAGTGCCGCGGGGTGGAGCCAAACACTACTACTGCAGGCACTTCTGGGTGTGAGCTTCAGCATCGTAGCGGCAGTGATCAGCCAGATCATGCTCAGCAACCATCTTGCACTGAGACGATCTCTGCTCAGTGAACAACAGGCCTCCAGAGAGCGCGCACTGGCCAACACAGTGTTTGATAGCAGTCCCATTGGAATCGTCGTCACAGATGCAAGTGGAATCATCATCCGGGTCAATCCAGCATTCAGTCAACTGTGCGGATATTCAGCACTGGAGGCAAAAGGCCGCAAGACCAACCTGTTGCGATCGGGCAAACATGAAAACAGCTTTTATCAACAGATGTGGAGCGCCATCATCCAACAGGGTTACTGGAATGGAGAGATCTGGAACCGCCACAGAAACGGCACGATCATGCGGAATGAGCTTTCGATTACAGCCGTACTTGATCAGAAGGAACAGATCACGAACTTCGTAGGATTGCTGCGGGATGTGAGTGAACGCCACCTTAACGAAGAGAAGATCCGCTACTTGGCAACGCACGACCAGCTGACAGGACTGGCCAATCGCACGCTGCTGATGGAGGAGTTGAAACGCAGCCTGGCTCTGGCTGAGCGCCAGGGCAGCGGTGTTGGCCTGATGTTCATCGACCTCGACAACTTCAAGCCGGTGAATGACCGCTGGGGCCATGGCACAGGCGATGTACTGCTCCAGGCGGTTGCACAACGTCTGCATGATGCTGTGCGCAGCAGCGACACGCTCTGCCGCCAGGGTGGTGATGAATTTGTCTTGCTGGTTCCCGATGCACCATCGGTGGAGAATCTGACGCTTCTTGCCAGGAAACTACAGACAGCACTGCATCAACCCTTCAACAACGAGGAGGAACTGCCAGCAGAGGTGACGATTAGCGCCAGTATCGGTATCGCCCGGTGGCCCAACCATGCGCAAAGCGCTGAAAGCCTGATGAATGCAGCCGACAGCGCCATGTATCACGCCAAGCAACTGAAGGGCGAACGCATCGCCACAGCCTGCTCAACCGCGCCGTGAATTCAGCGCCAGAGCGCATCCGCCATGCGCGCCACCTGCACGATCGGGCCGCCATCGTGCACGCGCACCACATCCACTCCGGCGGACACACACTGCGCCACCACGGCCGCCGTGCCCCAGAGCCGTGCCTTCGGCCGCGGTTGATTGAGCACCGCACCGATGAAGCGCTTGCGCGAGGGACCCACCAGCAGCGGGATGCCTTCGGCCCGCAGCTGCGGCAGGCCGCGCAGCAAGGCGATGTTCTGCTCGGTGGTTTTGGCGAAGCCCAGGCCCGGATCCCAGATCAGCTGCTCGCGCCGCAGCCCGGCCGCCAGGGCCCGCTCGCTGGCCTGTTGGAGTTCCGTCAGCACGCCCTGGGTCACACCGGCCGCGCCGTAATCGGTGAGGCCATCCATGCTCTGGCTATCGCCGCGCGAGTGCATCAGCACGTAGGGGCACCCGGCAGCGGCCACCAGCGGCAGGATCGCCGGATCGCGGCGGCCGCCGCTCACATCATTGATCCAGTCGGCACCGGCAGCCAGGGCCGCCTCCGCCACCGGGGCGCGGAAAGTGTCCACCGAAATCAGCGGCGGGTTCTCCGCGCCGGCAAAGGCTTCGCGGATCAACCGCAGTGCCGGCAGCAGCCGCGCCAGTTCGGCATCGCTGCCCACATCCTCCGCGCCGGGGCGGGTGCTCTGGGCGCCGAGATCGAGGATCTCCACCCCCTGGGCCACCAGCCGCCGCGCCTGGGCCAGAGCCCGCTCCGGCCGATCGAACTGGCCGCCATCACTGAAGGAATCGGGGGTGATGTTGATCACCCCCATCACATGGGTGCGCTCTCCCCAGGCCAGGCTCATCAGGCAGCCACGGGCACCTGGTAGTTGGCGATGCGGCCGAAGCCCTCGGGATCGAGCGAGGCGCCGCCCACCAGCACGCCGTCGATGTCGCTCTGGGCCATCAGCTGATCGATGGTGGCGGGGTTCACCGAACCGCCGTACTGCACCACCACCTCGGGATAGCCCACCCACTCGCGGATCAGGCCGCAGATGCGGTTGGCTTCCGCCG
This sequence comes from uncultured Synechococcus sp., assembly GCA_913061215.1. GTDB lineage: Bacteria > Cyanobacteriota > Cyanobacteriia > PCC-6307 > Cyanobiaceae > Vulcanococcus. The sequence goes on along the minus strand of CAJXSQ010000032.1, from coordinate 741 downwards.
CTTCGCAGGTTTTGCCGGTGCCGATCGCCCAGATCGGCTCATAAGCCACGATCAGGCGAGCAGGATCCAGCCCATCCACGCCCTGCTCCACCTGGCGGCGGATCACACGCTCGGCTTCGCCGGCCTCCCGCTGGGAATCGCTCTCACCCACGCAGAGGATCGGGATGATGCCGTGCTTCTGGGCGCTGCGGGCGCGCAGGTTGATCTGCTCGTCGGTTTCGCTGTAGTACTTGCGCGGCTCGCTGTGGCCCACGATCGCGTGGCTCACGCCGTGCTCCATCAGCATCGGGGCGGACACCATGCCGGTGAAGGCACCCTTCTCCTGCCAGTGGATGTTCTGGGCGGCGATGTGCACGCCGCTGCCGGCCAGGGCGCTGCTCAGGGTGGCGATGGCGGTGAAGGGCGGTGCCAGCACCACCTCGCGGTCGGCCGGGAGGTTGGCCACCAGGGGCTTGAAGGCGTCGGCAAAGGCCTGCGCTTCGGCGCAGGTCATGTGCATCTTCCAGTTGCCTGCGATGACGGCCTTTCCCACAGCGTCCTGTACGAATCGACCCACCAACCTAGAGGCTGAGCGGTTCACGCCCCCGGCGCGGTGTCCTGGGGCACCACGTGGATCGCTCCGGCGAACTCCACCCGATCGCCCGGCTTGAGCTTGCGGCCCCGCTGGGTTTCCTGGAAGCCGTTCACCCGCACCTCACCGCCCTGGATGCGCTGCTTGGCTTCACCGCCGGTGAACACCAG
>CAJXSQ010000031.1 GCA_913061215.1 uncultured Synechococcus sp. | reverse complement strand
GCGCACGGTGCTGGTGAGCACCGGCAAAGCCTCCACACCCACGCCCATGGGCAGCTCGCAGGTGTATTCCAAGCACCGCACGGTGACGATGCGCGGCCGCGGCTATGTGGCCCCGAACGTGCCCTGGACGATGTGCGTGACCCAGAACGGGATGATCTGCATGCATGGCGCCCCCTGGCAGGAAGCCGCCGGTGAAGCCTTCGGGGTGCCGCGCAGCCACGGCTGCATCCGCATCCCCAGCCCCCACGCCCGCTGGCTGTTTGAAAACACCCCCATGGGCACCCCCGTCACGATCCAGGCGTAAGCCGGCTCAGCTGATCGGCAGATCACCCGGGTGGCCCGCCACCGGATCGGCCGGCTGCTCGCGCAGCTCCGGCAGCGGGCCGCTCTCCGGCAGCGGCTCGCCCCGCTCCGCCAGGTGGGCCAGCAGCCAGTTCACCGCCGTGGCCCGGCGGGTGCGGCGCGGATAGAGCTCACCGATGCGATAGCCCCCGAAGCCCAGCTGATCCTTGAGCAGCTGCTTGTGCGGCTTCGGGATCGAGCGCGTGAGCGCCACCGAGGGGGGCCGCTGGGCGATGAACTGCGGTTCGATCGGGAACGACTCCCGCCAGCTGGCTTCCGCAGCCGGGCCCGCGCTCCAGCGGCCGGAGCCATCGCGCTCATAACCCAGGCGCGGCCAGATCAGTTCACACACGAAGCGATCGCTGGTGCGGTCGGCCAGCACCGCTTCCAGCAGCGCACGGCTCAGGGGGAAGGGAACGGGCGCGGTGGCGGCTTCGGCGGGGGGCATCGGCCTGGAGTCCCACAATCAGACCACCATGATCACCGCCCCACCCCCCCTGGCGCTGGCCGGCCGCGGCACCCCACGCGCCCTGCGTTGCCGCGTGCTGCAATCGCCCCTGGCGGGGGTGAGCGATCGGATCTTCCGCGGCCTGGTGCGGCGCTGGGCCCCCGATGCGCTGCTGTTCACCGAGATGGTGAATGCCACCAGCCTGGAGCTGGGCCACGGCCTGATCAAGGTGGAGGAGCTCGCCAGCGAGCCGGGGCCGATCGGCGTGCAGCTGTTTGATCACCGCCCGGCCGCCATGGCCGATGCCGCCCGCCGCGCCGAGGCCGCCGGCGCTTTCCTGATCGACATCAACATGGGCTGCCCGGTGAAGAAGATCGCCAAGAAGGGCGGCGGCAGCGGCCTGATCCGCGACCCCGATCTGGCCGCCCGGATCGTGGAGGCGGTGGCCGCAGCCGTGACGGTGCCCGTGACGGTGAAAACCCGCCTGGGCTGGTGCGGCAGCGACGCCGATCCGGTGCGCTGGTGCCAGCAGCTCGAGGGCGCCGGTGCCCAGCTGCTCACCCTGCACGGCCGCACCCGTGAGCAGGGCTTCAAGGGCCAGGCCGATTGGGAGGCGATCGCCGCCGTGAAGCGGGCGCTCCGCATCCCGGTGATCGCCAACGGCGATGTGAACAGCGCCGCCGATGCCCTGCGCTGCCTGGAGCACACCGGCGCCGATGGCGTGATGGTGGGCCGCGGCACCATGGGCGCCCCCTGGCTGGTGGGCCAGATCGATGCCGCCCTCAGCGGCCGACCGATCCCGCCCAGCCCCGGCGCCCGCGAGCGGATCGCGCTGGCCGCCGAGCAACTGCAGGCGTTGGTGGCGGCCCGCGGCGATCACGGCCTGCTGATCGCCCGCAAGCACATGGGCTGGACCTGCACCGGCTTCAGCGGGGCGCCGCAGCTTCGCCACGCTCTGATGCGCGCCCCCACCCCGGCAGAGGCCCTAGCGTTGCTCGAGCACGCCGCGGCCCGGCTGGATGACTGCGGAGCTCTGGCTCCCCTGGCTACTGCTGCTGTGGCCCCTGTGGCTGAGCCGCCGGCCTGAAGCGCGCTGTCCCCTGTGGATGCGGCGCAGCCTGCTGGCGCTGCTCGCCCTGCTCGCCCTGCACTACCTGCACTGGCGGGTGTTCCACAGCCTCAACCTCAGCAGCCCCCTGGCCACAGGGCTGAGCCTGCTGCTGCTGCTGGCCGAGGGCTGGCTGCTGCTCAGCGGGCTGTTGCCGCTGCTCTTGGCCTGGCGCCGCTTCAGCGATGGCCGCCCCGAGGCCGATGCCGCCCAGGCCCGCTGGCAGGCCAGTGGCTGGCGCCCCACGGTGGATGTGCTGATCCCCACCTGCGGCGAACCGCTGCCGGTGCTGGAGCGCTGCCTGCGGGCCTGCAGCCAGCTCCGCTATCCGCACCGGCAGCTCTGGCTGCTCGATGACGCCGGCCGCCCCGAGCTGGTAGCCCTGGCCGCCCGCTATGGCGCCCGGTACCACCACCGCCCCGAGCGGCGCCACGCCAAAGCCGGCAACCTCAACGCCGGCCTGGCCCTCAGCCAGGGCGAGCTGGTGGCCGTGTTCGATGCCGACTTCGTGCCCCAGCAGCACTTCCTCGAGCGCACGATCGGCCTGCTGCTTGATCCCGAGGTGGCGCTGGTGCAGACGCCCCAGCACTTCCTCAATGCCGATCCGGTGATGCGCAACCTGGCGATGGAGGCCTGGCTGCTGCCGGATGAGGAGAGCTTCTACCGCTGGATCGAACCGGTGCGCAGCGCCTGGGAGGCCGTGGTGTGCGCCGGCACCAGCTTCCTGGTGCGCCGCAGCGCTCTGGCCGAGGTGGATGGCTTCGTGGAGCAGGCCATCTCAGAAGACCTGGTGACCGGCATGCTCCTCGCCTCCCGCGGCTGGAAGCTGCGCTACCTGGGCGAGAAGCTCAGCGCCGGCCTGGCCGCCGAAACGATGCTCGATTTTGTGCGCCAGCGGCAGCGCTGGGCCGCCGGCACCCTGCAGGCATTGCGGCTGCGCCAGGGCCCGCTGCGCCTGCGCAACCTGCATCCCGGCCAGCGCCTGGCCTATCTGGAGGGGGCGCTGCACTGGTTCAACACCGTGCCACGGCTGTTGCTGCTGCTGATGCCGCTGAGCATCGGCCTGCTGGGGGTCGCGCCCGTGCTGCTCACCGGTTCCGCCGTGCTGGGGAAACTGCTGCCCCTGTGGATGGCGCTGCTGCTCAGCACCGGCTGGCTCAACCGCGGCAGCCGCCATGCCCTGCTGGCCGATCTACCCGGCTGGGCCCTGGCGGTGCCCCTGGCCGCCACGGTGCTCGCCAGCCTCTGGGGGCGGGTGCAGCCCTTCCGGATCACCCCCAAGCACCGCGAGCAGGGCAGCGGCGGCATCGCGCCGGTGCTGGCGCTGCCGTTGCTGCTGTTGCTGGCGCTCAACGGGCTCAACCTGGCCTGGATCCTGCGCCATCTCGCCGCCGGTGGCAGCCCGGGCGGCTGGCTGGGGATGCTCTGGGGCGGGCTCACGTTGCTGGGGCTGCTGGTGGCTTTGCGAGCCTGCAGCGATCCCCCCGCCGGCGATCCCAGCCCGTGGCTGGGGCTGGAGCTGGAGGGCGCGCTGCTGGGGCGCGATCGCCGTGGCCGGCCCATGGAGCTGGCCCTGTCGATCACGGCCCTGAGCGAGCGCGGGGTCGTGTTCCATGCCAGCGCCGCCGCCGCCCTGCCGGAGGGCTGCCAGCTCGAGCGGTTGCAGCTCCAGGTGCCGGACGCTGCACTGCCGCCGCTGCCCGTGCAGCCCCAGCTGTGTGATGGCCGCCTGCATTGGGCCTGGCCGGCGGAACCCTGCCGCGAGCGGGAGGCGTTTCTGCACTGGCTCTATGGCCGCCCCGGCGCCTGGCCGCAGCGGCAGGCCCCGCCGGAGTGGCGGGCGCTGCTGGCCCTGCTGCGCCGGCTGCTCAGCCCAGGGCGGGGGCAGCGGGCAGCGCGGCTGAGCCTGGTGCCGCAGGCTCCGGGCACAGGCGCCGGTTGAAATCGCAGCGATAGATCGCCGGCTTCTGCCAGCTGAGCGGGATCTCGAGCAGATCGCGGCTGCCGGTGATCGCCTGCACCGCCAGGAGCAGCATCACCAGGATGTTGCTGGCCACATGCAGGCGCCGCCAGCGCAGCTGGCGGATGATCTCCGGCCGCGCCGCCAGGTTGAACAGCAGCAGCCCGGTGAGCAGCACGCCGCTCCAGTAGTGGGAGCTCCAGAAGGCACCCGTGAGCGGGTTATCCGACACACGCCAGATCTCCGCCTGGCTGCCCAGCCCCAGCAGGCCCGCCCAGGTGAGCAGCGTGAAGCTGGCCCGCAGCACCGGACGCTTCACCTGCAGCAGTGCCAGCAGGGCCACCAGGGTGCCGGCGGCCACCAGCAGCAACAGCGCCAACCGCGGCCAGGCCACCGCCTTGCTGATGAACGAATACACCAGCGCAATCAGCACCGCCACCACCACGCCGGCGGTGAGCCAGCGGCCGTGATCGGCATGCTCCCGCGGCACCGGTGCGGGTTGCTTGGTGATGCCGAGGCGCTTCTCACGCACCAGGATCCCCAGCCGGATCGTGGCGCCCACCACCGGATACACGAACAGGATCACCAGCACCGGGTGCAGCAGCGCGAACCAGTCGATCGGGGTCACAGCAGGGGCTCCTTCAGGGCAACACCGCCGGCCAGCCCTGGCGGATCAACAACAAGGAAAAGTAGGGCTGCTCAGCGGCGCTGACCAGCACCGCCGGCTGCACCAGCTGATCGGGCCAGCCCACCCGCTGGGCGAACAGGGCCTGCTCCAGCAGCCCGCGTGCGGCCAGCAGCGGCTGCACCCAGCTCCAGCGGTGCCCCAGCTTCAGCAGGGCGAGCACCGTGCCCGTGGCCGCCGCCTGCTCCAACAGCGCGGTGAGCTCCGCCTCCGTTTCAGGGGTGGGCCGGATCAGCAACGGTTCCTGCTGCAGCGCCAGGGGCCAGGGGTGGCCCTGGCTGGAGGCCGCCGCCGCCGCCGCACTCACGGCGCTGATGCCCGGAATCACCCGCACCGGGCAGGCGGGGCGGCGCTGGGCCAGCGCCAGGAGCACATAGGAGCAGCTGGCATAGAGGGAGCTGTCGCCCTCGCACAGCAGCACCACGGCCTGCCCCGCCGCCACCTCCGCCGCCAGGGCGTCGGCGGCCGCATGCCAGGCCTGGCGGCGCGGTTCGGCCTCCGCCACCATCGGAAACACGAGCGGCAGGCGGCGCTGCTGCGGGCTGATCCAGGGAGCTGCAATCCGGGCCGCCATGCCCTCGGCGCCTTCGCGCGCCACGGGATAGGCCACCACCGCAGCAGCCTCGATCGCCTGCACCGCCGCCACCGTGATCAGCTGCGGATCGCCGGGACCCACTCCCACCAGGGTGAGCTGCGCCAAACCATGCATCCGCCGGATGCCGCCTTTCTAGGGTGAAGCGGTGTGCGGCATGGCCCCGTGAGTCATCTGCAGATTTTTCAGGCCAGCAGCGGCCCGGGCAGCGGCAGCCATCACCCGCTGCCCCATTTCGCCAGCAACGACCCCGCCCTGATCGCCGACGAACTGGCGAAGCGGGGCATCGGCTTTGAGCGCTGGCCGGCGCGGGCAGAACTGCCGGCCGGTGCAGGGCCCGAAGCGGTGCTGGCGGCCTATGCCACCGAGATCGCCCGCGTGCAGGCGCGCGGCACCTACCCCACCGTGGATGCGATCCGGATCACGCCGGAACACCCCGATCGCGAGGCGCTGCGGCAGAAGTTCCTCGCCGAGCACACCCACAGCGAAGACGAAGTGCGCTTCTTCGTGGAGGGCCGCGGCCTGTTCTGCCTGCACATCGGCGAGGAGGTGCTGCAGGTGCTCTGCGAAGCCGACGACTGGATCAGCGTGCCCGCCGGTACCCGCCACTGGTTCGACATGGGCAGCGCCCCGCAGTTCTGCGCCATCCGTTTTTTCGACAACCCGGAGGGCTGGGTGGCCCAGTTCACCGGTGATGCGATCGCCGGGCAGTTTCCGCTGCTCGATTAACCGGCGGGGCCCAGCACACCCACCGAGTGCATCCGCACCTGGTCGGGGGCCGCCAGCGTGCCGCTGAGCGCCTGCACCTCCACAGCCGCCAGCTCCTGGAGCCGAGCCACGGTGGCTTCGCGCCCAAACCGCTCTTCGCACAGGCACCAATAGAGCCCAAAGTGGCGCGCCTCGCTCGCCAGCAGCTCGCCATAGAGCGCGCGCAACTCCGGATCGGGGCTGTGGGCCGCCAGCAAGGCCATGCGCTCATGGCTGCGGGCCTCAATCAGCCCCGCCACGAGAAAGGCATCGAGCATCCGCTCGGGTTCGCCCTTGCGCACCGCTGCCGTGAGGGTGGCGCCATAGCCAGGCGCTGGCAGCGGGCGCAGCGCGATGCCCCGCCGCTGCAGCAGCCCCAGCACCAGCTCGAAATGCTCCAGCTCCTCCCGCGCCAGCGGACTGAGCAGCGCCCCCAGAGCCTCATCGGAGGGGTAGCGGAACATCAGCTGCAACGCCACGCCGGCGGCTTTCCGCTCGCAGTGGGCGTGATCGATCAACACCAGATCCGGCCGGGCATTGGCCTGCTCCAGCCAGCTGGCGCTGCTGGGCGCCGCCAGCCACTTCACCCGGGCCGTGGGGTTCTCCAGCAGCGCCGTCATGCCCCTGCCTCCTGCCGCAGGCGGGCCACCAGTCCCTGCAGAGCCAGGTCGTAACTGGCGGGGCCGAAGCCGCAGATCACGCCAAGGGCCTTGTCCGCCAGATAGGAGTGATGGCGGAACGGCTCACGGGCATGCACGTTGCTCAGGTGCAGCTCCACAAAAGGAATCGCCACCCCCAGCAGGGCATCGCGCAGGGCGATGGAGGTGTGGGTGAAGGCACCGGCATTGATCAGGATCCCGTCCACGTTGCCGCGGGCCGCATGGATGCGATCCACCAGAGCACCTTCGTGGTTGCTCTGAAAGCACTCCAGCTCCAGGCCAAGCCCGGCGGCCTGACGACCCAGCCGCGCTTCGATCGCCTCCAACGTGTCGGCGCCATAGAGCCCCGGCTCCCGCAGGCCGAGCAGGTTGAGATTGGGACCGTTGAGCAGCAGCACGCGCATCATCAGCGCCGTTGATCCGGCCTCCACTGCACGGATCGTAAAGAGCTCGTCAGGAGCCGGGCCAGGGGCAGACCCACCGGCTGGTAAGTTCTTGGGGTGTGGTTCGGGTCGGTGCCCGAGTGGTTAATGGGGGCGGACTGTAAATCCGCTGGCTCTGCCTACGTTGGTTCAAATCCAACCCGGCCCATCCTCCACATGCCCTTGTAGCTCAGCGGTAGAGCACTCCCTTGGTAAGGGAGAGGTCACGAGTTCAAGTCTCGTCAAGGGCTTTAAAAAATGGCAAGTTTTCATCACGAAAACTCCATTCGGTCACATTCTGGATAGGTCTTGCGCCGCTACTTTCACGGCATGGATCCATCTGTGCCAGCGAGAGTGCCCGGTCGGCTGCGTTGCCTGATCGTGGAAGACCAGCTCATGTTCCAGCAGCTGCTGGTTTCGATGCTGGATGCCATGCCCGGCCTGGAGGTCGGGGCCACAGCCACCACCTGCGCCGAGGCAAGCCTGCTCTGCAGCGGTGAGGATCCACCCGATCTGCTGATCCTGGATCTGGCCCTACCGGATGGCGATGGGCTCGCGGTGGCGCAGGCCTTGGCCCTCCGCCGGCCCGACGCCCGGGTGGTGGTGCTCTCCGGGCAAGCCAGCAGCTTCGTCTGCCCAGCGGCCTTGCAGCCACTCATCTGTGGAGTCGTCGACAAAACGGCAGCGTTCAGCCAGCTCCAGGCCGTGCTGGAGCGCTGCCTCCCCAACCGACCGGAGCCACTCACCCAACGGCAACGCGAGATCTACGGACTGATCGGCCAGGGCCTCAGCAATAAGGACATGGCCCGCAGCACCGGTCTGTCGATCGCCACGGTGGAAACGCACCGCAAGGCCATTGCCCAGAAGCTGGGGGTGAGCGGCGCTGAACTGGTGCGACAGGCCTCCCTGCTCGGACGCTTCGCCCTGGACGAGGACAACGCATGAGCCGGCTCCGCCTTTCGATGCTGCGCTGGCCGCGGCGACTCTCCAACCGCCTGGCCCTGGTGAGTGGCCTGCAGCTGCTGCTCGTGGCAGGCGGCTTCGGGGTGCTGAGCTACAGCCTCGGGCGCAGCAGCGGCCTGGACGTGAGCGAGGCCTACCGGCAGAACGCCTCGGTGGTGGAGCTCTCCACCCGCCTCTCGCGCAAACTCAACTACCCGATCTGGATCAACGACCTCAACCTGCGCTGGCTGCAGCAGCCCGGCCGGGTGCGCGATTACGCGGGGATGGTGGAGCGCTTCAGCGACCAGATCCGGGTGTTCCCCGTGGATTACATCAACTACGGCGATGCCGATGGCTCGTTCGTGGGGATGGAGCGCACCCGCGAAGGCGAACTGCTGCTGAATGAGGACACCAGCCGCAGCGGCCGCGGCTCGATGGCGGTGTATGCGATGCAGGCCGATGGGCGGCCCGGAGCGCTGCTGGAGCGGATCCCGGAGATGACCGCCACCCACGAGGAGGCCTGGTACACCGATACGGCCAAGGCGGGCAAACCCACCTGGAGCTCGATCTACGCCTGGGAAGACCAGCCCGAGGTGTTCTCGATCTCCTACAACGCCCCCCTGTTCGGCCCCGGCCGCCGGCTGCAGGGTGTGGTGGGGGTGGACGTGGTGCTCACCCAGCTCAGCGACTGGCTGCAGAGCGTGTGGCGCGACCGGCCCGGCCTGGCCCTGATCGTGGAGCCTGACGGCCGCCTGGTGGCCAGCTCCATCCCCAACACCACCCTGCGGCGCGGCGAGGGCCAGCTGGAGCGCGCCCGGTTGGAGCAGGTGAATCACCCGCTCGCCCGGGAACTGGCGGGGCACTTCAGCCATCTGCGCCGCGATCCGAAGCCCGAACGGGTGAGCGTGGACGGCCGGCCTTACACGATTCAGGCAAGCAGCTGGGGCCGCGAGGAGGGGCTCGACTGGCTGCTGCTCACCGCCCTGGCCGTGGATCCCAGCAGCGCCGCCGCTGAGCGCAACAGCCTGCTGGCCCTGCTCGGCGCCGGCGTCGCCCTGGCGGGAGCCGTGCTGCTGATCAACCGGCAGATCCAGGGCCTGCTGCAGCCCCTGCAGCAGCTGGAAGCAGCCTCCGAGCGGCTCAGCCACACGCTGGAGCAGCGCAGCGGCAACGACACCGACCCCGAGGATCTGCTGTTCAACAGCGGCCTGAGCACGAGCGCCGGCGAGGAGCTCACCGCCCTCAACGGGGCCATCAGCGAACTGGTGCAGCGCTACAACGGCCTCACCACCGATCTACGGGAAGCGCGCGAGCGCGAGCGCTTCCGCGATGCCCAGGCCCTGGCCCTGCTCAAGGACAAGCTGCGCAGCAGCCTGCAGGCCGCCGCCGTGGCCCATGAGATCAACCAACCCCTGAGCGTGCTGCTGCTCAACAGCCAGCTGCTGCTGGAGCGCAGTCGGCGCGATGGCAGCGTGACCCTGCCACCAGCCTGGCAGGAGCAGCTGGACAGCATCCGCCGGGAAGCCGATCGGGTGGTGCTCACGATCGAGAAGATGCGGGCCCTGCTGCGCAATGTGCAGACGGAGCATCAACGGCTGGACCTGCGGGAGGTGGCCCAGAGCGCGCTGCTCTACGCCCGCTCGGGCGGCGTGGCCGGCCGGATCACGATCGACAGCAGCGGCGTGGACACAAGCGTGGCCCCGGCCTGGATCGAAGGGGATGCGGTGCAGATTCAGATCGCGATCGTGAACCTGCTGCGCAACGCCGCTGAAGCCCTGGTGGAACACGCCAGCGAGACCCCATGGATCAGCGTCGATCTGGCGCGCCAAGGCGGCCAGTGGTGCCTGTCGGTGGCCGACAACGGCCCCGGCCTACCGCCGAACGTCCTGGACGACACCCCGCTGCAGACCACCAAAGCCAGCGGCAGCGGCCTTGGCCTGTTCGTGGTGCGCACCACCATGGACAACCACCACGGCAAGCTGCACTGCACGGTGAGTGCACGGGGAGGAGCCTTGCTGCAGCTGTGCTTTCCAGCCGCAGACGATCCAGCCGTACCCACCACTGGGGATTGAGGCCGACGGGGCAGAGGTTGCAGATTTTGCATAGCCCTCTGGGGTCTGCATGGCCGACATCCTTCTGGACGGATTACCTGTGCTCGACCTGCTGGAGATCACCCCCAGCACCAGCGCCGTGGCACGGCTCACCCGCCGCGATCAGAGCTCGATCTCACGCATCTACCGCCAGGTGAGCCAGCGGCTGGGCCTGGAGTTCCGTAAACACGCCAACGGCGCCTACAGCGCCGGATCCAACCAAGCCCTGCTGGAGGGGCTGCGGCTCTCCTCCCAGCACCTGCGCCTGCAACGCGATCCAACGGAACCCCGCTGGCTGACGACCGGCAGCCTCAAGGCCATTGCGGACGCGGCCCACCCGGCCCTGCCTGAGGAGCTGGTTGGGCCGCGCGACGACCTGCATCAGCTGGTGCTGAAGCGCATCCTGGACCTGGCCGTGATCCAACGACCACGGGGCTCTCCAGCTCCGGCACCGGACTCCCCCCTGCGGGAACGTCTCCTGGTCGGCAGCGACAGCGGCGAGGAACTGCTGGTGCTGCGCGCCGATCTGGAAGCCCATCCCGTGATCCAGGCACTGATCGCCACGATCAGCGGCGCCTACCGCCAGTATCAGCAGCGCCATTCCGGCCTCACCTGGCTGGGCTGAACCCGCTTTCACCATGCTGCTGCCCACCTCGATCGCCGCGATGCGGCAGACCGTGACCGCAGCGGAGACCCGCTCGCTGGCCTGGCGCCGCGAACAGCTCGATCGACTGGAAGAGGCGGTGAAGCAACGCCAGGAGGCCGTGCTGGAAGCCCTGGCCGCCGACCTGGGCAAGCCGCCGGTTGAGGCCTGGTTCGAGCTCGTGGCGGTGCGGCAGGAGATCCAGCTGGCCCGCAAGCACCTGCGCCGCTGGATGAGCCCCCGCAAGGTGCCGGTGCCGGCCAGCCTGCTGCCCGGAAAGGCTGAGGTGATCCGCGAACCGCTGGGCTGCGTGCTGGTGATCGGCCCCTGGAACTATCCCTTTCAGCTCACGATCCAGCCGCTGGTGAGTGCGCTGGCAGCCGGGAACACGGCCGTGCTCAAGCCATCCGAGCACGCACCGGCCACCAGCGCCCTGATCGCGGAGCTGATCGCCGCGGCCTTCCCGCCCCACACGGTGCAGGTGGTGGAGGGGGATGGCGCCGTGGCCCAGGCCCTGCTGCAGGAGCGCTTCGATCACATCTTCTTCACAGGGGGAGAGCGGGTTGGGCGGCTGGTGATGGAGGCGGCGGCCCGCCATCTCACCCCGGTGACCCTGGAGCTGGGGGGCAAAAGTCCGGCGGTGGTGCTGGCGGATGCGGATCTGGAGATCACGGCGCGCCGGCTGGTGTGGGGCAAATGCCTCAATGCCGGCCAGACCTGCATCGCCCCCGACCATCTGCTGGTGGAGGAGGCGGTGGAATCGGCCCTGGTGGAGCGGCTGGGCCAACGCATTGAGGCCTGCTTCGGCAGCGATCCGCTGCGATCGCCCGATCTGGGCTGCCTGGTGAATGGGGCGCAATACGAGCGGCTCCACGGGCTGCTGGAGGGGGCCCGCAGCCGCGGCCAGATTCTCTGGGGCGGCCAGAGCGATGCGGAACGCCGCCGCATCGCCCCCACGCTGATCCGGGTGGAGAGCCTGGAGGATCCGCTGATGCAGGAGGAGCTGTTCGGTCCACTCCTGCCCGTGCTGCGGATCCGCGATCTGGACGCGGCGATCGAGCAGATCAACCAGCGCCCCAAACCGCTGGCGCTCTATCTGTTTTCGAAGCGACGCGAGGCGCAGGAGCGGATCCTGCAGCGCACCAGCTCCGGCGGCGTGTGCTTCAACGATGTGGTGATGCACGTGGGCGTGCCCGAACTGCCCTTCGGCGGGGTGGGCAACAGCGGCATGGGCAGCTACCACGGCGAAGCCGGCTTCCGCACCTTCTCGCACGAACGCAGCGTGCTGCGGCGGCCCTTCCGGCTGGATGTGCCCTTCCGCTATCCCCCCTACGCCGGCAAGCTGCCCCTGGTGCGCCGGCTGTTGGGCTGAAGGGTGCCGGCGGCGACATCCATTGCCAGGCCTGATCAATCAGGCACTGGCGCCCTTGGCAGATCACCGTAAGGTTCCTGCAGCTGAAGTCACCTCCACCGATGCGCCGCCGCACCGCTGCCGTTCTGGCCCTGGCCCTGCTGCTGCCTCTGCCGGGCCTGGCCGGTGAGGTGGTGGTGAAGCCGGGCGAGACGCTCTCTGAGATCGCCGAGCGCTACGGCACCACGGTGCAGCGGCTGATGCAACTCAACAACCTGCGCAGCCCGCAGGATCTCTGGGCGGGGAGCCGTATCCAGGTGCCGGGGGCCGGTGGGGGCGGCGGCTCCGGCAGCGGCAATTACACGGTGAAGCCCGGCGAAACCCTCTCGGAGATCGCCGAGCGCTATGGCACCAGCGTGCAGCGCCTGATGCAACTCAACGGGCTGCGCAGCGCTCAGGACCTCTGGGCCGGCAGCCGTATCCAGGTGCCGGGAGCCGGTGGGGGTGGATCCAGCCGTGGCGGCAGCACCACCACAGTGAAGGCCAACTACACCGTGAAGCCGGGTGAAACGCTCTCGGAGCTGGCTGAGCGCTACGGCACCACGGTGCAGCAACTGATGCAGATCAACGGCCTGAACAGCGCCCAGGACCTCTGGGCCGGCAGCCGCATCCAGGTGCCCGTCACCCGCCGCGTCGCGGCGGCCAAGCCGGCCCCAGCCGTGAACCGCAACGCCAAGCAGCACAAGGTGCAACCCGGGGAAAGCCTGTCGCTGATCGCCCAGCGCTATGGCGTATCGATGCAGAACCTGATCGCCATCAACGGCATCAGCGATCCCAACACCGTGGTGGTGGGCCAGACGCTCCAGCTGCGCGGCACCCCGAAGCCGAAACCGGCTGCCAAACCGAAACCGGTTGCCGCCAAACCAGCGCCCAAGCCGGCACCAAAAGCATCCCCAGCCCCCGTGGCGGCGAAGCCAGAACCGAAACCAGAACCAAAGCCTGAGGCGAAACCGGCCGCGAAACCCGTGGCTGCCAAACCCGTGGCAACCACACCCGTTGCCGCCAAGCCTGAGCCGAAGCCGGAACCCAAGCCCGAGCCCAAACCTGTGGCCGCCAAGCCCGCACCCAAGCCGGCCGCCAAACCCACCACCGTGGCCGCCGCCAGCACCACCAAGCCGGCCGGCAAAGCCTCAACGCCCGACTGGCGCAGCTACGGCCCCCTGCAGGTGGACTGGGCCAACTGGCAGCCCATGGGCGGCAGCTACGTGGCCCCGAGCCTCAACAGCGATGGCCAGCCCCTCTATCTGGCCATCAACTGCAACGCCAAACGGCTCAACGCCACAGGGCAATCGGGCACCTGGAAAACCTGGGATGCCCCCCAGAGCGACTTCGAGCACAAGCTGATCAACGACCTCTGCACCGCCAAGGGCGGCTGATCAGGCCGCCAGCCGCAGCGTCCAGGGCTGCTGCAGAAAGCGGCGGCCCGCCGGGCGCAACCACAGCCGCTGGCTGCCGTCGTCGCTCTCGGCGATCAGGTCCTCCTGCACCAGCCGCCGCGCCAGCCAGCGCCAGCGCTCCACCTCCTCGCCCTCAGCCCGGGCCAGCTCATCGCCCAGGCTGCGCAGATCCACGCCGCCGCGCTGCTCCAGCGCCGCCAGCACCTCCGCCGCCTGCTCCGACCAATCCTGCAGGGCCGGTTGCTCGCGGCAACGGTCGCAGCGGCCGCAGGGGGGCACCAGTTCCCCCACCGCCAGCAGCAGCGCCTGCTCGCGGCAGCCGGGCCCTTCCGCCACCGCCTCCATGCGGCGCAGCTGCTGCTGGGCCAGCTCCACCCGCTGAGGCTCATCGGCGGAGGCGCGGATCGCCCAGGCCAGGGTGATGCGGTCGTCGGGATCGAACAGCACCAGGCAACGGGCCGGCAGGCCATCACGCCCGGCCCGGCCCGATTCCTGCAGGTAGCCCTCAGCGCTGGCGGGCAGATCCAGGTGCAGCACCAGACCCACATCGGGCCGGTCCACCCCCATCCCGAAAGCCACGGTGGCCACCAGCACCGGCGCCGCATGCTCCTGGAAATGGGTGAGCGCCAGGGCGCGGCTCTCGGGATCCATGCCGGCGTGATACGCGATCGCCTCCACGCCGGCCTCGCTCAACCGCTTCGCCCAGCTCTCCACGGAGCGGCGCGTGCGCGCATAGATCAGCTTGGCGCCGCGGGCCTCCGCCAGGGCGGCCAGCACCTGAGGCATCGGATCGGCCGGGCGGCGCCGCATCGCATAGGCGAGGTTGTCGCGCCGGGCGGAGCGCACCTGGATCAGCGGCCGGCGCAGCTCCAGCAGCCGGATCAGATCCGCCCGCACCCGCGGGGCGGCCGTGGCGCTCAGGGCCACCAGCGGCACACCGGGGCAGAGGCGCCGCAACTGGCCCAGGCGGCGGTAGTCGGGCCGGAAGTCGTGGCCCCAGGCGCTGATGCAGTGGGCCTCATCGATCGCCACACCCACCAGTTGGCCCTGGTCGTTGATGTCCTCCAGCAGCTGGCGGGTGGCCTCCACCTGCAGCCGCTCCGGCGCCAGGTAAATCAAGCGCAGGCGGTTGTCGCGCACCCGCGCGATCAGATCACGGCGCCGCGCAGGATCGAGGCCGCGATGCAGGCAGGCTGCAGGAATCCCCCGCCGCTGCAGGTGCTGCACCTGGTCTTCCATCAGGGCCACCAGCGGTGAGATCACCAGCACCAGCCCGCCGCGCACCAGGGCGGGCAGCTGGTAGCAGAGCGATTTGCCAGCACCGGTGGGCAACACCGCCAGGCAGTCGCGGCCGGAGAGCATCGCCTCCACCACCGGCCGCTGCCCCGGGCGGAAGCCACTCCAGCCGAAATGCTCCTGCAGCGCCTGCGTCAGCGGATCGCTCATCACCCCGGGCTCAACCGGGCTGGGCCATCACCGGAATCGCCGGCGCCTCCAGCTGATCCGGCGCCTCCTCCACCAGCTGGATCCGCACCCGCTTGCCCCCCGCCAGCTCCCCGAGCGACACCCGCATCGTGTTGCCGCTGAGGGTCTGCAGGGCCGTGAGCAGCTCGCGCAGATGCGGCGTGCTGCTGCCGCTCTCCACCCACAGGCGCTCCTGCAGGCCATTGAGCCGCCGCCAACTGGTGTGCAGTTTGAGCACGGCCGCCTCCAGCGCCTGCGCCTGGCCCACCGCATCGGCCAGCAGGCCGAGGGCATCGAGACGCAGCGCCTCCTGCATCGCCTTATCGAAATCGAGTTCACCCTGCTGGAAGGCGCGCACCGCCAGGCCGGCCTCCGCCGCCTTGCTCAGCCAGCGGGCCGTGCTGGTCACATCCTTCACGCGGTCGAGTTCAGGTTCGTCGCGCAGCACCTTGCGCAGGTCTTCCTGCTGCTCGTCGGGCAGCTTGGCCAGCTCCTTCACCAGGGGGGCCACCGCCTTGGGCGGCAGCAGGTTCTCGGCCGTGCGCTGGCGGATCTCCTCCGGCAGCAGGGGGCTGGTGGCGGCGGTGAACTCATCGGTGAGCTGGCGCACCTGCTTGCGCGTGATCTGCTGGCCGTCGTTGGCGGCCTCGCCGATCATCAGCTGCACCTCCGGATCGGCCTGGGCCGTTTCCATGAAGGCGCGCTTGGAGAAGTTGTTCACGCTGGTTTCCTCCAGCACCCCCTCCCCCAGCATCTGGTCGGCGGATTCCGCCAGCTGGATCAGCGCGTAGGCGCGGGTTTTGCTGATCTCCTGCTCGCGCAGCCACTGCAGGAAGCCGGCACCGCGCCCCTCGCCCCCGCGGCGCTCACGGTCGCGCACCGCCTTGAGGATGCGGCCGCGCCAGATCTCGGTCTGCAGATCGAAGCGATCGCAGATGGCCCAGGCCTCCTCGATCCGGGCCAGGAACTCCATCGAGCTGATGCTGTCGCTCTCGGGATCCGGCAGATCGAGGCTGAAGGACGGGGCCTCGGCCATGGCGGCGTGCACAGGAAAGGTCGATGGTGCCACGTTTCGTGACGGCCGGTGAGAAGGCCCGCTCGACGCGGGTACATTCCCTCTGACAGCCACCCTTTTTCTGCGCAGCGATGGCCATCTCCCGCGGCGACAAGGTGCGCATCAAGCGTCCTGAGTCCTACTGGTTCAACGAAGTCGGCACCGTTGCCTCGATCGACACCTCCGGCATCCGCTACCCCGTGGTGGTGCGCTTCGAGAAGGTCAACTACAACGGCGTGAGCGGCTCCGAAGGCGGCATCAACACCAACAACTTCGCCGAGAGCGAGCTGGAGAAGGCCTGAGGGCCCCGCGTCCTCTGAGGATCTTCCTCCGGATTATCTCCCTGATCTCTCAAAGCCCCGGTCTGTTGAGCCCTGAAGCTCAGCCGATCGGGGCTTCTGCTTCGGGCCGCCCCATCAGCCACGCCCGCCCCGTGGCACGCTGAACCGCTGAACTGCCATGGCTGCGCGTGCCGGAACTACCCGAAGTGGAGACCGTGCGGCGCGGACTGGAGCAGCAGGTGACGGGTTTCACCATCGCCCGGGTGGAGGTGTTGCGGGCCAGGGCCATCGCCGCACCGCCGTTGCCGGAGCTGTTCTGCAGCGCCCTGGAGGGCTGCCGGGTCGGCGCCTGGCTGCGGCGCGGCAAATACCTGGTGGCGCAGCTGGAGCGTGGCGACAGCGATGGCGGTCACTGGGGCGTGCATCTGCGCATGACCGGCCAGTTCCTCTGGATGAGCAACCCGGCGGAGCCCTGCCGCCACACCCGCGTGCGGCTCTGGAATCCCCAGGGGCAGGAGCTGCGTTTTGTGGACATGCGCAGCTTCGGGGAGATGTGGTGGGTGCCGCCGGGGGAAGCCCTGGAGGCGGTGATCACCGGGCTGCGCCGGCTCGGACCCGAACCGTTCAGCCCGGAGTTCAGCCCCGACCATCTGGCCGCAAAGCTCGCTGGCTCCAGCCGCCCGATCAAAACGGCCCTGCTCGACCAGGCGCTGGTGGCAGGCGTGGGCAACATCTACGCCGATGAATCTCTGTTCATCAGCCGGATCTCGCCCCACACCCCGGCGGGACAGCTGAAGCCGGAGCAGCTGCAGCGCCTCCATGCTGCGCTTGTTCAGGTGCTGCACACCAGCATCGGTGCCGGCGGCACCACCTTCAGCGACTTCCGCGATCTCACCGGCACCAACGGCAACTACGGCAACGCCGCCTGGGTGTACCGCCGCAGCGGAGAACCCTGCCGCGTCTGCGGCACCCCGATCCGACGCGACAAATTGAGTGGCCGCAGCAGCCACTGGTGCCCTAACTGCCAAGCTGACTGATGGCCCCGGCGTTGTTGACCTGTGGCAAATGCCAACACCAGAGCCCTGGCCTCCGCCCTGAGCAAGGCCATGGCCAGCATTCACCGGCGCGGCTGGTGTGATGGCACCGGGGGCAATTTCAGCTGCGTGCTCGACCACGATCCGCTGCGGCTGTTGATGGCACCCAGCGGGGTGGACAAGGGCTCTGTGGCACCGCGCGATCTGATCGAAGTGAATGAAGCCGGCGAGGTGGTGGCCGGACGCGGCAAGGCCAGCGCCGAAACCGCCCTGCATCTGGAGATCGTGCACACCTGCGGCGCCGGCGCCGTGCTGCACACCCACTCCCAGGCGGGCACCCTGCTCTCCCAATGGGCGCTTGAGCGGGGGAGCGGCCCAGCTCCGCTGCAGGCGGCCAGCCTGGAATTGCGCGACCTGGAGATGCTCAAGGGCCTGGAAGGCATCACCACCCACGACTGCAGCGTGCAGCTGCCCGTGCTGGCCAACGATCAGGATCTGCCGCGGCTATCGCAGCGCTGCCGGCCGAAGCTGAGCAGCGCGCCCCACGGTGTGCTGATCGCCGGCCATGGGCTCTACGCCTGGGGGCGCAACCTCGGCACCGCCCTGCGGCATCTGGAAATTCTGGAGTTTCTGCTGGAGCAGCGCTGGCGCCGCCTGCTGCTCGATGCCCTGACGCAGACAACACACAACGCCTGAGCACCGCCATGCCCGTCACCCATCTGCTGCTGGATATCGAAGGCACCACCTGCCCGGTGAGCTTTGTGGCCGAGGTGCTGTTTCCCTACGCCCGCCGACAACTGCAGACCTTTCTGGCCGCCAACGGACACGATCCGGAAGTGGCGCAGCTGGTGCAGCAGGTGCGGGAAGCCGCTGCTGCCGCGGGCGGTGCCAGCGAGGATCCCACCAGCGTGGTGCCTTATCTGCACGAGCTGATGGATCGCGATGTGAAATTCACACCGCTCAAGGATCTGCAGGGGCGGATCTGGGAGGCGGGCTACGGCAACGGTGAACTGGTGGCACCACTGTTCCCGGATGTGCCGGAAGCCTTGCGGCGATGGCATCGGCAGGGATACAGCCTGGCTGTGTATTCCTCAGGCTCGGTGCCTGCACAGCAGCTCCTCTACGGACACAGCCAGGCCGGTGATCTGCGGCCCCTGTTCAGCCATTGGTTTGATACCCGCATCGGGCCAAAACAGCGGCGCGAGAGCTACCAGGCCATCGCTGCAGCAATGCAGGTGCCAGCCGGGGATGTGCTGTTCATCAGCGATGCGCTGAGCGAACTTCTGGCCGCCGATGCGGCTGGCATGCCTGTGCTGTTCAGCGATCGTGAAGGCAATCCGGCTCGCGACAGTGGCAGCTTTGAGAGAATCAGCTCTTACAGCACATTGGAGCCACGCCATGGCCATCAGCCCGCGTGATCAGGAGATCCTTGGCATCAATCAGGCCATGCTGGAGAGCGTTGCCAGCGGCGACTGGCCCCGCTATGCCAGCTTCTGCGCGAACGACCTGAGCTGCTTCGAAGCGGAAACCAACGGCCACCTGGTGGAAGGCCTGCCGTTTCATCGCTACTACTTCGAGCTACCGGCCAGCGATGCGCCGGCCACTGCCGTGACCGTGACCATGGCTCGCCCGCATCTGCGCTGGCTGAGCGACGACGCCGTGGTGCTCAGCTACACCCGCCTCACCCAACGCTTGAACGGCAGCGAACCGATCACCGCCAGCTGCTGCGAAACCCGCATCTGGCAGCGCTGCAATGGCACCTGGCAGCAGGTGCACGTACACCGCAGCTGAGCCAGTCCGCCAAGCCAACAAAAAAGCCACCCCGCGGGGTGGCTTTTTCATCAGAG
>CAJXSQ010000030.1 GCA_913061215.1 uncultured Synechococcus sp. | reverse complement strand
CTGGCGCGGCTGGTGGGGCAGCGCAAGGCGCGTGAGATCTGGTTCCTCTGCCGGCAGTACGGCGCGGCCGAGGCCCTGGAGATGGGCCTGGTGAATGCGGTGGTGCCGCTGGAGCAGCTGGAAGCCGAAGGTGTGCGCTGGGCCCGGGAGGTGCTGCAGCACAGCCCCACGGCGATCCGCTGCCTCAAGGCGGCGTTCAACGCCGAAACCGATGGCATGGCCGGCATTCAGGAGCTGGCGGGCCAGGCCACGCACCTCTTCTATCGAACCGAAGAGGGGCAGGAAGGCCGCAATGCCTTCCTCGAGAAGCGAGCTCCGGATTTTTCCGATTCGCCTTGGCTGCCTTAAGGCGCCGCGTTGGCTAGCAGTTGGTGAGAGTGCCCTTGTTGCTGTGACAGCGCGTTGTTTGTCTGGTCGCCTTTGGTTGCGCGGGCTGGCCGCTCTGGCCGCCAGCGCGATTCCTGTGGCTTCCCCCGCTTTCGCCCGCGAGCCGGATCCGATTCCACCGCCGGCGCCGGTGATCAGCGACGACGTGGCCCTCAGCCGCATTCCCTCCGATCTGATGGACGACGAGGGACTGCACCTGGTGCTGGATCGCCGCACCCGCCAGCTGATGGTGCTCAAGGACGGCCGCATGCTGCGCCGCTATCCCGCCGCGGTGGGCACCGAGGGCTGGGAAACGCCCGCCGGCCGCCATCAGGTGCTCGAGATGGTGGCTCATCCGATCTGGGAGCACCCCAGCAACGGCCGGCAGGTGGGGCCGGGCCCGAAGAATCCCCTCGGCTCCCGCTGGATCGGCTTCTACCGCGACTGCACCCCCCGGGTGAATGCCTGGGATGGTGAGCGCTACCTGAGCGTGGACGGCTGCACCGTGGCGGGCTTCCATGGCACGCCCCACCGCTGGACCGTGGGCCGTGCCGTGTCGCACGGCTGCGTGCGCCTGTTCGAGGAGAACGTGCAGGAGGTGTTCGAGCTGGTGCAGCTCGGCACACCGGTGACGGTGCTCCCCTGAAACCACCCGTAGAGTTGCGCGCACTTTCAGCCGGATTCCCATGCGGGTGCTGTTTGCCGCAGCCGAATGCGCCCCGATGGTGAAGGTGGGGGGCATGGGCGATGTGGTGGGTTCCCTGCCTCCAGCCCTCGCGCCTCTCGGCCACGACGTGCGCCTGATCATGCCCGGCTACGGCCGGCTGTGGAGCCAGCTGGACATTCCGGCTGACCCGATCTGGCGGGGCCACACGATGGGCACCGACTTTGCGGTGTACGAGACCCGCCACCCCAGCAATGGCCTGCCGCTGTACCTGGTGGGCCATCCGGTGTTCGACCCCGAGCGCATCTACGGCGGCGAAGACGAAGACTGGCGGTTCACCTTCTTTGCCAGTGCCACCGCCGAGTTCGCCTGGAACCACTGGAAGCCCGACATCCTCCATTGCCACGACTGGCACACGGGCATGATCCCGGTGTGGATGCATCAGGACCCGGAGATCAGCACGGTCTTCACCATCCACAACCTCAAGTACCAGGGCCCCTGGCGCTGGAAGCTCGATCGGATGACCTGGTGCCCCTGGTACATGCAGGGCGACCACACCATGGCGGCGGCGCTGCTCTACGCCGATCGGGTGAATGCGGTGTCGCCCACCTACGCCCAGGAGATCCGCACCTCGGAATACGGCGAGAAGCTGGAGGGGCTGCTCAACTACATCAGCGGCAAGCTGCGCGGCATCCTCAACGGCATCGATCAGCAGGCCTGGAATCCGGCCACCGATGCCACCCTGCCGGCCACCTTCAGCGCCAGCGATCTGAGCGGCAAGGCCACCTGCAAACAGGTGCTGCAGGAGCGCATGGGGCTCACGGTGAACCCCGACACCTACCTGATGGGTCTGGTGAGCCGGCTGGTGGATCAGAAGGGTGTGGATCTGCTGCTGCAGGTGGCCGATCGGGTGCTCGCCTATTCCGACACGCAGTTCGTGGTGCTCGGCACCGGTGACCGCCACATCGAGTCGGGCCTGTGGCAGATGGCGGCGCGCCACCCGGGCCGCTTCGCCGTGTTCCTCACCTACGACGACGCTCTGTCGCGGTTGATCTACGCCGGCAGCGACGCCTTCCTGATGCCCAGCCGCTTCGAGCCCTGCGGCATCAGCCAGATGCTGGCGATGCGTTATGGCTCGATCCCCGTGGTGCGGCGCGTGGGCGGTCTGGTGGACACGGTGCCGCCGCACGTGCCCAACGATCACACCGGCACGGGCTTCTGCTTCGATCGCTACGACCCGCTCGACTTCTACACCTCGATCGTGCGCTCCTGGGAGGCGTATCGCCATGGCGAGAGCTGGCGGGAGCTGCAACGTCGCGCCATGACGGCCGATTACAGCTGGAATCGCTCCGCCCTCGAGTACGACCGGATGTACAAGGAGGTGAAGGGTGTGAAGGAACCCACCCCCGATGCCGAGGCGGTGGAGCAGTTCTCCCGCGGTCAGGAGGCTGATCCCAGCCTTAACGGCGGGGCCCAGCCCCCACGGGAGGAGCCGGTTGCTGCATCGGCGGGTGGCGGCCCCCGGCGCAATCCCCTCTCGCTGCTGCGCCGCCGCAACGTGAGCTGAGCCGGCGGGATGCCCCTCCCGGCTCCCTATCGCAACCCCTGGCGCAACCTGGCCGACGACCTGCGGGCCGTTGCCGCCGATCTGCGCCTGCGGCTTCAGGAGCTGTGGCGGCGCAACGGCCAGGGCACGCTCTGGCGCCCCTCCTGGTGGCCTGGCGACCTGGCGCCACTGTTCTGGCCCCTGCTGCTGGTGCTCGCACTGGCTCTGGTGGGGGCAGCTTCGGCCGGTGCCTTCGTGGCCCTGCGGCATCGCCATACTCCCCCTGCAGAACCAACAGCCGCCCCAGTCGCCGGGGGTGCTGTTCCAACGGTTGAGCCGGAAGACGAGGCCGAGCTGGTGCCTGAGGGTGAAGCCCAGACCAGCGCGCCGTTGGTGCCACCCGATCTGCCACCGCCCGCGCCCGCTCCTGCGCCAGAGGAGCCCGTGGCCGATGAGCCGCCCGCAGCGGAAGCTGCCCCCGCGGAGCAACCGCCCCCCGACCCCCTGGCCGAACTGCTGCAGCGGCCGGAGGCCGATGGGCTCCTCCTGGCGGCGCGGGTGCTGCCCGATCAGCTCAGCCTTGTGCTGGAGGTGAGCCCCCGTTTTCAGAGGCTGGCCGCTCCTGAGCGGCAGCGCCGCGCCGAGCAGTGGTTGCAGTGGGCCCAGGACCTCGGCTACGACCACCTCGAGCTGCGCGATCCCGGCGCTGTCCTGCTGGCGCGGGATGCATTGGTGGGCGGCGGCATGATCGTGCTCACGTCACCCTCTGGCTCCTGATTCGATGCAGCTCGGTGCTTTGATCGCCTGCTGGGGCGAGCCCCGCGGTGCCACCGGCACCATCGATCCCGCTGTTCCGCTCGGCCCGATCTGCACCGACAGCCGCCAGCTGGCGGCCGGCCAGCTGTTCGTGCCGCTGGTGGGGGAGCGCTTCGATGGCCACAGCTTTCTCGAGCAGGCCGCGGCGGCCGGTGCCCAGGCGGCGCTGGTGCAGCGCGACCGCGCCGATGCCGTGCCGGCCGGCTTGCTCCACTGGCTCGTGGACGACACCACCCAGGCCTACCAGCAGTTGGCGTTGCTGCACCGGCGTCAACTCCAGCTGCCGGTGGTGGCGGTGACCGGCTCCGCCGGCAAGACCACCACCCGCGAGCTGATCCGCGCCGCACTCAGCCCCCTGGGCCCGATCGAAGCCAGCAGCGGCAACGAGAACAACGACATCGGTGTGCCGCTCACCCTGCTCCGTGCCGGCACCGAGCACCGCGCCGTGGTGGTGGAGATGGGCATGCGCGGCCTCGGTGAGATCGAGCGCCTCAGTGCCGCCGCGGAACCGGATGTGGCGGTGATCACCAACATCGGCACCGCCCATATCGGCCGGCTGGGCAGCCGCGAGGCCATCGCCACCGCCAAATGCGAGATCACCAGCCGGCTCCGGCCCGAGGGTCTGCTGGTGATCCCCGCCGGTGATCCTTTGCTCGAGGCGGCGGTGGCCCGGGTGTGGAGTGGCCGGATCTGCCGCGTCGCTCTCAGCGACGATCCCGGCGCCGATCAGGCCAACCTGGTGGGCAGCTTGGATCCGTCCGGCGAGAGGCTGCAGGTGGAGGGCCAGGGGCTGCAGGTGCCGTTGGCGGGGCGTCACAACGCTCGCAATCTGCTGCTGGCTGTGGCGGTGGCCCGTGAGCTCGGGGTGCCGCTCGCCGCCCAGCACCAGCTGCAGGTGGAGGTGCCCGGCGGCCGCAACCGCCGGCTCGAGCGCGGCGGGCTGACGCTGCTGGATGAGACCTACAACGCCTCCCCGGAAGCGGTGCTGGCGGCCTTGGATCTGCTGGCGGCCCAGCCTGGCCGTCGCTTTGCGGTGCTCGGAACGATGCTCGAGCTGGGGGAGCAGAGCCTGGCCCTGCATCGCCAGGTGGCCGAGCGTGCCGTTGCCCTGGGGTTGGATGGGCTGGTGGTGGTGAGCCAGGGCGCCGAAGCCGACGCGATGGCCGCGGCGGCGGCACCCTTGAGCCGCCTGGCGGTGGTGGCGCAGCCGGAACAGGCCGCCGAGCCGCTCGCGGCCTGGTTGCAGCGCGGTGACGTGCTGCTGCTCAAAGCCAGCCGCGGGGTGGCGCTGGAGCGGCTGATTCCGCTACTACCGGAGCAGATCTGAGCTGATTGGCAGCGTCAGCTGGCCTGGGCGGGCGGCTGCCAGTTCTCCTTCACCAGCTGCTTGGCGCGGCCCAGGGCCAGGGCCCCGCTGGCCACATCCTTGGTGAGGGTGGAGCCGGCGCCCACGGTCACGTTGGCCCCGAGGGTGATCGGTGCCACCAGCACGCTGTTGGCGCCGGTTTTGCTGCCGGCGCCGATCACGGTGCGGTGTTTGTTCACGCCGTCGTAGTTGGCGGTGATCGTGCCGGCGCCCACGTTCACGTTCTCCCCCAGCTCGGCATCGCCGATGTAGCTGAGGTGGTTCACCTTGCAGCCGGCCGCCAGGGTGCTCTTCTTGATCTCCACGAAGTTGCCCACGCGGCAGCCTTCGCCCAGATCGGCACCGGGGCGCAGCTGCGCGAAGGGCCCGATCGCGCAATCGCTGGCCACCACCGCATCGCGCACCACGGAGTAGACAACCTCCACCCGATCGCCGATGCGGGCGTTGTCGATCAGGCTGCCGGGGCCGATGCGGCAACCGCTGCCGATCACGCTGCTGCCGCGGAAGTGGCACTGGGGTTCCACCACCACGTCCCGGCCGAAGCGGGTGCCATCGCTGAGGGTGCAGCTGGCGGGATCCACGAAGGTCACCCCCTCCCGCATCCAGTGGCGCCGCAGGCGCTCCTGGATCACGGCTTCACACTGGGCCAGCTGCAGGCGATCGTTGATGCCATTGATCTCATCGGCATCGGCCACCTCCACGTGCATGGCCGGCTGCAGCATCGCCACGGTGTCGGTGAGGTAGAGCTCGCCCTGGTCGTTGTCGGTGCTGAGCTGGGGCAGCACGGCCTTCAGCTGGCGCCAGTTGAAGCAGTAGATGCCGGCGTTGATCAGGTTGTTGGTGCGCTGCGCTTCGCTGCAGTCGCGGTGCTCCACGATCGCCGATACCGCACCATCCCCATTGGCGAACACGCGCCCGTAGCCGGTGGGATCGCTCAGGCGGGCCGTGAGCAGGGTCACCGCCGCACCGCTGCTGCGGTGTTGTGCCAGCAGCTGGGCGATTGTTTCTTCCCGCAGCAGCGGCACATCGCCGTTGAGCACCAACAGGTCGCCATCGAAATCAGCCAGCGGCTCCAGCAGCTGCTGCACGGCATGGCCGGTGCCGTTCTGCGGCTGCTGCAGCACGAACTCCAGCCCTGGCCGGTGCGCCAGCGAGTGCTGCACCCGTTCGGCCTGATGGCCCACGATCAGCACCTGCCGCTCGGGTTCCAGACCGTTGCAGCTGGCCAGCACGCGCTCCACCAGGGTGGCGCCCGCCAACGGTTGCAGCACCTTCGGCAGCTCGCTCTTCATGCGGGTGCCCTTTCCTGCGGCCAGCACGGCAACGGCGAGCATCGGCAGCGATCGGCAACTGCGCGGGAATCTACTGGTGGTGGCTGGAACTCAACCCCCAGCGGCGCCGCCAGGCTCCGGTGGCCTCCACGCCTCCAGCTGCCATCGCCTCCGCCTGGGCCCGTTGCCGCTCCCGCAGGATCACCTCCCGCTCCGCCGTGCCGCTCGGGTCGCGGTAGGGCTCGGCGGCGTTGGTGCGCAGGTGCTCCTCCTCCATCGGGCTCAATGGCCTCAGCAGGGGTTCAGCCGGCAGCGGGCCTGGGCTGGCGGCGGTGCCACCGCTCCAGTCGCTCTGGTGCTGCTGCAGGCCGCTCGGGGCGGCGATGGCGGCGATCTCCAGCCCGGCCAGGCGCAGGGCCTGCCGCACGGCGGCGGCACTGCAATAGGTGAGCAGCCGCCCGCGCGGATGCAGCAGGGCACCCAGCTGCGACAGGACCTCGAGCGTCCACAGCTGCGGGCAGCGGCTGGGCGAGAACGCGTCCATCAGCACCAGATGCACCTGGCCCCGTTGCTGCTCCAGCAGCGCCGGCAGCTGCTGGCGGGCATCGCCCCAGAGCATCCGCGCACTGGCGCCGAGCTGCTCCAGCCGCTCCAGGGCCGCCGGCTGCCACTGGCGGCGGAAGGCGGCGTCCGCCAACGCCAGCCGCAACGGCTCACGGTCGAGCTCCAGACCCCACCAGTTCAGCTCCAGGCCGCGGGCCGCGCACTCCTCCAGCAGGGCTGCGGTGTTGCTGCCGGTGCCCACGCACATATCCACCACCGTGAGGCAGCTGCCGCGGGGCCAGCGCTCCAGCCCCGCCGGCGCCACGAACTTGCTGCGCGCCTCCGCCAGCGCTCCCCGGCTGCTGTGGAAGCCCTCACCGAAGTCGCTGCTGAACAGGCTGAAGCTGCCGTCGGCGGTGCGCCGCGGTTCAAGCCTGGAGGCGCTGGAGGTCATCCCAGAAGGTGGGGTACGACACAGCAGCGGCCTCGGGCCGGTGCAGCTGGGTGCTGCCGCTGGCGATCTGGGCTGCCACCGCCAGGCTCATCGCCACGCGGTGGTCGGTTTCGCTGTCCACCTCGGCGCCGCGCAGCTGCACGCCGCCTTGGATCGTCATGCCATCGGCGAACTCCTCGATCACAGCGCCCATGGCGCCGAGCTGGCGGGCCATCACCGCCAGGCGATCGGTTTCCTTCACCCGCAGTTCCTCGGCACCGCTGACGCGGCTCACGCCTTCGGCGCAGCAGGCCGCCACCGCCAGCACGGGGATCTCATCCACCAGGCGCGGGATCAGCTCCGCCCCGATCTCAAAGGCCTGCAGCGGCCCGTGGGTGACGCGCAGATCCCCCACCGGTTCACCGGCCACATCGCGCTGATTCAGCACCTCGATGCGGGCACCCATCTGCTCGAGCACATCGAGGATGCCGGTGCGGCTGGGGTTGAGGCCCACGTTCTCCACGGTGAGCTCGGCGCCGGGGGTGATCGCGCCAGCCACCAGCCAGAAGGCCGCTGAGCTGATGTCGCCCGGCACCACCACCGCCTGGCCGCGCAGGCTTGAGCCTGGCACCACCGTCACCTCTGTGTTGCCGGGGCCGCCCACCGTGAGCTGGGCCCCGAAGGCGCGCAGCATCCGCTCGCTGTGATCGCGGCTCTGCACCGGTTCGATCACGGTGGTGGGCCCTTCCGCGGTGAGGGCCGCCAGCAGGATCGCGCTCTTCACCTGGGCCGAGGCCACCGGGGTGCGGATCGTGGCCCCATGCAGCTGGCGGCCCTGGATCGCCAGCGGGGCCAGGTTGCCGCCGCTGCGCCCGGCGATCGTGGCGCCCATCTCCGCCAGGGGCCCGCCCACCCGCTTCATCGGGCGGCGGCGCAGGGAGGCGTCGCCGGTGAGCACGAAATGGCGCCCGGCCCGGCCGGCCAGCAGGCCGAGCATCAGCCGCATCGTGGTGCCGGAGTTGCCGCAATCCAGCACCGTTTCGGGCTCCTGGAAGCCATCGAGCCCCACGCCCTGCACCACCACAGGCTGGCCGGCTTCGATCGGCGACACCTCCACCCCCATCGCCCGCAGGCAGGCGGCGGTGCTGAGCGGGTCTTCCGCGGGCAGCAGGCCTTCGATCGTGGTGGTGCCTTCGGCGATGGCGCCGAACAGCAGCGAGCGGTGCGAGATCGATTTATCGCCCGGCACCTGCACCCGGCCCCTGAGGCTGCGGCCCGCGGTGGTTCCCAGGGTGAGGGGCATGGCTGAAACGGTGGGTGCAGCGAGCGTAGGCATCGGTCGTGGCCCCCTCAGCCGAGCATCAACCCGCCTTCACTGCTCCGGCTCTCGCGGCAGCTGCGCAGGTCGAACAGCAGTTCTTCCAGGTTGAACTGCAGCAGCTCCCGCTCCATGGCCCGCTGCAACCGCACGCCCATGCTGCGCAGCACCTGCTCCTCGGCGCTGCCGCAGGTTTCGCCGGTGTCGACCAGCTGCAGATCGGCGCCCACCGCGCTCAGGGCCTCCGCCACGCTGATCTGGGCCGGCGGGCGCTGCAGCCGGTAGCCCCCGAGCCGTCCCCGCCGCGCCTCCAGCAGGCCGGCACGGCGCAACTGCAGCAGCAGCTGCTCCAGCATCGGCTCCGGCAGCTCCTGGGCGCGCGCGATCTCCCGCACCGAGCGCCAGCGCGCCGGTTCGCTGCCCAGTTCCAGCAGGGCCTGCAAGGCCTGCAGGCCGCTGCGGCGCAGCAGGCTCACCGCGGGCGCAGCCGCTCCAGCACCTGCTCGAGCGCATAGCCGAACAGGGCGGGATCCGGATCGCTCTGGCCCACATCCGCCAGCCCCAGCTCAGCCCAGCGGGCATCCAGGCGCGCTTCCAGTTCCGTTGGGCGACTGAGCGGCTCACCCCAGGGGTGGTTGCGCTCCGGGCCGAGCTTGGTGGTGGCATCGATCGCCAGGCGGCCGCCGAGCCCCAGCTGCTCGCTGGCGAAATCGAGCGTGTCGAAGGGGGTGTCCTCCACCACGATCAGATCCCGCTGGGGATCCACCAGGGCGCTGATCGCCCAGATCACCTGGCGTGGATCGCGGATGTTGATCGCCTTGTCCACCACCACCACGAACTTCGTGTAGGTGAACTGGGGCAGGGCCGTCCAGAAGGCCATGGCGGCGCGTTTGGCCTGGCCGGGATAGGCCTTGTCGATGGCGATCACGGCCAGCTTGTAGCTGAGGCCCTCCATCGGCAGGAAGAAATCCACGATCTCGGGGATCTGCTGCCGCAGGATCGGTGTGTAGATGCGGTTGAGGGCGATGGCCAGCATCGCGTCTTCCTTGGGCGGCCGGCCGCTGAAGGTGGTGAAGTAGATCGGGTTGCGCCGTTGGGTGACGCACTGGATGCGCACCAGCGGAGAGGGCTCCACGCCGCCGTAGAAGCCCATGTGATCACCGAAGGGGCCGTCGGCCAGCTCCTCGCCGGGCGTGATCGTGCCTTCCAGCACCACCTCGCTGTGGCTGGGCACCTCCAGGTTCACCGTTTTGCACTTGGCCAGGTGCACGCCTTGGCCGGCGTAGAGGCCGGCGAACAGCCATTCGCTCAGCTGCACAGGGATCGGTGTGGCGGCTGCCATCACCAGCAGCGGGTGCACGCCGATGGCAATGGCGATCTCCAGCTTCTTGCCCATGGCTGCCGCCTTGCGCAGGTGGCGTGCACCGCCGCGCACGCTCAGCCAGTGCACGGTCATCGTGTTGATCGACTGCTGCTGCAGCCGGTACACGCCCACGTTCGGCGTACCCGTTTCCGGGTCCTTGGTGATCACCAGGCCCAGGGTGAGGATGCGGCCGCCATCGCCCGGCCAGGGGCGCAGCAGCGGCAGGGCATCCAGGTTCACCGCCTCGCCCTTGAACACCTGCTGGCGGCAGGGCGGGGTGAGATCGAGATCCGGCCGCGCCTTCAGCACATCCAGCAGCACGGAGCCGAAACGCACGGCCTCGCGGGCCCCTTTCGGCGGCCGCGGTTGCTGGAGCAGGGCCAGGCGCTCACCCAGGGCCTCGAGTTCCTCGGGGCGCTCCATCCCCATGCTCCAGAGCACCCGCTCCTGGGTGCCCATCAGGTTGATCGCCACCGGCATGGAACTGCCGATCACGTTCTCGAACAGCAGCGCCGGCCCGCCGCAGCTCAGCACCCGATCGGCGATCGCCGCCAGCTCCAGATCCGGATCCACCGGAGCGGTGATGCGGCGGAGCTGGCCGCGCTCCTCCAGCAGCTTCAGAAACCCGCGCAGGTCGCGCTGCGAACCCATTGCCTGCAAAGCGCCGCCGTGTGGTGCCTACTGTGACGCACCCCTTCCGCCACCGCGGCCGTGCAGATCTCCTACTTCCACACGTCTGAGTGCGTGCCGGCCGTGCACTCCGTGGCTGATGGCGGCCCCGATGCAGCGGTGGTGATCGATGTGCTGCGCGCCACCACCACCATCGCCTGGTCGCTCGAGAACGGTGCCGAGGCCATTCAGGCCTTTGCGGATCTGGCGGCGCTGGACGCGGCGGCAGCGGCCTGGCCGGCCGAGCGGCGCCTGCGGGCCGGCGAGCGCGGCGGCAAACGGGTGGACGGCTACGACCTCGGCAATTCACCCCTGGCGGTGACGCCGGAGCTGGTGGGGGGTAAGCGCATCTTCATGAGCACCACCAACGGCACCCGCTCGCTCGAGGCGGTGAAGGCCGTGCCGCTGCTGCTCACGGCCTGCCTGCCCAACCGCACCGCCGTGGCGCGGCGCCTGCTGGAGCGCGACGTGCAGCAGGTGTGGATCGTGGGCAGCGGCTGGGAGGGCGACTATTCCCTGGAGGACAGCCTCGCCGCTGGTGCGGTGATCTCTGCGGCGCTGGAGCTGGCGGTGTCGCCCCATGTGACGGTGCGTTGCGCCAACGACGAGGCCCTGGCGGCCCTGGCCCTCTGGCAGCAGTGGCACACCGACACCGAAACCTGCCTGCGCTCCGCCAGCCACGGCCAGCGGCTGATCGGCCTCGGCAACCACGACGGCGATTTCGCCTGCTGCGCCGCCGTGGACAACCTCACGATCGTGCCCACCCAGACCAGCCCCGGCGTTCTCCAGGCCGCCTGAGGCCATTGCGGTGCCCCTTACAGTGCCTGCGTCGGCAAAAGTCCTGCGGTGACAAGCTTTCTGGCAGCAGCGATCCAGCTCACCAGCACGGCTGATCCCGACGCGAATTTCACAGCGGCGGAAGAGCAGATCGATCTGGCGGCCCGCCGCGGCGCCGATCTGGTGGGGCTGCCTGAGAACTTCGCCTTCATGGGCGACGACGAGCAGCGTCTCGATCTGGCGCCGCAGCTGGCGGAGCGGGCCCAGCAGTTCCTGATCACCATGGCCCGTCGCTACCAGGTGACCCTGCTGGGCGGCGGCTACCCCGTGCCGGCCGGCGATCGGCTCACCACCAACCGCGCCGAGCTGGTGGGCAAGGACGGCCAGATCCTGGCGCGTTACGACAAGATCCACCTGTTCGACGTGGATCTGCCCGACGGCAACACCTACCGCGAATCCTCCACGGTGCAGCCCGGCGACCAGCTGCCGCCGGTTGTTGAGGTACCCGGCCTCTGCCGGGTGGGGCTCTCGATCTGTTACGACGTGCGCTTCCCCGAGCTCTACCGCCATCTGGCGGGCGCCGGGGCGGATGTGCTGTTCATCCCAGCGGCGTTCACCGCCTTCACCGGCAAGGATCACTGGCAGGTGCTGCTGCAGGCCCGCGCCATCGAGAACACCGCCTATGTGCTGGCTCCGGCCCAGACCGGCAACCACGGCGGTCGCCGCCAGACCCACGGCCACGCCCTGGTGATCGATCCCTGGGGCACTGTTCTCGCCGACGCCGGCAGCGGTCCTGGCCAGGCGGTGGCACCGGTGGATGTGCAGCACCGCCAGCGCATTCAGGCCCAGATGCCGAGCCTGCAGCACCGGCGGCCGGCCCTGTTCTGATCGGTGAGCCGTTCGCCTTCCCATCGCCTGCGGGCCCGTCTGCCCGGTCTGCTGCTGGCAGCCGCACTGCCGCTGGTTGCGGTGTGTTCGGCGCTGCCGGCCTGGGCGGGCAGCGCCCTGGCCGCCTGGCGGATCAGCCGTTCCGGCGCCCTGGAGCTGCGCACGCCGCCGGGCACAAGCCTCGAGGCCTTCTTTGAGGAGGGCAAGGGCCTGGTGGGGCCGCGCTTGTGGGTGGATCTGCCCGGTGCACCGCAGCGCAGCCGCTCCATCCGCGGCAATGGCGCCATCCGCGAGGTGCGCGTCGGCCGCCCCACCGACAACACCACGCGCCTGGTGGTGGAGTTCAAGCCAGGCACCCGGCTCGATCCCAGCCAGTTGCGCCTGGTGGGCACCAGCCCGGATCGCTGGGAGATGCAGCTCGGGCCTGCCCTCAGCGGCGTGCGGCCCTTCGGAGAGGGGGATCTCGATGCACCCTCCACCCCCAGCTGGCGCGCCCGACCGCCAGCTGGGGCGGTTCCGCTGGGTCCGATGCCCTCGGTGGCCGGCCTGCCGGATGTGCCGCGCGGTCGCTACAAGGTGGTGATCGATCCCGGCCATGGCGGCCCGGATCCCGGTGCCGTGGGGATCAACGGTCTGCGCGAAACCGATGTGGTGCTCGATGTGAGCCTGCAGGTGGCCCAGCTGCTGCAGGCCAAGGGCGTGCAGGTGTTGCTCACCCGCACCTCGGAGGTGGATGTGGACCTGCCGCCGCGGGTGGCTCTGGCCAACAACAGCCGCGCCGATCTGTTCCTGAGCATCCACGCCAATGCCCTCAGCCTCTCGCGCCCGGATGTGAACGGCATCGAAACCTTCTATTTCCAGGGCGGTCGCTCCAAGGTGCTCGCCGAGGCGGTGCAGGAGCAGATGGTGCGGGTGTCACCGGGCAGCCCCGATCGCGGTGCCAGGTCTGGTCGTTTCTTCGTGATCCGCCGCACCGTGATGCCCGCCGCTCTGGCGGAGATGGGCTTTGTCACCGGACAACTCGATGCACCTCGCCTGGCGGACCCCGCCTTCCGCCGGCGCATGGCGGTGGCGATCGCCACGGGCCTGCTCAACTACCTGGTCGCCAATCCATGAGCGACGCTCCCATCGGCATCTTTGATTCCGGCGTGGGAGGTCTGAGCGTCTGGCGGCAGGTGGTGCATCATCTGCCGGCTGAATCGGTGGTGTATCTGGCTGATCAGGCTCATGTGCCCTACGGCCAGCGCTGTGCCAGTGAGATCCAGCACTACTGCAGCGCCATCGCCGAGCAGCTGCTGCAGCTGGGCTGCAAGGCGATCGTGGTGGCCTGCAACACGGCTTCCGCCATCGCACTGGAGCCCCTGCGGTGCGCCTTCCCCAGCGTGCCGATCCTCGGCCTGGAGCCGGCGGTGAAGCCGGCGGTGGAGCTCACCCGTTCCGGCGTGGTGGGGGTGATGGCCACCCCGGCCACGTTCCAGGGTGAGCTCTACCGCGCCACCGTGGGCCGCTGGGCTGGCGATGTGCGCGTGGTGGAGCAGGTGTGCATCGGCCTGGCGGACCTGGTGGAGCAGGGCGAGCTGGAGGGGGAGCGCTGCGATGCGGTGCTGCGTGGTTTTCTGCAGCCGATGCTCCAGGCGGGCGCCGACACCGTGGTGCTCGGCTGCACGCACTATCCCTTTGTGATCGAGGCGATCCGGCGTCTCGGTGGGCCTTCCCTGGCGGTGCTCGATCCGGCTCCGGCTGTGGCGCGGCATCTGGGGGAGGTGCTGGGCCGCGAAGGGGTGTTGCGCGCGGCTGCTCCGGATCAGCGGGGCGATCGCCATCGGTTTTTCACCACCGGCGATGCCCACCGCTTCGATCGTGCTGTGGCCCGCCTGGTGGGGGCCTCCTGCCGCAGTGAGCAGCTGGCCTGGCACAACGGTCAGCTGCGTCGTGCCTGAACCAGCGCCGGCCCGGCTGCGCCTTCTAGGATCAGCGCACCGCAAGAGGTCATGGCCACGGTTGCAGAACTGCTCCAGCCCGTCGAGGCCGACCTCGAGGCTCTGCTGAGCGATCTGCGCAGCCTGATCGGAGCGGGGCACCCGATCCTCCAGGCCGCGGCGGAGCACCTGTTCAGTGCCGGTGGCAAGCGCCTTCGCCCCGGCATCGTGCTGCTGGTGTCGCGGGCGCTGGCGCCCGATGGTGAGCTCACGGCTCGCCATCGCCGCCTGGCCGAGATCACCGAGATGATCCACACGGCCTCGCTCGTGCACGACGACGTGGTGGATGAGGCCTCCACCCGCCGCGGTGTGGACACCGTCCACAGCCGCTTCAACCATCGCGTGGCCGTGCTGGCCGGCGACTTCCTCTTCGCCCAGGCCAGCTGGCATCTGGCCAACCTCGATGATCTCGAGGTGGTGAAGCTGCTCTCGCGCGTGATCATGGATCTCGCCGATGGTGAGGTGAAGCAGGGCCTGTTCCGCTACGACACGGGCCAGAGCTTTGAGACCTACCTCGAGAAGAGCTACTGCAAAACGGCCTCGCTGATCGCCAACAGTGCCCGCGCTGCCGGGGTGCTCAGCGGCCTGCCGGAGCCGCAGCTCGATGCGCTCTACCGCTTCGGCCGCCAGCTTGGCCTGGCCTTCCAGGTGGTGGACGACATCCTCGATTTCACCGGCAGCGATCAGCAGCTGGGCAAGCCCGCCGCCAGCGATCTGGCCAGCGGTTATCTCACCGCTCCGGCCCTCTATGCCCTGGAGGAGCGTCCTGCTCTGGCCGGCTTGATCGAGCGTGAGTTCAACGAAGCCGGTGATCTCGACCAGGCTCTCGAGCTGGTGCGCGGCAGCCAGGCGATCCAGCGTTCCCGTGCCCTGGCCGAAGGCTTTGCCGATGAGGCGCGCGAAGCGATCAGCTTCCTGCCGGCTTCCGATTGCCGCAGTGCGCTGCTGGCCCTGCCGGAGTTCGTGCTCAGCCGCTTGTATTGAGCTTGTCCACCACCTCGTGCAGGCTGGTGAGGAAGCGTTCGGTGTGGGGGTAGAGCTGCCGGCGCTGCCCATCGCTCAGGTGCGCCGGTGCCAGCACATGCACCTGGCAGCCGGCGGCATGGGCGGCCCGCACCCCGGAGGGTGAATCCTCGAAGGCCCAGCAGCGCTCGGGCGCCACGCCCAGCCGCGCCGCCGCCAGCAGGAACACATCCGGAGCCGGTTTGCCGCGCTGCAGCTGCGGATCGTCGCCATGCACCCGCACGCGGATGTGATCCAGCCAGGGATGGGGCCCGGCCTTGAGATTCACGGCGGCGCGGGAGCTGCTGGTGGCCAGGGCCATCGGCAGGTTCAGCTCGGCGCAGCGCTGCACCAGTTCCGCTGCCCCCGGTATCGGCGGGGCCTGGATCAGCAGGGCTTCCGCGATCGGTTGCCGCACCGCCAGCAGGGCTTCGCGGCTGGGGGGATCACTGCTGGCTGAGGCGGCCATCCAGGCCAGCACCTGATCGGCGCAGTCGTGGCGGCGCCGCCCGCGCAGCGCCAGCAGTTCATCGGGGTTCAGCGGCCGGCCGAAGTGGCTGGCGGCCCGCTGCCAGGCCTCCGCGTGCAGCGGTTCCGTGTCGAGCAGCAGCCCGTCGAGATCGAACAGGCAGGCGGCGGGGCGAGGCATCCTTCCATCCTGATGCAGCGCCGCATCCTGCGGCAGCTATTACAGGCGTGGCATCCAGGCGGCCAGCCGGCTTGCGCGCTCGCTTGAATGGCCCTGCCTGCCCGTGCCCGCATGTCCGCCGCCAGCACCGACACCACGATTGAATCCGTGCTGCAGGAGCAGCGGGTGTTCGAGCCCCCGGCGGAGCTGGCCGCGGCGGCAGCGATCGGTTCGCTGCAGGCCTATCGCGAGCTGGCTGAACGCGCCGCCGCGGATCCCGATGCCTTCTGGGGTGAAGCGGCCCGGCGCGAGCTGCACTGGTTCGAGCCGTTCCACACGGTGCTCGACTGGAGCAATCCGCCCTTCGCGCGCTGGTTTGAAGGCGGCACCACCAACCTCAGCTACAACTGCCTCGATCGCCATCTCGAGGGCCCTCGCGCCGACAAGACAGCCCTGATCTGGGAAGGCGAACCCGGCGACACCCGCACCTTCACCTACCGCCAGCTGCACGCCGAGGTGTGCAAGGCGGCCAATGCGCTCAAGGCGCTCGGTATCGGTAAGGGCGATCTGGTGGCGCTCTACATGCCGATGGTGCCGGAGGCGGCGATCGCCATGCTCGCCTGCGCCCGCATCGGCGCCCCCCATTCGGTGGTGTTCGGCGGCTTTTCGGCCGATGCCCTGCGCGATCGCCTGATCGATGGCGAGGCCAAGGCGGTGATCACCGCCGATGGCGGCTTCCGCAAGGACAAGCCGGTGCCGCTCAAGCCCGCCGTGGATGAGGCTCTGGGCAGCAATGGCGGTGCCCCCAGCGTGGAACACGTGCTGGTGGTGAAGCGCATCGAGAGTGATGCCGCCATGCAGGCCGGCCGCGACCACTGGTGGCATGAGCTGGTGGAGCGCCAGAGCGCCGACTGCCCCGCTGAGCCGATGGCCAGCGAGGACCGCCTGTTTGTGCTCTACACCTCAGGCTCCACCGGCAAACCCAAGGGGGTGGTGCACACCACCGCCGGCTACAACCTCTGGGCCCACCTCACCTTCCAGTGGATCTTCGACATCAAGGAGAACGATGTCCACTGGTGCACCGCCGATGTGGGCTGGATCACGGGGCACAGCTACATCGTCTACGGCCCGCTCTCCAATGGCGCCACCACGGTGATGTACGAGGGTGCACCGCGCCCGAGCAAGCCCGGTGCCTTCTGGGAGCTGATTCAGAAGCACCGCTGCACGATCTTCTACACCGCCCCCACGGCCATCCGCGCCTTCATGAAGAGCGGCCGCGAGGTGCCGGATCAGTACGACATGAGCTCGCTGCGCATCCTCGGCACCGTGGGTGAGCCGATCAACCCCGAGGCCTGGATCTGGTATCGCGAGGTGATCGGCGGCAACCGCTGCCCGATCGTGGACACCTGGTGGCAGACCGAAACCGGCGGCGTGATGATCAGCCCGCTGCCGGGCGCCACCCCCACCAAGCCGGGCTCCGCCACCCTGCCGCTGCCGGGCATCCAGGCCGACATCGTTGACCACGACGGCAACTCTCAGCCCGCCGATCAGGGGGGCTATCTCGCGATCCGTCGGCCCTGGCCGGGAATGATGCGCACCGTGCACGGCGATCCCGAGCGCTTCCGCAAGAGCTACTGGGAGGAGATCCGCCCCGCCGATGGCTCCTGGCTCTATTTCGCCGGTGATGGCGCCCGCCGCGACAGCGACGGCTACTTCTGGGTGATGGGCCGGGTGGACGACGTGATCAATGTGAGCGGCCATCGCCTCGGCACGATGGAGATCGAGAGCGCCCTGGTGAGCCATCCCGCCGTGGCGGAAGCGGCCGTGGTGGGCCGGCCCGATGAGCTCAAGGGCGAGGGCATCGTGGCTTTCGTGACCCTGGAGGCCGGCCGCAGCGGCGACGACGCCCTGATCGCCGAACTCCGTAGTCATGTGGGCAAGGAGATCGGGCCGATCGCCCGCCCGGATGTGATCAAGTTCAGCGATGCCCTGCCCAAAACCCGCAGCGGCAAGATCATGCGCCGCATCCTGCGCTCCCTGGCCGCCGGCCAGGAGGTGAGCGGCGACACCTCCACCCTGGAGGATCGCTCCGTGCTCGATGCCCTGCGGGTGTGAGCCAACGGCTCAGCCCGGGAGCCACCAGCGGCAGATCGTCTCGGCCAGCGCGTCGATCTGCCGTTGCCGCCCCGGGTCGTCCGCCCAGCTGCCGAGGATGTTCTGGCGCAGGCCGGCACTGGCGGGCGTGAGGTGATCGCCGGGCAACTCCAGCAGTTGCGAGTGATCATCGGGCCGCTCCTGCAGCACCGCCAGCAGGCGCCGGCTCTGGTCGATGCCGTCGCGGCTGAAGCGCACCAGCAGGTTGTGTGGCTGGCGGTAGTTGCGCCCCACCAGCCGCAGCGTTTCGGCGGGTGAGGGGCTGAACTCGCTGCTGAACCCGAGTCGGGGTCCCAGTTCGGCCAACAGCGGCACGCTGCGCTCAGCTGAGAAGTTGTTGAAGCTCAGGGCCACCAGGCCGCTGCAGCCACGGCCGTTGTCGGGCGCCAGCAGGTGCAGCTTGCAGCCCAGGCTGTGGCCGAGCCGCAGGGCGGGCAGCGTTTCCGGGCGAGCGGCGCGGAACAGCCGCCAGGCCTCATTGGCCTGGGCCTGGTGATCGAAGCCGGGTACATAGCTCCAGGCCTGGATCTCCAGCCCCCGCCGCGCCAGGGCCTCCAGCAGGCGCCGGTAGCTCAGCTGCGGGGTGGCCGCCAGGTAGCTGCCGCCGATGAAGGCCACGCACCCGCGTGGATCGGCGGGCTTCAGGCACCAGAGACTGCCCCGCTGGCGCCAGTTCATGGGGCCTGCAGCGCCTTCAGGGCCTCGATCGCCTCGCGCCGGTGGGCCGGGCCATCGAGCAGGTTGTTGAACACATGGCGGATCACGCCATCGCCGTCGATCACGTAGGTGACCCGGCCCGGCAGCAGCCCCAGCACGCTGGGCACACCGAAGGCTTTGCGCAGCTGGTTGCCGCGGTCCACCAGCAGTGGGTAGGGCAGGTTGTGGCGCTGCGCGAAGCGCTGGTGGCTGGCGGCGTCATCCCCGCTCACGCCCCACACCTCAGCCCCAAGGGCCTGCAGGTCGGCGTAGCTGTCGCGGAAGGCGCAGGCCTCCATCGTGCAGCCGGGGGTGTCGTCCTTGGGATAGAAGAACAGCACCAGGGCCTTGCCGGCCAGCTGATCGCTGCGCCGCTCGCTGCCGTTCTGGTCGGTGAGGGCGATCAGGGGGGCGCGGTCGCCGGAGCGCAGGGCTGCTGCCAAGGGATGGACGTGGCTGAGCGAACCCTAGGCAGCGCCCGGCCCGGCCTGGGATCATGGCGATGTCGCGGAGCGGGCATGTCTCAGGCAGAGGCTCATCAACCCTGGGAGCAGACCGATCTGCTCAGCTTCGCCGCTTCGCTCGATGCCGCTGCTGCCGAGCCGGCCGCACCGGAGCCGGAAGCTGAGGCTGTTCCGCAGCAGCCTGAGCCGCCACTCAATGAACAAC
>CAJXSQ010000029.1 GCA_913061215.1 uncultured Synechococcus sp. | reverse complement strand
AACCCCGGCGACAAGTACGCCGGCACCCGCCACAACGTGGGCTTCATGGCGCTGGAGCGCCTGGCCTCCCAGGGCGGCAGTTCCTTCCGGCAGCAAGCCAAGCTGCATGGCCTGCTGGCGGAGGTGGGTCAGGGCGATCAGCGCCTGCGCTTGCTCATGCCGCAGACCTACATGAACGACAGCGGCCGCTCCATCCGCGCTGCACTGGATTGGTTCGGGCTCGAGGCGAGCCAGATGCTGGTGCTTGTGGACGACATGGACCTTCCCCTCGGGCGTCTGCGCCTGCGGCTGTCCGGTGGCGCGGGCGGCCACAACGGCCTGCGCAGCACCATTGCGCACCTGGGCGGGCAGGAGTTTCCGCGGCTGCGCATCGGTATCGGTGCACCGGCCCTGAATCCGGTGGAGCGCAAGCAGCGCACCGTGGGCCATGTGCTCGGCCGCTTCGCCGCTGCCGAGCAGCCCGTGCTCGATGAGGTGCTCGATGAGGTGCTGGCGGGCATCAGCCTGATCCAGCGGCTGGGTTTCGAGCGGGCCGGTAACCGATTGAACGGTTTCGTTGCAGCTTCTGCCCCGTGAGTCGCCTGCCCGCCACCACTGCCCAGCTGCGCGTGCTGCAGCAGAGCTTCAGCCAGCGCCTGCTGGAAGGCGAGGTGAGCGCCGGTGGTTTCCAGTGGACCTTCAGCTGGTTCTTCGATCGCGGTGAGCTGCTGGTGGAGCCCTCGCTCGGGCGCGCCCTGATCCACGATGCGCTGCTGCGCTTCCTGCTCAAGGTGGACTATCAGCTGGAGCCCGGCGGCGATTACGCCTTCACGGTGCGGGCCCGCTTTTAAGGCTGCAGCAGCCGCAGGCCCGGGGCGCGGCCCAGCTCACGCCCCAGGTGGCGCTCCAGCAGGATCTGGGCCACCACATCGTCCACATCGCGCGGCGGCAGCCGCATCCCCTGGGGCAGGAGGCGCCGCCAGCTGCGGGCCGGCTCCAGTTGCCAGTAGCGCTGCCGTGCCGCCAGCGTGGTTCCGGCTTCCGGCACCACGATCAGCTCCAGATCCAGCAGGCTCAACCAGTCGCGCCAGGGAGCGCTGCCCGTGCCGTTGCCCAGCACCACGCCCCGGCAGGCCCGATCCTCGATCCACTGCTGCACCAGGGTTCGGCAGGGATCCGGAGGCAGCACCCCCGCCTCCAGCACCAGGGCCTGGCCCGGATCCGCCAGCACCAGGCCGCATTTGCTGCGCCCCGGATCGATCGCCGCCAGGGCGCTCATCGCAGCACGGCGCGGATCTCCACCGCCACCGGGTCCACCACATCGCTGTTGCGCCGGGAGATCGCCTGCAGCTGCACCGCCTGGCCCGCCGGCCGATCCGTGAGCGCCCGGGTGAGCTCGTTCACGCTGCTGGCATCGAACTGCAGCCCGCTGGCCAGGCTGCCGTCGCGCTTCACGGTGTTGTAGGCCGAGGCCAGCAGCACATTCAGCCGGCTGCGCACCTGCTCGGCGCTGCGTTCGTCGCCCTCCAGCATCGTGGTGGCCAGCTGCTCGCCGGCCTTCACCACCAGCTTGTTGCGGCGCACATCGGGGAAGGCCACCACCTGGCGCTCGCCTTTCAGCACGTTGGCGGCGGAGATCAGGCTCACCACCCAGTCGCCCTTCTTGCTGAGGATGCCCTCGAGCTTGGTGATGTCGCTGCGGGGCACCAGCAGGATCTGGCGTTTGGGCGCTTCGCCCGGCAGCACGCGCTGATACACGTTGGTGTTGGTCTGGCGCAGCAGCGCCTCGATCACCGGTCTGGCCTGGTCGGGCTGCTCGATCCGCACCTTGGCGATCTCCAGCGGCTGACCGCTGCTGATCACCACATCGCCCCGCCGCAGGGCGATCAGGTTGGTTTCCAGCTGCTGCAGTTCCTTGGCGCCGGCATTGATCCGGCTGTTGAGCCGCGCCAGCTCCTCGCGGTTGCGGCGGATGTCGGCATCCTTGGCGCCGATCTCACGGCTGAGCTGATCCCGTTCGCGCTCCAGTTGCTGGCGCTGCTGGATCAGGGGTGCCAGCTCACGGCGCAGTGAACCCGCCTGGGCCTCCACCATCGCCAGCTGGCTGCGGGCCTCCTGGCGCCCCTCTTCCGCTGCCCGCAGTTCACGCTGGCTGCGATCGAGGGCTTCGCGGCCGTCCCGCAGGCGCCGCTCCAGC
Organism: uncultured Synechococcus sp.; assembly: GCA_913061215.1. GTDB lineage: Bacteria > Cyanobacteriota > Cyanobacteriia > PCC-6307 > Cyanobiaceae > Vulcanococcus. The sequence goes on along the minus strand of CAJXSQ010000029.1, from coordinate 18,062 downwards.
TGATCGAGTTCAAACAGGCCTGTGCGCAGCCGATCGCTCACCAGCAGCATCAGCCCCAGCGAGATGGCACTGATCAGGCTGCCGGTGAGCACCGTGATCACCACGGCCGTGCTGCGCGGGCGCAGGCCCAGCAGGCTGAGGCGGGCCTTGCCCACCTTCGAACCGAGTCGATCGCCCAGGGTGGAGAGCACTCCACCCAGCAGCAGCAACGCCAGGATCAGCAGCCAGCCCGACACAGCCTTGTGCGACGACGCTCAGTATCGACGCGAAGGGTTCAGCTGAAGCGCTTCGCCAGGGCGAGCGGATCAAACACCGTGATCTTCTTGCGATCGATCTGCACCAGGCCGGCATTGCGCAGATCGCCCAGCAGTCGGGTGATCGTCACCCGGGTGGAGCCGATCGCCTCGGCGATCGCCTGATGCGAGAGGCGCAGGTCGATCGTGATCCCTTCGCTGGTGGGTACGCCGAAATCGCGGCAGAGCACCAGCAGGAAGCTCACCAGCCGCGACGACATGTCGCGGTGGGTGAGGGTTTCGATCATCGTTTCGGTCTGCAGGATGCGGGAGGAGAGGCCCTGCAGCATCAGCAGCCCCACGCTGGCATCGAGTTCGATCGCCTTGCGCACCGAGGTGGCTGGCGCGGTGACCATCTCCACGCGGGTGAAGGCCACGGCGTGATAGAAGCGATCGGAGCGTTGGCCGGTGAGCAGCGAGAGCACGCCGAAGAGGCTGTTCTCCCGCAGCAGCGCCACGGTGATCTCCTCGCCGGACTCGTAGACACGGGAGAGGCGCACGGCGCCGCGCCGCAGCAGATACACCTTCTCGGCCGGGTCGCCCGGAAAGAAGATCGTTTTGCCGCGTTCCACCGTTTCGGTGGTGCTCCCATTCAGGCCTCGGATCACATCCAGCAGGGTGCTGTTGGACGCAGCGGCTGAGCCCGCCACCGGTGTGAGCCCTGCGGCGCCGGTGGTGGGGCTTGGGGAATAACGGCTGAAGCCTGATTGGGCGCCGACCATAACGGCGGGGCAAGGTGTGCCGGACCCTACGGATCACCCTGGCGGGCTCTTGTAGTGGTTGACACTAATTCTGGGCTTGCTCCAGCGCCTGCAGTTGGCTCTGGCGCAGCTGCACCAGCCCGGATTCGGCCAGATCCAGCAGCGTGTTCAGTTGCTGGCGGGAGAAGGGAGCTCCCTCGGCGGTGCCCTGCAGCTCGAGCAGCTGGCCCTGGCTGTTCATCACCACGTTGAGATCGACTTCGGCGCGGCTGTCTTCGCTGTAGTCGAGGTCGAGCAGGGCGGTGCCGTCCACCAGGCCCACCGACACCGCCGCCACCTGCTCCAGCAGAGGAGAGCGCTCCAGCACGCCGCGTTGCTCCAGGCGGCGCAGCCCCACCGCCAGAGCCGCCCAGGCGCCGGTGATCGCGGCCGTGCGGGTGCCGGCATCGGCTTGCAGCACATCGCAGTCGATGTGCAGGCTGCGCTCGCCCAGGGCTTCGAGATCGAGGCAGGCCCGCAGGCTGCGGGCGATCAGGCGCTGGATTTCCTGGGTGCGGCCGGAGAGTTTCATCAGCTCGCGCGGCTGGCGGCTGGGGGTGCTGGCCGGCAGCAGGCGGTAGTCGGCGCTGAGCCAGCCCTTGCCGGAGCCCTGCCGCCATTTCGGTACGCCCTCCTCCAGGCAGACGCTGCAGATCACGGCGGTGTGGCCCGTGTGCACCGTCACCGAGCTGAGGGCGAAACCCATCGGGTCCCAGCTGAAGCGGGTGGGGCGCAGTGCCTGCGCGGTGCGGCCGTCGCGGCGGGAGGGGGCGGCGGACATGGCGTGAACCTGGCGTTTCCGGCCCAGCGATGGTACGGGTGTTTGCGCTACCGGTAGTGGCGAAGGCTTGCCGCCGCGCTCTGCACCGCTACATTCAGATTTGAGCGCGGCGGCCAGAGCGGAGATGACGGCGAGCATTGCAGCCCTTCCCAATGGCGGTGCCGGCGGCCCTGGTCGCCCCGGCCATCGCTCCGGTGCCAACCGTCCTCTGAGCCCGCTGCAGGCCCCGGCTTCGCGCAGCCTGCGTCTGGTGGCGCAGCAGGAGGGGCTGCTGCAGGTGCACACGGCGTCCTTCCGCGGCAGCTTCAGCGGTGTGTTCAGCCAGGCCCTGCGCAGCGCGGGCCTCGGCAGCCGCGTGTTGATCAGCCAGTTCCTCAAGGGCGGGGTGGATCAGGGGCTGGCGCGCAGCGTCTGGCTGTGCGGGCGGCTCCAGTGGTTGCGCCCGGCGGTGGCCCAGTGCCTGGCTGAGCCGGCTGCAGCGGCAGACCAGCTGGCGGCCGTGCGTGAGGTGTGGGGCTTCACCCGCGAGCAGATGCTGGCCGGCCAGCTCGATCAGCTCGTGCTCGATGAGCTCGGCCTGGCGGTGGAGCTCGGTTACCTCGAGGAGGCGGAGGTGGTGGCAGCGCTGGAGCAGCGGCCCAGCCATCTGGATGTGATTCTCACGGGGCCCTCCATGCCCGGCTCCCTGCTGGCGATGGCCGATCAGGTCACCCAGCTGCGCCGGGGTTTCTGATGCTCAAGAACGACCGCTGGATCAACGAACAGGCCGCTCACGGCATGCTCGAGCCGTTCCAGCCTCAGCTGGTGCGCCATCTCGATCCTGCGAACGGTGCTCAGCCGGTGCTCAGCTACGGCTGCTCGTCCTACGGCTACGACCTGCGCCTCTCCCCTCAGGAATTTCTGATCTTCCGGCATGTGCCGGGCACGGTGATGAACCCGAAGCGGTTCAACCCCGCCAACCTCGAGCCGGCGCCGCTCCATCACGACGACGACGGCGACTACTTCATCCTGCCGGCTCACTCCTATGGGCTCGGTGTGGCGCTGGAGATGATGCGGGTGCCGGCCAACATCACCGTGATCTGCCTGGGCAAGAGCACCTACGCCCGCCTCGGCATCATCGTGAACACCACCCCCGCTGAAGCCAGCTGGGAGGGCCACCTCACCCTGGAGTTCAGCAACTCCTCGGGTGCCGATTGCCGCATCTATGCCAACGAGGGCATCTGCCAGCTGCTCTTCTTCGAAGGCGATCCCTGCGACACCACCTATAAGGACCGCGCCGGCAAATATCAGAACCAACCCGAGCGGGTGACCCTGGCCAAGGTGTGAGCCTCAGGGCGCCAGCCGCGCCTTGTGCAGCCGGCTCTTCTCGTACCAGGCGGCGATCTCGGGCGCCCAGGCCTGCAGGTGCGGCCACATCAGATCGCAGAGCACGCGGATCTCCTCCTGGGCATCGAGCTTGGCGCGCAGATCCATGAAGTGGAGGAAAGCCCGCAGCGAGAAGCTCACCACGAAGTGCTGGCGGTAGTCGAAGGGGAGGATGCCGCGGGCATGTTCCTCAGCGAAACCGGCGGCGAGCATGTCGCGGTAGCGCTCCGCGGCCGCGCGGCACAGATCGAGATCCTTGCTGCGCTCTTCGGCGGTGTAGGCATACTTCTTGCCCTGGCGGTCGCTGTAATCGCCAACGGGTCGAAGGTAGAACACTTCTTCGAGCTCTAATTCACCTCGGGCGGCCCGACAGATGCGGTCGCCCGTATACCGCATCGACTGCACATCGAAACTCACGCCCACGCGGTGGGTGCGGGCCTGCTGCATCACCGAGTGGGGAAACCAGCCCACGTTCAGCACGATCTGGGCGTGCTCCAGGGGGCCGTAGTGGCCCCGTTCTCCCGCCAACAGGCGCTTCACGCAGATCTCGCCGGCGCGCGTTTCATCGGGCCACTCGGCGCGGTCGGCCGCCACGAAACCCTCGCTGTAGTCCTGGTGCATCGCGGCGTAGATGCACTGCTGGGGGTTGGGGGTGGCGGCGATCAGCTCGACCCGGAAGCGGTTCATGGCGTTGGGCGCCGGATGGCTGCAGGGTAGGGGGCTGCGGCCGGGCTGGCCTCCCCTCAGCCGTGACTGCGGGGTCCGGCCATCGCTGTGGCCGCGAGTGTGGGTTGCAGGCTGCTCTGCGTGGCCAGGCCCGCCAGCTGCGGCAGGGGCGTCTCAGCGATCAGGGCGGTGCTGAGCGCCTCCAGCTCCGGGCGGCTGCGGGCACCGAGGGCGCGGCCGATCGCCTCACCGGAGGCATTGAACAGCTCCAGCTGCGGGATGCCGTTCACGTCGTAGCGATCGATCTCGGGTTGCCAGCGCGGGTTGTCCACATTGAGCAGCACCACGTCGAGTTCGCCGTGGTGCTGCTGCTCGATCGTCTCCATCGCCGGTGCCATCGCCTGGCAGGCCTCGCACCAGTCGGCGTAGAACTCCACCAGGGTGGGGCGCCCGTCGCCGAGGGCAACGGAGAGATCCAGCGACTGGCGCGCCAGCTTCTCCAGTGGTGCCGCCGGTTGCAGCCCGCCTCGCAGCACGAACAGTCCGAGGGCCAGCACGGCGGCCAGGCCGGCCAGCAGCAGGCGCGCGCCGCGGCCGAGCAGCGCGGACTCGCCGCTGCCGGGTGTGCCGGGTGTGGGTGCGCTCACGGGCCAACCCTCAACGTGGGTCCCACAATCTGCCAGTTATGGCGCGCTGGTTACGCTGAAGCCCCGGCGGGCCCGCATCCGTGAAGCGCCGCATCACTCTCCACTTCCCGCGTGAGGCGGTGCACCAGCCGATCGCCTACCGGCTGGCGGTGGAATTCGATATCGCCGCCAAGATCCTGCGCGCCCAGATCGCTCCCAACCAGAGCGGCACCATGGTGGTGGAGCTCTCCGGCGACATCGACGATCTCGCCGCCGCTGAACAGTGGCTGGAGAGCCAGGGGCTGGGCCTCAACCGCGCCTCCGGGCAGATCCGGGTGGATGCCGAGCGCTGCGTGGATTGCGGCATCTGCTCCAGCGTGTGTCCCAGCGGGGCCCTGCGTTGCCATGCGCCCACTTGGCAGCTGCAGTTCGACGCGCAACGCTGCCTCGTGTGCGAACAATGCATTCCCACCTGCCCGTTCGAGGCGATCGCCCTGGTGCTGGAGCCATCTCCCTGAAACTCCCCGTGAAAGCTGTTTTCGGCCTGCTGCTGCTGCCCCTGCGTGCACCGATGCTGTTGGTGCTGCTGCTGGTGAGCGGCTACATGGGCCTGCACTGGGCCGAGGTGGCCCCGCAGCTGCTCAGCCGGGCGGAGACCCCCCTGCAGGCGGAGCTGGCCGGGCCGCTGTTCTGGCCGTTGCAGTGCCTGCAGGCCCTGGTGGTGGTGCTGTTCTGCGCCATGCCCGATCTGCTGCTGCGCGAGCTCTCGCAGCTGATGGCGGCCAGCAAGGCGCTCACGCTGGTGGTGACCCTGCTGATCGTGATCACCGGCGGCCTCTACCTGTTGCATCTGGCTGTGCTGGCTGAGGTGCTGGTGCTGGCTTCGGCGGTGTTGCTGGCCCGGCTTGATCTCAGCCGCCTGCGCATCGCGCCCACCCCGCTGCTGGGGGCCATCGGCCTGTGCGGCTGGGTGCTGGCGGGGATTGCGCTCGGCCACCATCTGCACGATCGCCTGGGGCTGCTGTTCGCCTAGCGCGCGCTGCAGAGGCGGTCCGGGCTGCCGCTCAGCAGGCGGTAGCTCCAGCGGTTGCCCAGCACCTTCTTCACGTAGAGCCGCGTTTCGGGGTAGGGGATCGCTTCGGTCCAGAGTTCGGGCTCCCGTTGGGGATCAGGCCGCTCGGGCCCGAGCCAGCTGGCCACGGCACCGGGGCCGGCGTTGTAGCTGGCCACCATCAGGAAGGGCTGGTTCTGCCAGCGTTGGCGCAGCCGGTTCAGGTAGCGGGCGCCGAGCCGGGCATTGAGCCCGGCGTTTTCCAGCGCCGTGCGGCTCTGGGGGCTGCCGGCCAGCTCGGCGGCGGTTTCCGGCATCAGTTGCAGCAGCCCCACGGCGCCCACCGGCGAAGCCACAGCCGGGCTGAAGCGCGATTCCTGCCGGGCCACGCCCCAGAGCAGTTCTCGATCCACCCCCTCGGCCAGCGCGGCCTCGGTCAGTTCCCGCTGGAAGCGCCGCGGGTGCTGCTGCTGCTCGCGCCGCCATTGCTCGCGGCAGCTGCCCTGGGGCAGGCGCAGGTTGGCGAATTCGAGCTGTCCCAGGCCGGTCCAGTCGTCGCCGATGCCTGTGCGCAGCCGCCCCTCCAGCAGCAGCTGCCGCGCTCCTTCGGGGGGGCGGCCTCCGTTGCGGCTGCGCCAGCTCTCCCAGGCTTCCAGCGTCTGGCCGGTGCGCCACAGCTCCTCGATTTGGGCATCGCCGCTGCCCAGCGGTTGCCAGGGCAGCTCGGGTCCCGGCTCTGCGCTGGCCGGTGCCGCTTCCGGCACGGTCTGATCCCTGCCCAGCCGCACCAGCGCGCGCCAGCTGTAGTAGCCCGCCGGCTGCACCTGCAGCAGGCGGTTCCAGAAGCGCTCGGCCTGCTCGGGCCGGTTCAGTTCCTGGGCGGCGTAGCCCTGCCAGAACAGCTGCCGCGCCGCCAGCGGCGCCGGCAGCCAGGCACTGTTGATCTGGCTGAGCACGCTGGCGGCCTGCTGCCACTGGCGCTGCAGCAGCGCCCGCCGGGCCAGTTGCCACTGCAGCTCCCAGCTGGAGGGTTCCGCCGGCCAGCGCTGCAGCACCGGCTGCCAGGGGATCACGCCCTCCAGCGCCAGGCGCGCCTGCACAGCGGGGCTCGCCTGCAGCGGTGCAGGCAGCTCACGCAGCAGGGGCACGATGCCGTTGCCGGGTTCCTCCGCCAACAGTGCCGCGGCCTCCTGGCCGGTGGGCCCATCGCTCCGCTGCCGCGCCAGGTTCAACAGCAGCAGCTGCCCGCGGTTCTGCTCCTCGGCGGATCCCCGCAGCAGGCTGCGGCCGAGCTTGAGCTGGAGGGCATCCGGCAGGGGGGCATCCCCCAGGCAGCGCTGCGCCACCGTCCGCTGGCCCAGCTGCAGCAGTGCGGTGGCGAGTTGCTCACGCTCCTGGGGGCTCAGCGCCGTGTTGGGCTCTTCGCAGCGGGCCACGAGCAGCGGCTCAGCCCCGGGCCAGCGCGCTCCCCAGCGGGCCAGATGCAGGCTGTCGCCCCGTTCCAGCGCCGCGGCCAGGGCGGCTGGATGGGCGGGGAAGCGGCGCAGCAGCTCCTCGCGCCGCCGCGGTTCCTCCGCCCCCAGCGCGTAGAGGGCATCGGCGCTGGCCGGTTGATCGGGGAAGCGCCGCAGCAGGCTGCGCCACAGGGCCTGGGCCTCACGCGGATGGCCGCTGGCGGCGGCGGCCTGGGCGCTCTGCTTCAAGGCCACGGCGGCCAGCACCGAGCGGCCCCAGCCCTGACCCTGCAGCAGGCGCCGCCGCTCCTGGGTGGTGCGCCCCGGCTGGGCGCTGAGCAGCAGGGCGGCGTCGCGGCGGCGCTGGGGATCGAGGCTGCGGTAGCGGGCCGCCGCCAGCGCGGCCTGGGGGGTGGTGGGGTTGAGCGGAGGGGCCAGCCGCAGCAGGAGCTGGCGGCCGGCGGCCAGGGCCACGCCACTGCCCAGGCAGGTGAGCCCGATCAGCAGCGTTGCGGAGGGGCGCAGGGGGGGCAACGGTGGCGGCAATGCGGCTCAATCGGTGTTGGCATTCTTGGAGAGCCTTCAACCCCCGGCCATGGGGCTGCCGCGCCTGCCACCCCTGCCCCCCAGCCTCAGCGTGTTGCCGGGCTGGCGCCAGCGCCGGCGTGTGCTGCAGGCCTGGGCGCTGGCGGGCCTGCTGATGCTGCTGCGCTCCCACTGGCCGCTGCGGCTGCTGCCGGGCTGGCTGGTGGGTGCGGTGCTGCTCTGGGCGGTGCTGGAGCTGCTGTGCTGGGCCTGGTGGCCGCGCCGCTGGCGCTGAGCGGCTCAGGGCTGTGCGCCTAGCCTGCAGCCCACAAGGGTGCATGGTTGTGATGGCCGGAACGGCTGCAGATTCCCTGGCCGCGTTCCCCCTGGGAGCGCCGCTGCCGCCAGGCACAGCCGCCTTCGGCACCGACGGCATCCGCGGCCGGGTGGGCACGTTGATCACCCCCGCTCTGGCGCTGCAGCTGGGCTACTGGTGCGGCCAGGTGTTGCCCGGTGGCGGCCCGATCGTGCTGGGCAGCGATTCCCGCAGCAGCGGCCCGATGCTGGTGGCGGCCCTGGCGGCCGGGCTCACCGCCGCCGGCCGTGATGTGTGCGATCTGGGTCTCTGCCCCACCCCGGCGGTGCCGGGGGCGATCCGCCAGCTCGGTGCCAGCGGCGGCCTGATGGTGTCGGCCAGCCATAACCCCCCGCACGACAACGGCATCAAGGTGTTCGGCGCCTGCGGCGCCAAGCTCGGCAAGGAGCAGCAGGCGGCGATCGAGGCCGGCCTGCACGGCGAGGCCGACCAGAGCGGTTTCCGCGGGGTGGGCCGGCAGGAGCCGCGCCCGGATCTGGTGGAGGCCTATCAGCAGCGGCTGCTGGAGAGCGTGGCGGGGGCGCGCCTCGATGGCTGCCGCATCGTGCTCGATCTGTGCTGGGGTTCGGCCACCCGCTGCGGTGCGGCGCTGTTCCGCGATCTCGGTGCCGAGCTCACCGTGCTGCACGGCACGCCGGACGGCAGCCGCATCAACCAGGGCTGCGGCAGCACCCATCTCGAGCCGCTGCGCGCTGCCGTGCTGGAGCAGGGTGCGGCGATGGGCTTCGCCTTCGATGGCGATGCCGATCGGATGCTGGCGGTGGATGGCCGCGGCCGGGTGGTGGATGGCGATCAGGTGCTCTACCTCTGGGGGCAGGCCCTGATGCGCGATGGCGCCCTGCCGGACAACCGCATCGTGGCCACGGTGATGAGCAACCTGGGCTTCGAGCGGGCCTGGCAGGCCTCAGGCGGCGTGCTGGAGCGCACCGCCGTGGGCGATCAATACGTGCATGCGGCGATGGAGCAGCTGGGCGCCGGGCTGGGCGGCGAGCAATCCGGCCATATCCTTTCGGCCCGCCATGGCATGAGCGGCGATGGCCTGCTCACGGCCCTGCAGGTGGCCACCCTGATCCAGGCCAGCGGCGGCTCCCTGGCCGACTGGATGGACAGCAGCTTCCAGCCCTATCCCCAGAAGCTGGTGAATGTGACGGTGCCCGATCGGGCCCGCCGCACCGGCTGGGAGGGCTGCACGCCGCTGCGGGAGGCGGTGCAGGCAGCCGAAACGGCCATGGCCGGCAGCGGCCGCGTGCTGGTGCGCGCCAGCGGCACCGAACCGCTGCTGCGGGTGATGGTGGAGGCGGCGGAGCCCGAGGCGGTGGAGCACTGGAGCCAGCATCTGGCCCAGCTGGCCGACACCTATCTCAACGCCGCCTGAGCCGCCAGGCTGAGGGCCCCTGCGCAGGCATCGCCGGCCGGATCCTGCAGTTGCACGCCTGGCAGCTGAGAGCGCAGCCCCGCGGCAAACGCCACCTGCAGAGCGCTGAGATGCCGCAGGGCGCCGCCCACCCCGCACACGGCGGGCTGCGCGAGCTCGAGGGTCTGGGCGATCGTGTGCACCATCGCGGCCAGAGCTGCGCCTGAGCGCTCGATCACGGCACTGGCCTGGGGATCGCCCTCGCTGGCGAGCTGATCCACCACCGGTGCCAGCCGCGCGAAGCCCGCGGCCCCGAAGCCGGCCTCCACCACGGCAGCCTTCACCGCCTGGGCCGAGTCGGCGCCGAGGGCCTGCCAGAGCCGCGGGCGCAGGGCCGTTTCCGGCAGGCGGCCGTCCGCCATCTGCACGCTCAGGGCCAGGCCGTCGCGGCCGATGTCCATCGCTGAGCCGGCGCCATCGAGCAGCCAGCCCCAGCCGCCGCAGCGGTGCAGCCGGCCCCGGCCATCGCTGCCGATGGCGATGCAGCCGGTGCCGCTGATCACCAGGATCCCCGCCTGGCCGTTGAAGGCACCGGCCAGGGCGGTGCGCTCATCGCCCACCACGGCCAGCCGTTGGGCGGGCAGCTGCAGGGCTGCGGCCGCCAGCCTTTCCCCATCGCTTTGCACGGTGCTGTTGGCCTCGATGCCGCTGGCACCCACGCCGGCGGCGCTCAGCGGCGTGCCCTCGGGGAGCCCGCCGATCCGCTGGGCAGCCGCCAGGCTGTCGCGCAGCGCAGCGCTGAACCGCTGCGGCCCCTGAGCAGCGGCCAGGTGACACACGCCGGGCCCTTGCCCTTCGCTCAGGTGCTCCCAGCTTCCATCGGCCTTCAGCCAGGCCAGCCGGCAGGTGGTGTGGGTCTGGCCGGCATCGAAACCGGCGATCAGCGGCCGTTGCTGCGGCTCAGGGGCGCTCATCCCGGCTCACGCTGAGGGTGGCCAGGCAGAACCAGCCGCTGAGCTGCACCTCCGGCCGGAAGAAGATCGTGTCTGTGGCGCCCTGCATGCACAGGCCGGCGATGGCCGCCAGGGAAGCGAGGGCCGGAAGGGCCCAGCTCGATTCGCCTTTCAGCTGGGCCCAGCCGGCGCGGATGCTGGCACCCAGCAGCCCCAGCCCCGCCAGCAGGTTGGGCACACCGCCCTCCACCAGCAGCTCCAGCGGCACCGAATAGGCGCTGAGGGCGTTGAACTTGGGCTGTTGGTAGAGCGGATAGATCAGGTTGAAGGCGCTGTTGCCCGGGCCGATCCCCAGCCAGGGCCGGTCCTGGATCATCTCGATCGCCGCCAGCCACACGTTGATGCGGAAGTTGTTGGAGCTGTCCTGGCGGCCGGCCAGCAGGCTCATCACGCGGATGCGCAGCGGCTCGATCTGGGTCACGGCCAGGGCAAGCGCGGCGGCGGCCCCGGCCAGCAGCAGCAGCGGGAACAGGCGGCGCCAGAGGGTGGGCCAGTGGCGGGTCTGCCGCAGCACCAGCAGCAGCACGGCGGCGCCCAGGGCCGCCAGCATGCCCAGCCAGCCGCCGCGGCTGTAGCTGAGGAACAGGGCTGCGCTGCCCAGGCCCAGGCAGGCCGCGGCGAACAGACGCTGGGGCCAGCGGCGCCAGCGCAGCAGGGCCACCAGCGCCAGCGGCAGGATCGGGATCAGATAGCCCGCCAGCAGATTGGGGTTCTCCAGCGGGCCGTACACGCGGATCGTGCCGTCGGCCACGGAGTTGGGATCAGCCCAGCGGGCCAGTTCGGTGGTGTCGCCATAGAGCTGGCGGATCGCCAGCACGGAGCTGAGCAGTTCACCGGCCAGCAGCGCCGCCACGATCCGGTTCCACCACTGCGGTGCCGTGGCCAGCAGCTGCCGCATCAGGGCGTAGACGCCCAGATAGCTCACCAGCTTGAGCAGGCCCTTCACAGCCGCCATCGGCACCGGCGAGAACCCGGTGGCCAGCACAGCGATGCCCAGCATCAGCAGCAGCCAGCCGCTGATGCCGCCGATGCGCCCCGGCGGTGTGCACAGGGCCCACAGCACCCACAAGGCCCCAGCCGCCAGGATCAGCAGGCTCAGGCCCGCCCGGGTCACCACCGGCAGGGCGGCCATCAGGGCGCAGAGCACCAGGCCCGCCAGCAGGCTGAAGCGGGAAGCGAGTGGTCCGGCGGCATGGCCCGCCAGCAGCCCCTGCCAGCGCAGCAGCCAGGGGGGACACGGCGCCGGGGCCTGGCTCATGCCGGAGAGGGTGCGGAATCGAGCGGATTATCGGCGGCTTCCAGCGCTTGCTCCAGCACCTGCAGCTCCGGCAGGGGTGCTTCGTTGCGTTCGTAGAGCACGCGATACACCGGCAGCTGCTGCGCGAGCACATAGCGCTCCCGTTCGGTGGGCAGCGGCAGGGGGTTATCGGCCCGCCAGGGGCGTGCGTCAGCGGCGGGGCGGCTGAAGCAGCCGCTGGCTTCGCAGAGGGCCACCATCGGTTCGATCACCGCCAGCACATCGCTCTGGATGAACAGGCGCCGGCCCGGCGCCAGGGCCGCGGCGATCGCCAGCAGCAGCGCCGGTTGCAGCACCCGGCGCTTGTGGTGCTTCTTCTTGAACCAGGGATCCGGGAACTGCACCGACACCAGCTCCAGCTGGCCCGGCGGCAGCGCCGCCAGCCAGGCCTCGAGGCTCACATTGGCGTTGCAGAACAGGTAGCGGAGGTTGCCGAGGCCAAGGGCCTCGCGATCGGCCTCGGCGGCGCTCACCAGGGGCCGGCGGATCTCCACGCCCAGGTGATTCACCGCGGGTTGCTGCTGCGCCAGCTCCAGCAGGAAGCGGCCGCGGGCGCAGCCGATGTCGAGATGGATCGGTTGATCCGGCTCGGCGAACAGCTCAGCGGGTGCTGGCAGTTCCAGCGGCAGCTGGAAGAAGCGGCTGAGAGGGTTGACGTGCTGACGCACCATGCGGCTCAGTCGGTGGTGGTGTTGGGCACGAGGAAGCCCCAGCTGGCGGTGTAGCCGTGCAGATGGGTGGCGCCGGCCACCGGCCCGATCTCGCCATTGCAGAAGGCGCCGGCCACCGGCACCGCTGCAAACTGCTCGCGGCAGGCGTTCACGTCGCCATCGGGTTGGCCGTAGAGGCCCTCGCCGCGGCCCAGGCAGGCAAACAGCAGGGCCGCCAGAGGTTCCGCTTCCCGGCGGCGTTGCCGGCTGAGCAGCTGGCGCTGCTCCTGGCGCGAGGCGTTGGCATCGCGCAGCTGGAACTGCACGCGTTGGCCCACGCGCAGCCGTTCGCCCACGGCCACCGAGCCGGTGCGGGGATCCACGCCGATCAGATTGCGCACCAGGAAGGCGGAGTCGTCGGCACCGTCGCCCCCGCTGAGCTGGAAGCTGTTCTTGGCCACCCCGAGGAAGAGCGAGTGGCGCACCAGTTCGCGCTCCTCCGGGCTGAGCTCCTCCAGGATCGCCTGCAGGCACGCCACCGGTGTGCCCTGCTGCCGGCCATCGCTGAGCCGCTGCACCACGTTGCGCTCCGCCTGCTCCACTTCAAACACCGGGCCGATCGGACGGCAGCCCTGGGCCACCACCGGCTCAATCCGCCAGGCACCGCTGATCAGGCAGCCCACAGCTCCCTCCACCACGCGGTCGTCGAGCAGCAGCGAGCCGTGGCTGGCGTTGTGCTGGCCGGCGATGCCACCCACCTTGGCCGCGGCGGGATAGGCGTAATCGAGGCCGCTGATCAGATCGTTGATCGCCGGGCAGCCCGGATCGATGAACAGCAGCATCGAGTGGGCTCCCTCCGGCTGGGCGCCCACCCAGTCCACCCAGTGCTGGCTGGGGCCATCGAGGTCGGGCAGACCGCCGGCCTCCAGGTGAAACAGCTGCAGGTCGCTGCCGGGGAGGTGAAACAGGCTGACGCTGATGCCGGGCTGATGCTCCAGTTCATGGGGGCGGCCCTCGGCATCGGTGCCAACCACGCCACCGCCGGCGCAGCCGATCCAGTGGCGGCTGGGAATGGCCTGGCGCAGCAGCGGCAACAGCCGTTGCAGGTCGGTGGCGTAGGCCGTGGAGCAGAACACCAGGGCCAGATCGGCCGTGCCGCGCTGGCCGCCCTGGCGCAGCTGCCGGCTCAGATCCTGAACGGCGGCTTCCAGGGCTGGCTGATTGCTGAGGGCCGTGACGCAGCGCGCCTGCGGTGTGCGGCGGTTCCGCAGCAGCGGAGCCACCAGCGGAGTGAAGGATGCCGGTAGCAAGCGGGGAAGACGGAACATCCGGGCCATCGCTGGACCCTACAGCTGCTGCAGGGTGATCCAGGACGCGGATAATGGCGGCTTGCCGACCACCGTTGCGTGCCAGACCTGCTGCTCTACCGCACACTCGTCTGGCTCGACTACCGCCTGGCGGCGGTGTTCGCCGTGGGCCTGCCGCTGGTGCTGCTGATCTGGGCGGCGATCAAGCAGGAGCGGGCCCTGGTGCGCCTGATGGGCATCTACTGGAAGGTGGCCAGCCTGCTGCTGATCACGGTGCTCCTGCTCACCGACAACCGTCCCCTGGGCTATCTGCTGGGGTTCATCGCCCAGCTGCTGGTGGTGGTGAGCCTGTGGTTCTGGGTGGATCTCAATGAGGAACTGGACGATCTGCCCCCCTGGCGGCCGCTGCCCTATGTGGTGCGGGCCTGGCGCTGGGGGTTGAGCGTGTTCGGCGTTCTCGGTGCTCTGCTCAGTGCCCGGGCCCTCGATTGTGTGCGGGGTGGTGTGGCCCGGCCGATCTGCCGCGTGTGGCTGGAGGCGCCCGACGATCTCCACGGTGGTGTGGCCGGCGTGTTCCATTTCCTCTTCGGCGGCAGCTGGACCGGCACGATCGCGGCGTTTGTGGGCTACGTGGCCCTGGTGGCCTATGTGGTGGGCCTGCTGCAGTGGCTGCTGGTGCGGCTGCCCAAGCAGGGCCGCGTGGCCGGTGGGTTCTGAGGAGGCAACGCCCGTGCCCGTTGCCGAACTGCTGGCCCGCCTGGAGGAGCTCAGCCGCCTGCGGCCCGATCGGGTGGTGCGCCTCAGCGGTGAGCTGCCGGCGGCCGCTGGCTGGGAACCCTTTGAGCTGCTGATCTTCCGCGGCTTCTCCAGCAGCGTCAGCCATCCCACCGCCTTTGATCCCGATCAGCCGGCCCTGCCTGCCGAAGCTCGCGTGGAGATGGCTGAATTGCTGCAGGGCCCCTTGAATCCAGCCGCGGAGCAGCGCCTGGCGGGTCCAATCCCGCCCGAGCAGCTGCTGGATCCGGCGGCCTGGGGCTGAGGAGCCGGCCTCAGCCGTTCACGCAGAAGCGGCGCCAGTCGCCGCACAGCGGCGTGAGCACAGCAGCGTGGGGTTCCAGCTGGGCGCTGCTGGCCAGTTCGAAATCGCTGAAGGCAAAGCCGGGTGCCACCGTGCAGCTCACCAGGCTCCAGGGGCTATCCGCTGCGGGTTCAGCCGCGAACCAGTGGCCTGCCGGCACCACATGCTGCGGTTGTTCGCCACCGGCCAGATCCATGCCCAGCTGCGTGGTGCGGGCGTCGCCGGCGGGGCTCAGCTCGTGAATCAGCAGGCCACCGCCGCCATGGAAATGCCAGGCCTCGTCGGAGCGGATGCGATGCCAGTGGGAGCGTTCACCGGCCTGCAGCAGAAACAGGATGGCGGTGCTGGCGGCCCGGGGCCCCCATGGCGTGCTCACCTGTTCCGTGGCCCGGTAGGTCTCGCGGAAGTGGCCGCCCTCGGGGTGGGGGCTGAGCCCCAGCCTGGCAATCAGCTCAGCACTGTCACGCATCGGCCGCAGAGGGTGGGGTGGCTGCTGTGCTGGCCGATGTCGGTTTCGTAGTGCCAGCAGCGCTCGCACTTCTCCCCGGTGGCCTTGGCGATCCGCACCGTGAGGCCGGCCTCGCTGGCTTCCGCCAGCACCTCGGCGGGGGCATTGCCGCCCTGCTGCAGGGCCGACACCAGCAGCCAGTCGGCCAGGTTGTCGACGCTCGGGTGGGCTGAGGCCTGCAACCAGCCCAGCGCTTGGGCGGTGGCTTCCGCGCCTTCCGCCAGCTCCAGCTGCACCTGCGCTTCCAGCGAGGCGCCCAGCTGGCCGCCGCTGCGGCAGCTCTCCAGCTGACGATTCACCAGGGCACGCAGCGCCAGGATCTGCTCCATCGGCGTTTCCAGCTCGGCGCGGCGCCATTCGGCCGGTGCGCTGGGCCAGCCCCGCTCGAACACCGAGCGCTCCGGCACCGCATAGGGCAGGTTCTGCCAGATGTCTTCCGCCATGTGGCAGAGCACCGGTGCGATCAGGCCCGCCAGGCGCTCCACCACCAGGGCGAGCACGGTCTGGCAGCTGCGGCGGCGGAAGTCGGCAGCACCGCTCACGTAGAGGCGGTCCTTGGCGATGTCGAGGTAGACGTTGGAGAGGTCCACCACGCAGAAGTTCTGCAGCGCCTGGAAGAAGCGGTAGAACTCGAAGCGCTCAAAGTCTCCGCTCACGCTGTCGATCAGGGCGGCGGTGCGCTGCAGCATCCACTGATCGAGCAGCGGCAGCTCGGCATAGGGCACGGCATCGCGGGCCGGATCGAAATCGTGCAGGTTGCCCAGCAGGTAGCGGGCGGTGTTGCGCACCTTGCGGTACACATCCGCCAGTTGCTTCACGATCCCCGGGCCCAGGGGCACATCGGCGGAGTAATCCACCGAGCTCACCCACAGGCGCAGCACATCGGCGCCGTAGGCGGGATCCTGCTTCTGGTTCTTGCCGCCCTCCACCAGCACCGCGGGATCCACCACGTTGCCCAGGGATTTGCTCATCTTGCGGCCCTTCTCATCGAGGGTGAAGCCGTGGGTGAGCACCCGTTTGTAGGGGGCGTGGCCGTTCACAGCCACGGAGGTGAGCAGGCTGCTCTGGAACCAGCCGCGGTGCTGATCGCTGCCTTCGAGATAAAGGTCGGCGGGGTAGTGGAGCTCGGGAGCACGGCTCTCGCCGCCCGCGATGCCGCCCAGCACGCCGGCCCAGGAGGAGCCGGAGTCGAACCACACGTCCATCGTGTCGGTGCCTTTGCGCCACTGAGCGGCTTCGGCGGCGTAGTCCGCGGGCAGCAGACCGGCCTCATCGCGCTCCCACCACACATCGGCGCCGTGCTCGGCGATCAGGCCCTGGATGTGGCTGAGGGTGGCGTCGTTGAGCAGCACCTCACCGGTTTCGCGGTGATAAAAAACAGGGATCGGCACGCCCCAGGTGCGCTGGCGGCTGATGCACCAGTCGCCCCGCTCGCTCACCATCGCCTCGATGCGGTTGCGGCCGCTGGCCGGCAGCCACTCCACCTGCGCGATCGCCTCCAGCGCGGCGCTGCGGAAGCCCTCCACGGAGGCGAACCACTGTTCGGTGGCGCGGAAGATCGTGGGCTTCTTGGTGCGCCAGTCGTAGGGGTAGCGGTGTTCGTAGCGCTCCTGCTTGAGCAGCAGGCCGGTGCCTTCCAGGGCCGCGATGATCGTGGGGTTGGCGTCCTTGAGCACGTTGGTGCCCGCGAAGGGGCCGGCTTCGGCGGTGAGGTTGCCGGCCTCATCCACCGGGCAAAGCACCGGCAGGCCGTATTTCTTGCCGGTGTTGAAGTCGTCCACACCGTGGCCGGGCGCGGTGTGCACCAGGCCGGTGCCGGCTTCCGTGGTGATGTAGTCGCCACCGATCACCACCGCGCTGGTGCGCTCCAGCAGCGGGTGGCGGTAAACGAGGCCTTCGAGCGCGGCCCCTTTCAGCGTGAGCAGGGGCGTGAGCTCCAGCCCCAGGCTGGCCTCGAGGCTCTCGCGCAGTTCGGCGGCCACCACCAGGTGGCTGGCGGCGGGAGCGGCGTTCTCGCCGCGGGGGGCTACAGCACAGATGGCGTAGTCCAGCCGTTCGTTCACCGACACCGCCAGGTTGGCCGGCAGGGTCCAGGGGGTGGTGGTCCAGATCGCCACCGCCAGGCCACCGGCTGCCGTGGCGGCTTCAGGGCTGAGGCCGGCGCTGTTCAGCTGGGCGGCCAGGCCTTCGGGCAGTTCCACCGCCGGGAAGGCCACGTAGAGGCTGGGGGAGGTGTGGCCGTCGGGATACTCCAGCTCGGCCTCCGCCAGGGCCGTGCGGGAGCTGGGGCTCCAGTGCACGGGCTTGAGGCCCCGGTAGATGTGGCCGGCCAGCACCATGGCGCCGAACACCCCGATCTGCGCGGCTTCGTAGCTCTTCTGCAGGGTGAGGTAGGGCTGATCCCAATCGGCCCAGATGCCCCAGCGGCGGAAGCCGGCCTTCTGGCCCTCCACCTGCTCGAGGGCGTAGGCGTGGGCTTTCTGCCGCAGGGTGAGCGGGGTGAGCTCGGCGCGCTCGCTGCCCTTGAGGCCCTGCAGCACCTTCAGCTCGATCGGCAGGCCGTGGCAGTCCCAGCCCGGGATGAAGCGGGCCCGCTTCCCCTGCAGCAGGGCCGTTTTATTGATGATGTCCTTGAGGATCTTGTTGAGGGCGTGGCCCACATGCAGGGCCCCGTTGGCATAGGGGGGGCCGTCGTGCAGGGTGAAGCTTTCGCCGGGATTGCTCTGGCTCAACCGCTCATAGAGCTGCAGCTCCGCCCAGAAAGCCTGGATCTCCGGTTCGCGCACCTTGGCGTTCGCCCGCATCGAGAAGGGCGTCTGCAGCAGGTTGAGCGTGTCCTTGTAGGAGGGCTGAGCGGTGGTTTCGGGCGCAGAGCTGGCGGTCACGGCGCCGGGGGGTAGCAAGGGCCGATTATCCCGCCTGGCTGCCGGCGGCTTCGAGCAGCTGATCGATTTCGGCGAAGGAGTGCACCACGGTGG
>CAJXSQ010000028.1 GCA_913061215.1 uncultured Synechococcus sp. | reverse complement strand
TGGCGCATCAGCGATTCGCCCACCAGCACCGCATCGGCGCCGGCGCTCTGCACACGATCGAGGTCGTCGCGCGTGAACAGGCCGGATTCGCTCACCAGCAGGCAGCCCTTGGCGCGGATCTGCTCGCCGTAGCGCGCGGTGAGCTGCTCGGTGGTGGCCAGATCGGTGTCGAACGTGGCGAGGTTGCGGTTGTTGATGCCGATCAGCTGCACGCCATCGAGGGCCAGAACCCGCTCGAGTTCAGCGGCGTCGTGCACCTCCACCAGCACGGTGAGCCCCAGGCTCTGGGCCACCTTGAGCAGGTAGGTCATGTCCTGATCCGTGAGGATCGCGGCAATCAGCAGCGCGGCATCGGCGCCGGCGGCGCGGGCCTGATACAGCTGATAGGGAGTGAGGATGAAGTCCTTGCAGAGCAGGGGCAACTCCACCACCTGGCGCACCTGCACCAGCACCTCGAAGCCGCCCTGGAAGAACTGTTTATCGGTGAGCACCGAGAGGCAGCTGGCACCGCCGGCCGCATAGCTGCGGGCGATCGCTTCCGGATCGAAATCCTCCCGGATCACGCCCTTGCTGGGGCTTGCTTTCTTCACCTCGGCGATCACTGCGGGCTTACGGCAGGCCGCCTTGAGCGCAGCGAGGACATCACGGGTGGCCGGCAGAGCAGCCACCTGTTTCTTCAGCTGATCGAGGCTCACCCGCTCACGGGCAACCGCCACTTCGCGGTCCTTGGCCCAGACGATCTTCTCGAGGATGTTGCGCGGTTCGCTCTCCTCGTGCGGGATGGCGTATTCCAGGTGGGCCACCTTCACCTTGGGGTTCGGCGGCCGGCGACGGATCTCCATGCAGTTGATGCGCGTTTGTCGAGGAATGAATCAGGCAGCAACGGCCATGGCGGCCTGCTTGTAGGCCACTTCCACCACTTCGCTCAGGGTGGGGTGGGTGTGCACCTCATTGGCCAGCTGCTTCACGCTCTGGCGGCGGGCCACGGCGTTGGCGATCTCCTGGATCAGATCAGCGGCATGCAGGCCATAGATGTGGGCGCCGAGCACCTCGCCGGTGCTCTTGTTGAACAGCAGCTTCATCAGGCCATCGCTCTCCAGCTCAGCCAGAGCCTTGGAGTTGGCCTTGAAGTAGCTGCGCACACTGCCCAGCTCAAAACCATCCTTGGCCGCCAGCTCCCTGGCATCGGCTTCGCTGAGGCCCACCGAGCTGATCTCGGGGTGGGTGAAGGTGGCCGCGGGGATGGAGCGGTAATCGATCGCGCGCGGGTGGCCCAGGATGTTGTCCACGGCCACGGTGCCCTGGGCGGCAGCGGTGTGGGCCAGCATCATCTTGCCGGTCACATCACCCACGGCCCAGAGGTGGGGAACCGGGGCGCCGTTCACCAGCACGCGCAGCTGATCGTCCACCGGGATGAAGCCGCGGTTGGTTTCAATGCCGCAGGCCTCCAGATTCAGGCCCTTGCTGCTGGGCACGCGGCCGGTGGCCACCAGCACCGCATCCACCTCCAGGGTTTCCACGGGCTCACGGGTCTGCATATCCACCAGCTCGATCTGCACCGGCGCACCGGGCTTGATCGACTTGGCCAGCACCCCGGAGCGGGCGTCGATGTCGCGGCCATCGATCAGGTTGCGGGCGGCGATCTTGGCGATATCGGGATCAAAGGTGGGCATCACCCGATCCAGGGCCTCGATCATCGTCACTTCACAGCCCAGAGCCGTGTACACATCGGCGAATTCCAGGCCGATGTAGCCACTGCCGACGATCGCCAGCCAGCGGGGCAGCCATTCGAGGCTCACCGCCTCATCGCTGGTGAACACGGTGCGGCCGTCGGTTTCGATGCCCGGGGGCACGAAGGGATCAGAGCCGGTGGCGATGATCACGTCGCGGCCGGAGAGCACCCGATCCACGCCGTTGATCTCACGCACGCCCACCTTCTGGGGGCCCTCCAGGCGGCCTGTGCCGCGGATGATCGTGACGCCGGCACGCTCCAGGGTTTTGGTGAGGTTGCCGCGGATCGTGGCCACCAGCTGGTTGGCGTGATCGGCGATCTTCTGGCGCTCGAAGCGCACCGGGGCGGCATGGATGCCGAAGCCCTTGAGGTGCTCGGCATCAGCCAGCTCGCGCACGCGACCGCTGGCGGCGAGCAGCGCCTTGGAGGGCACGCAGCCGCGGTTCACGCAGGTGCCGCCCATGTCGCGGCTTTCGATGATGGCGGTGCGCAGCCCGTGCTCGGCAGCGTGCTTGGCGGCATCGAAGCCGCCATAGCCGGCGCCGATCACGATCACATCAAAATCGAAGCTGCCGTCCGTCACCGAATGCCCTGCGCAGTTGGCGGGCATTCTCCCCTGTCAGGCCCCCGCTGCGGCATTCAGGCCCTGGCGCCAACGCTCCAGCAGCAACGGAGCCGCCGCCACCGCCACATTCAGCGATTCCACCGCGGCGCTGTGGGGGATGGTGACCCGATGGCTGGCCATCGCCGCCAGATCGCCATGAAGACCAGCCCCCTCATTGCCGAGCAGCAACACCGTGGGCTGGCTCCAGTCGAGCTGCCAGTAGGGCTGAGCAGCGGGATCCACCAGGGTGGCCACCAGCTGCCGGCCGGCCGCTGCCGCCTGCTCCAGCAGCGGCTGCAGATCGAGCCGCTCGGGCAGGCGCAGCAGCGGCAGCGCCAAGGCGGCACCGGCTGAAGCACGCAGCACCTTCGGCTGAAGCGGATCAGCGCCGCCCCCCAGCCACACCTCATCCACGCCAGCGGCCAGGGCCGTGCGCAGCAAGGTGCCGAGGTTGCCGGGATCCTGCAGTTGATCGAGGGCCAGCACGAAGCGGCCCCGCCCCCCGGCCTGAGGCAGAAGCGCACGCTGCAGGGTGGCCACCACGCCATCGGGGCTGTCGGTGGTGGCCACAGCGGCCAGCACCTCCTCACCCACCGGTTGCAGCGGCCAGCCGGCCTGATCGATCAGGCCGCCATGGCGTTCCAGCCAGGCCGGTGTGGCGAGCAACTGCTGCGGCCGCAGCCCGAGCCGGATCAGCTCCTGCAACAGATGCGTGCCTTCCAGCAGCAGCAAGCCCTGCTCACGGCGCCCCTTCGGCTGATGCAGAGCCCGCAGCCGGGCCACCAGAGGGTTGCGGCGGCTGGTGATCAGCTCCATCAGAAGGTTTCGTGGCGCCGCACGTGCAGACCATCGCCCACCTCCAGGGTGCTGTCCTTCAACTCGATGCCGCGCACCGCGGCCACCTCGCCCTTGAGGCCCTCGGCTGTGAGGTTGCTGATCAGCTCCTTGATGATCACGTCCTCCACGGTCTTCTCATCGAGGGAGTCCGGCGTCAGCGCCTCCAGAAAACGACCGATCTTCGAGGCAACCACCTCAGGAGCATTGGTGATCTTGAGAACGAGCATCGCGAGGGCGCAGCAACAAGGATGAAAGCAGCTGTGGTGATGCAGCTGACTTGCCGATCAGCCTGACAACAGGGCTGGATCCACAGCAAGCAAAACAAGCGAAGCAACAAAAAAGCCCCCCTCGCAGGGAGGGAGGCTTCAGCAGTGCGGATGGGGAGACTTGAACTCCCACGACATTGCTGCCACTAGTACCTGAAACTAGCGCGTCTACCAATTCCGCCACATCCGCGTGGGCTGGCGAGTGTCGCGTCGGCGACCCCGGAAATGTACCCCATCAGGGGCGAGGCCCCGGGAGAGACCCGGATGAAGCCAGTTCAGGGGCCGGACGTCTTGCCGGTCTCAGAACCGATTGTCAGGATGAGGCCCCGAAGGCGGGACACCCGTAGCCATGACCGTAGCCGTTGCCCCGTCTCAGCAGATTCTCAATCCGCAACTGGAGATCGCCGGCAACCGTCGCCTTTCGGGAGAGCTGCGCGTCAGCGGCGCCAAGAACTCCGCCCTGGTGCTGATGGCGGCCAGCCTGCTCACCGAGGGCCAGCTGCGGCTGCGCAACGTGCCGCCGCTCACGGACATCCAGGGGATGGCCGAGATCCTCAGCTCCCTCGGCATCTCGGTGCGGCACACCAATGAAACGCTGGAGATGAACGGCTCGGGGCTGAGCCAGTCGGCCCCGCCCTATGAGCTGGTGAACAGCCTGCGGGCCAGCTTCTTCTGCATCGGCCCGCTGCTGGCCCGGCTCGGCATCGCCCGGGTGCCGCTGCCCGGCGGCTGCCAGATCGGCACCCGCCCGGTGGTGGAGCACGTGAAGGGGCTGAAGGCCCTCGGCGCACAGGTGACGATCGAGCACGGTGTGGTGTCTGCCGTGGTGCCCGGCCGCGGCCACCGGCTCAAGGGCGGCCGCATCCACCTCGACTGCCCCAGCGTTGGCGCCACCGAAACCTTGATGATGGCCGCCGCCCTGGCCGAGGGCGAAACGGTGATTGAGAACGCCGCGCTCGAACCGGAGGTGGTGGATCTGGCGGGCCTGCTGCTGGCCATGGGCGCCAAGGTGCGCGGCGCCGGCACACCCACAATCACGGTGGTGGGCGTGGAGCGCCTGCACGGCGCTGATTACGCCGTGATCCCCGACCGGATCGAAGCCGGCACCTTCCTGTTGGCCGCCGCGATCACCCGCTCCACCCTCACGGTGGGCCCGGTGATCACCGATCACCTCGGCGCCGTGCTCACCAAGCTGGAGGAGGCGGGCTGCCGCCTGAAGGTGGATGGCACCCAGGTGACGATCAGCGCCGAGGACATCCAGGCCGTGGATCTGCGCACGCAACCGTTCCCCGGCTTCCCCACCGACCTGCAGGCGCCGTTCATGAGCCTGCTGGCCACCGCGAAGGGCACCAGCGTGATCACCGAAAACATCTTTGAGAACCGCCTGCAGCATGTGGCGGAACTGCAGCGGATGGGCGCCGCCATCCGCGTGCAGGGCAGCACGGCCTTCGTGGAGGGCGTGGCCCAGCTCAGCGGGGCGCCGGTGCAGGGCAGCGATCTGCGCGCCTCGGCCGCCATGGTGCTGGCGGGTCTCGCCGCTGATGGCATCACCACAGTGCAGGGCCTGGAATATCTCGATCGCGGCTATGCCGATTTCGAGGGCAAGCTCAACCGCGTCGGCGCTTCGATCCGGCGCGTGGGCTGAAGGCCGGCCACTAGAGTCGGTCCCGCGGGAGCGTGCCGGAATTGGTAGACGGACTCGACTCAAAATCGAGCGCCTTCGGGCATGTGGGTTCAAGTCCCACCGCTCCTATGACACTTCCCCCTCAGCAGACGCCCACCGCTTCGGCGGTGATGAACACCTACGGGCGCTTTCCGCTCGAACTGGTGCGTGGCAAAGGCGTGTGGGTGTGGGACAGCCAGGGCCGCCGCTATCTCGATGGCGTGGCCGGCATTGCCGTGTGCACCCTCGGCCACAGCAGCCCGGTGATGCGGCGGGCCCTGAACCGGCAGCTGCGCAAGCTCCAGCACGTTTCGAATCTCTATCGCATTCCCGAGCAGGAGCAGCTGGCGGCCTGGATCACGGCCAACAGCTGCGCCGATGCGGTGTTCTTCTGCAATTCCGGCGCCGAGGCCAATGAAGGTGCGATCAAGCTGGCCCGCAAGCATGGGCACCAGGGGCGCGGCATCAGCAGCGCTGCCGGCCCGCTGATCCTCACGGCCCAGGCCAGCTTTCACGGTCGCACCCTGGCGGCGGTCACCGCCACGGGCCAGCCCAAGTACCACCAGGGCTTCGAGCCGATGGTGCAGGGTTTCCGCTACTTCCCCTACAACGACACCGCCGCCTTCGAAGCGCTGCTGGCTGAGTGCGAGAAGGATGGCCCGCGCGTGGCCGCGGTGATGCTCGAGCCCCTGCAGGGCGAGGGCGGCGTGAACCCCGGCGATCCGGCCTTCTTCCGCCGCGTGCGCGAGCTCTGCGATCAGCACAACATCCTGCTGATCTTCGATGAGGTGCAGGTGGGCGTGGGCCGCACGGGGCGGCTCTGGGGCTATCAGAAGCTGGGGGTGGAGCCCGATGCCTTCACCCTGGCCAAGGGCCTGGGGGGCGGCTTCCCGATCGGGGCGTTGTGCGTGAAAGCCTCCGCCGATCTGCTGCGGCCGGGCGAACACGCCAGCACCTTCGGCGGCAATCCGATGGCCTGCCGGGCGGGGCTCACCGTGGCCGAAGAGCTGGTGCGCCGCAACCTGCCGGCCCATGCCGAAGCGATGGGTGCCCTGCTGCAGCAACAGCTGAACGCGCTGGCAGCCCGCCACCCAGAGCTGGTGGAAGGCTCACGCGGCTGGGGCTTGCTGCAGGGCCTGGTGCTGCGCGAGGGCGGCCCCGCCGCCATCGATGTGGTGAAGGCGGCGATCGAGCAGGGCCTGCTGCTGGTGCCCGCCGGCAGCAACGTGGTGCGCTTCGTGCCACCGCTCACGATCAAACCCCGCCACATCCGCACTGCGGTGAAACGGCTGGAACAGGCCCTGCTGGCGTGCCAGACACCGACCCCTTCAGCCAGCTGATCGCACCCTTCAGCCGCCGGGGCGTGGACCTCGGCCTGGAGCGGCTGCAGGCAGCATTGGCCGAGCTGGGGCATCCCGAACGCCGCTTCGCCGCGGTGCAGGTGGCCGGCACCAACGGCAAAGGCTCGATCAGCACGATGCTGCATGCCATCGCCGCTGCAGCCGGCATCCGCTGCGGCCTGTACACCTCCCCCCATCTGCTCAGCTGGTGCGAGCGCATCCGCCTGCCGGATGGCCTGATCCGGGAAGCGGAGCTGCAGCGGCTGTTGCAGGAACTGCAGCCGTTGGCCCTGCGCCACAACCTCACCCCCTTCGAGCTGGTCACCGCCGCGGCGATGCAGGCCTTCGCCGCTGCCGGCTGCGAGCTGGTGGTGCTGGAGGTGGGCCTGGGGGGCCGGCTCGATGCCACCACGGTGCACCCCGATCGCCAGGTGCTCGCCTTCGCCAGCATCGGGCTCGATCACACCGAGCACCTGGGCTCCACCCTGGCGGCCATCGCCGGCGAGAAGGCCGGTGTTCTGCACACCGGAGGGCTGGCCGTGAGCGGCCCCCAGGAACCGGCGGCGGCCCAGGTGCTGCGGCAGCAGGCCGAACAGCTGGGCTGCCCGCTGCGCTGGGTGGCACCGCTGCCGCCGCCGGCGGAGGGAGGGCCTGTCCTGGGGCTGCGGGGCGATCTGCAACGGCTCAACGCCGCTGTGGCCGCCGCTGCGGCCGAAGCCCTGGCCGAGCGGGGCTGGCCGATCACGGCCGCGGCCATCGCGGCGGGGCTGCGGCAGGCGCGCTGGCCCGGTCGCCTGGATCAACGCCGCTTTCAGGGGCGCCCGCTGCTGCTGGATGGCGCCCACAACCCACCGGCCGCCACCGCCCTGCGCCAGGAACTCGATCAGAACGATCGCGCCAACGGCGCTGCCCAACCACGGCGCTGGCTGATCGGCATGCAGCGCCACAAGGATGCGCCGGCGCTGCTGCGCACCCTGCTGCGGCCGGGCGATCCGGTGCGGGTGGTGCGCCTGCCGGCCGAACACAGCAGCTGGAGCGCGGCCGAACTGGAGGAGGCCACAGGCCATCCCATGCAGGCCGGCGATGAGGACCTCCGCCAGCAGCTGGCCTGGCTGGTGGACTCGCCGCTGCTGCCGGTGGCCTGCGGCTCGCTCTATCTGGTGGCGGAGCTGCTGCCCCTGCTCGAAGCGACAGACTGAAACCAGACGCCCGCGCCGCCATGCCCTGCCGCCGCCCTGCCCGCTGGCTCCTGGGAGCCCTGCTCAGCCTGTGGCTGCTGCTGGGCGCGCTGCCGGCCCAGGCGCTCGACACCAGCGCCGGTGTGGGCCTGCAGGATCGCGCCCTGTTCCAGGACACGGTGGATTACACGCTCACCAACCAGAGCGGCAAGGACTTCTCCGGCCAGAAGCTGGCCAACACCTCCTTCGCCGGCGCGGTGGGCAAGGGGGCGAGCTTCGCCGGCGCCGACCTGCACGGCGCGATCTTCACGCAGGGGGCCTTCCCGGAGGCTGATTTCAGCGGCGCCGACCTCAGCGATGTGCTGATGGACCGCACGGACATGAGCCACACCAACCTGCGCGGTGCGCTGCTGGTGGGGGTGATCGCCGCCGGCGCCAACTTCAGCGGCGCTGATGTAACGGATGCCGACTTCAGCGACGCCCTGATCGACCGGGCCGATCTGCGCCAGCTCTGCCTCAGCGCCCGCGGCACCAACCCCACCACCGGCGCCGATACCCGCGCCAGCCTGGGCTGCTGAGCCTGAGCCTCAGGCCAGCTCCAGCCAGCCCCGCAGCTTGCCGGGGTTGAGCAGGCCGGCGGGATCGTGGCGGGCCTTGGCCGCCACCTGCGCCGCATCCACCCCGCCCAGGCCGCCGTCCTCCACCGTGATCGCATGGGGGTTGAACAGCAGACAGCCCAGATCCGTGGCGTGGGTGATCAGGGCATCAAGGGCTTCATGGCCGCGCCAGTGCACCAGGGGCAGACAGGCCAGGCGCTGCTGCCCCTGGGCCCGCACCGCCTCCAGGTGCCAGAGCACGTCGTCGCCCCAGCGCTCACGCAGGGCCGCCAGGGCCGGCGCCTCCGGCTGGGGCAGCAGCAGCTGCAGATAGGTGAACGCCGGGTTCTGGCTGCGGGCATGCAGGGTGGTGTGGTTCCAGCAGAGCTCCCGCAGGGGGATGCCGCGGCTGGTGCCCTGCGCGGCCTGCCAGAGCAGGGTGCCCCCCAGGGGCGGGAGCAGCGCCTCCAGGGCCGGCAGCGCATCCGGTGCTGCCAGGAGCAGCAGGCGATGCCCCGTTCCCGTGGCGGCCGGACAGCCCTGGGGCCACGGGAGCAACCGGGCCACCGGGGCCTCCAGCACGCAGAGCATGTTCAGCAGCAACGCTGTGGCGGGCAGCTGCTGCGCCGCCGTGAGCGCCTGCTCCCAGTGGGGGAACTCCAGCACGAGCTGCTGCCACTCCACCGCCGCAGCGCTGGCCAGGGTGGCGCTGGTGATGATGCCGTTGCAGCCGTAGGCGTGATTGATGGCGAGCGCCTCGGCGGCATCCAGCTGCAGCAGCCGGGGGTTGGCCTCCACCGTGACGATCTCCAGGCCCAGCAGATGGCCCGGATCCCGCAGGAACCCCCAGCGCAGCGATCCGATGCCGCTGGAACCACCGGCCAGATAACCAGCCAGGGAAGAACTGCGCACGGTGCTGGGCAGCAGGCGCAGTTCGCGGCCGCGGGCCTGCAGCTGCTGCTCCAGATCGCCCAGCAGGATGCCCGCCTCAGCCGTGAACACGCCACTGCGGGGATCGAGCTCCAGCAGCCGCTGCATGCCGCTCAGCTCGAGCACCAGCCCGCCCGCCAGCGGAATCGCCTGGCCGTAGTTGCCGGTGCCGGCGCCGCGCAGGGTGAGGCTCACGCCATGGCGCGCACAGGCAGCAGCCGCGGCCAGCACCTCCTGGCTGCTGCCGGCCCGCACCCCCAGCTGCGCCCGCCGCCCCTGCAGCAGCGGCTGCAGCACCGGCGAATACACAAAGCCATCCGCCGCCAGCTGATCCAGCTCACCGCTGCTGCGCAGCGGCTCCAATCCGGCAGCCCGCAGATCGGCAGCCAGGGCCTCGAGTTGCACAGGGGTGGCCGGGGCAGGCAGCGGCTGCGGCAACGCGCTGGGCAACAGCGAATCCATCGGTGGATCAGGGCGTGGCGAACACCCCCAGGCTGGCAAGAGCCGCTGAAGGCTGCTGCGTGGGTGGCGGCGGCAGCCAGCGGCCGGCCCGCAGCACGCGCCGCTGCGGCGGCCGGGCCAACAGCTCACTCCAGCTGCTGGCGCTGGTGATCAGCAGATCCGCCGGTGCTCCGCGGCGCACGATGCCGTCCCAGGCCAGGCCGAGCAGCTGAGCCGGCACGGTGGTGAACGGGATCACGCCCTGCCGCTGCCAGGGCGGGCAGTGGCAGGCGCGGTAGGTGAAGCGCAGCAGCTCCAGCGGATCGCCATCACCGCCGGGATCCCAGGGGTCCTGCACGTTGTCGCCGCCCACCGCCACCGGCACGCCAGCGCGCTGCAGCTGCCGCAGCGGCGCCAGCGGGCGCTGCGGCAGATCCCGCTCGCCGCGGCGCCCCAGCAACCAGAAATTCGTGGTGGGCAGAGCCACCACCGCCAGGCGCTGCTGGGCCAGCCGTTCCGCCAACCGGCGCTGGGGTGCCGCCGGCAGCAGGCCCATGCTGCTGGCGTGGCTGCAGGTGATCGGCACCGAGCAGGGCCGGCGCTCGAGCTGCTCCAGCAGCAAGCGCAGACCCAGGGCCGGCGCCTCGCCGCTTTCATCGATGTGCAGGTCCACCCCACAGCCGAGCTCATCGGCCAGCTGCAGCAAGGCGGCGAGGGCAGCGCGGTCGGCCCGGGAGTGCCGGTAGGGAGGGCCGAGCACGCCCCCGAGCAAACCACCGGCAGCGGCCACGCGCCGCGCCAGCTGCCGACCTGCGGCAGAGCTCCAGTGGGCCACGGGCACGAGCGCCACCAGCTGCAGATCCAGCCGATCGCGCCAGCGCTGCCGCAGCTCCAGCAGCGCCTCCCAGCTCGGCTCCGCCGCGGCACCGCCGCTGTCCACATGGCTGCGCAGCGCCCGCAGGCCGTAGCGCCAGGCCTGATCCAGGCCCCGCTCGCCGCGCTGCAGCACCTCGCTCACGCTGCGCCGCTCACCTTCCTGCAGGTTCGCCGCCAGGGCGGCGTTCAGGCTGCCCTCGCGGTTGGGGTGCCCACTCCAGCTGAAGGCCTTATCGAGGTGCACATGGGCATCCACCGGCGGCGTGAGGGCCAGGGGCAGATCACGGCTCTCGCTGAGGGGGGAGATCGCCGCGATCCGCCCCGCAGCGATCTCCAGCTGCACGGGCAGCAGGCCATCGGCGTCGCCGCAGGGCAGATCAGCCTGCTCGGGATCGAGCAACACCCGCGGCAGCTGCAACCGCAGGCGCTGGGGAGCCTCAGCGTTCATCGCTGTCGCTCGTGGCCCGCAGCATCACCAGCTGGCCGGCTGCCGCCAGGGTGAGCGTGCGGTAGCGGGGCAGCCGCAGCCCCGGCAGCAGGCTCTGGCCGCCCAGCTGCGTGCTGTACAAACTGAACACACCAGCGTTGAACCGCTGGGTGCCGGCCAGGGCCAGCTGGCCAAGCACGCCCTGCTGGCTGCGCACCAGCTCAGGGCAGTTCTGAATCAACAGACGCGCCAGCATCGGCAGCCCACCCTGATCGCAGAGCTCCTGATCCGCCAGCGCCACGAGGCGTTCACCAGCGAAGGCCTCGAAGTCCTGCTCATCGGGATTGGTGAGTGCCAGGGCCCCGCCCACCAGCAGCACCGCCAGGCACCAGCACCAGGCTCTGCCACCACCACCAGCAGACTCCATCCAGCGCCGCAACTCGCGTTGATAGGATCGCGCAGCCCTGGCGGGCGTAGCCAAGTGGTTAAGGCACCGGATTGTGGTTCCGGCATTCGGGGGTTCAAGTCCCCTCGTCCGCCCCTTCCCGAAACCCCCGCTGCTCTCTGAGTGGCGGGGGTTTCGTCTACGCGGGGCCGGTTGGCTCCAGCAAGGCCTCCAGCAGCGGCTCGGCCCCCTGGCGCACCGGATCGATCACCGGCAGAGCGGTGGCGGCGGCGAGCCGCTTCGCCTCAGCTTCTGCAGCAGCAGGCTCCAGCAGCGCCGTGTTGAGGGCGATCGCCCGCACCCGCGGCCGCAGCCCATCCGGCCGCCCCAGGGCGGCCAGGGCTTCACAGGCGGCGATCAACTCGGGCAGCGGCGGAATCGCCACCGGCTCGGCACCAGGCCGCGTGCGCACGTGGCTCTGGCCAGCGCGATGCACCAACAGCAGATCGGTGGGTTGGCTGCCGCGCAGCAGCGGCAAGGTGGCGGTGGATCCGGGGTGTGCCAGCGAACCCTGCCCCTCAACCAGCACGAGGGCCTCGGCACCAGCCCCCGCCGCTGCCGCCAGCACCGCCGCCTCCACCGCCCCGGCGGCGTAATCCACGCGCACCGCATCGAGCGCCACCCCCTGGCCGCTGATCAGGATGCCGGCCTGGCCCGTGCCCACAAAACGCGCATCCAGGCCACGGCGCAGCGCCGCAGCCTGCAGCTCCAGGCAGGCGCTCATCTTGCCCACGGCCATGTCGGAACCCACGGCCAGCAGCCGCCGGCAGGGCAGCTGGGCGCAGCGGGCGGCGGCCACCTCCAGCCCGGCGGGCTCCTGGCGCAGATCCCAGATCCACTGGCCCGGGGCCAGCGGCACGGCAGCGAACTCGGGATCATCGGCCAGGCGACTGTGCAGCCCACTGGCCAGGCTCAGGCCAGCCCGCAGCCCCGCCACCACATCGGCCCGCATCTCCTCCGGCAGCCGACCGCCGGAGGGCGCCAGACCCACCACCGCCGCCGCCGGGCCATGGGCCAGCGCCTCCGCCATCTCGGCCACCACGGGTACCGCCCGATCGATGCCCGTGATGGCGCGGAGATCAGCACCGGCATGGGCGGGGTCGATCACCGCCACGATCGGTCCGCGCCGGTAGCGGAGCATCGCCAGGCCGGTCTTGCCGGAAAGGTTGTCGAGGCCGCCGTGCTGCAGCAGCACCAGCGGGGTATCGGCGTTGAGCATCAGGTCACCCCCTGCAGCCGCTGCGCGCCCAGCCCGGGCCGGCCCGAGGGTCGCAACACATCCCCATCGCGATCCGGTCCGGCGAAGGGGTCATCGATCAGGTTGAGATGGCTGTCGAGATCGGGCCATTGCACCAGTGGCAACAGCTGAGCAGCGCCGCTGTTGAGCAGGCCGCCGTCGGAGTAGCAACCGAGCATCACCCCAAGCCCGAGCCGCCGGGCGGTGCGTGCCATCAGCAGCCCTTCGCTGAGGCCACCGCACTTCACCAATTTGATGTTGATGCCCTGCACATGGGGGGCCAGCCGCAGCAGATCACGGAGATCCCAGCAGCTCTCATCCGCCACCACAGGAATCGGCGCCAGGCCCTGCAGCGCCGCGAAACCCGCCGTATCGGCCTCACGATCGCGCAGCGGCGCCAGGGGTTGCTCCACCAGCACCACCCCCTGCTCCGCCAGCCAGGGGATCATCTGCTGAGCACCCGCCAGAGTCCAGCCGCCGTTGGCATCGATCTGCAGTTCATCCCCGGGGCGCAGGGCGGCGCGCACGGCCTGCACCAGCGCACGATCGTGCTCGAGGCCAGCGGGTGATCCCAGCTTGAGCTTGATGCGGGTGGCCGGCAGCTGCAGCCGCCAGCGCTCAAGCCGCGCCAGCACCGCCGCGGGCTCCCCCAGCCCGAGGGTCACGCTGGTGGCGACACACGCTCCTGGATCCAGCCCCCAGAGCCGGTGCAGCGGTTGGCCCAGGCGCTGCCCCCACCAATCGTGCAGGGCCAGATCGAGGCCGCAGCGGGCGGGCGGGCTGAGCTGGGCCAGAAGCGGCTCGAGCCGCTGCAGCGGTTGCGGGTCCAGGCCCTCCAGCTCCGGTGCCAGCGCCTCCAGCTCTGCGGCGATGCCATCGGTGGCGTAGTGGCGGTGGCCGGTGTCGAACCCGCCGGTTTCAGCGCGGCCGATCAGCCCCTCGTGCTCCAGCTCCAGCAGCAGATGCTCCACGGCGCTGGTGCTGCCGCGGCTGATCGCCAGCGGCACGGCCTTGGTGAGGCGATAGCGATGCAGGCGAAGGCGCATGGCCCCACGGCACTGCCTGCAAGCTGGCACAGATCGGCAAGCCGCGCCCCCTTTTCACAGTGCGGCGATTCAGAGTGCGGCGATCCCGAGCAGCGCGGCGATCCCGCGAGCACCGCAACACTCCAACGCACTGTCCTCAATTCCGTACATTCCGTACAGAATTGAGGACAGTTTGCGCGCTTCCTCTGCGCCTGCGGCCCGCGCCGGCCCCGGCGATACCGGAAACTGGAACGATGACGGCGACACAACTCAGCGCCCCGGTTGCGCCCACGGCAGCCGACAGCGGGCGCGGCAGCTACTGGATCACCACCTTCGGCTGCCAGATGAACAAGGCGGATTCCGAGCGCATGGCCGGGATCCTGGAATCCATGGGCTACCGCGAGGCGCAGGCCGAGCTGGAGGCCGACCTGGTGCTCTACAACACCTGCACGATCCGCGATAACGCCGAGCAGAAGGTTTACAGCTACCTGGGCCGCCAGGCCCAGCGCAAACGCAGCAACCCCAACCTCACCCTGGTGGTGGCCGGTTGCGTGGCCCAGCAGGAGGGCGAATCACTGCTGCGGCGTGTGCCCGAGCTGGATCTGGTGATGGGCCCCCAGCACGCCAATCGGCTCGATGTGCTGCTCGCTCAGGTGGAGCAGGGCCAGCAGGTGGTGGCCACCGAAGAGCACCACATCCTCGAAGACATCACCACCGCCCGCCGCGACAGCAGCATCTGCGGCTGGGTGAACGTGATCTACGGCTGCAACGAGCGCTGCACCTACTGCGTGGTGCCCTCGGTGCGCGGCAAGGAGCAGTCGCGGCTGCCCGAGGCGATCAAGCTGGAAATGGAAGGCCTCGCCGCCCAGGGGTTCAAGGAGATCACCCTGCTGGGGCAAAACATCGACGCCTATGGGCGCGATCTACCGGGCATCACGCCGGAGGGCCGCCGCCAGCACACCCTCACCGATCTGCTGCAGTTCGTGCACACCGTGGAGGGGATCGAGCGCATCCGCTTCGCCACCAGCCACCCCCGCTACTTCACCGAACGGCTGATCGATGCCTGCGCCGATCTGCCCAAGCTGTGCGAGCACTTCCACATCCCCTTCCAGAGCGGCGACGACGACGTGCTCAAGGCGATGGCCCGCGGCTACACGGTGGATCGCTACCGCCGCATCATCGAGCGCATCCGCGAGCGCATGCCCGATGCCTCGATCAGCGCCGATGTGATCGTGGCCTTCCCCGGTGAAACCGAGGCGCAATACCGCCGCACCCTCGCTCTGATCGAGGAGATCGGCTTCGATCAGGTGAACACCGCCGCCTACTCCCCCCGCCCCAACACCCCCGCTGCCGACTGGCCCAACCAGCTGAGCGAGGAAGTGAAGGTGGAGCGCCTGCGTGAGATCAACGCCCTGGTGGAGCGGGTGGCCAGGCAGCGCAGCGCCCGCTACGCCGGCCGCACCGAGCAGGTGCTGGTGGAGGGCATCAACCCCAAGGATCCCGAGCAGGTGATGGGCCGCACCCGCACCAACCGGCTCACCTTCTTCCCCGGCGAGAACGGCCGCTGGCAACCGGGCGATCTGGTGGACGTGCGCATCGATGAGGTGCGGGCCTTCTCCCTCAGTGGCACGGCCCTGGCCTGAGGCTGGTCAGCGCCGGAATCGCTGATACGTTTGGCCTCTGATCACCGCAGCGCATGAGCCCAGCACCCACCCAACTCGGCCTGGTGTTCGGGGGGGTGTCCGGCGAGCATGCGGTGTCGATCCGCTCGGCCAACACCGTGGCTGCGGCCCTGCGGCGCGGCGCCAATGCCGAGCGCTACCGGCTGAGCTGCTTCTACATCGATCAGTGGGGCCACTGGTGGCCACCGGCCGTGGCCGACACCGTGCTGGCCAAGGGCACCCCGGCCAGCCTCGCCGACCTGCCGGCAGCGCCGCTGCGCGCCGGCTTCCAGGGATTCCCCGAGGGTGCGCTGGACGTGCAGGTGTGGTTGCCGGTGCTGCACGGCCCCAATGGCGAAGACGGCACGATCCAGGGGCTGTTCAGCCTGATGCAGGTGCCCTTCGTGGGCTCCGGTGTGCTGGGGTCGGCAGTGGGCATGGACAAGCAGGCGATGAAGGCCGCCTTCGCCGCCGCTGGCCTGCCGCAGGTGCCCTATGCCTGCGTGGACGCCGAGGAGCTGAGCGGCAACGCCCAGGCGCTGCTGGATCGGCTGGAGCAGCAGCTGGGCTATCCCTGCTTCATCAAACCCGCCAACCTCGGCTCCTCGGTGGGCATCAGCAAGGCCGGCAACCGGGGGGAACTGCTGGCCGGGCTTGAGCTGGCCGCCAGCCACGATCCGCGGCTGGTGGTGGAGCAGGGCGTGGATGCCCGCGAACTGGAATGCGCGGTGCTGGGTGGGCGCCGCATGCAGGCCTCGGTGCTGGGGGAGATCTGCTTCGATGCCGACTGGTACGACTACGCGACCAAATACAGCGAAGGCCGCAGCCACACCGTGATTCCGGCGGTGGTGCCAGCCGAGCTGAGCGAACAGGCGCGCTCCATGGCGATCGCCGCCTGCCGGGCGGTGGGAGCCGAGGGCCTCGCCCGGGTGGACTTCTTCCTGGAGCGCGGCAGCGGAGCGCTGTGGCTCAACGAGATCAACACCCTGCCGGGCTTCACCAGCCAGAGCATGTACCCGATGCTCTGGGAAGCCAGCGGATTACCGCTGGAGGAGCTGGTGCACCAACTGGTGCAACTGGCGCAAGAATCGGGCCAACCTGCTGCCGGGAGGAGGGCTGAAGCCGCATGAGTCACGGGTTGCTCTGGCTGCCGCTGCTGGTGGTGTTCCCGCTGATCACTGCCCTGGGCTGGCTGGAACGCCGCCGCCAGCGCCTGTTCCGCGATTGGGCCGAGGGGGCTGAACTGGCCAAGCTCGACGACTGTGGCGGCGCCCGCCTGCTCAATGGGGTGCTGAGCTGGAGCGTGTTCGAATCGGGGCGGCTCACCGAGAAGGGGACCTTCGCTGTGAAGACCCTGGAGAAGGTGGAACTGCTGGCCCTGGGCTCCGGCGAGGCCCCCCTCACCGAGGAAGCCCAGGGCGCCTGCCGGCTGCGGCTGATCAGCGGCAGCGAGCACCGCGACGTGCCCTTCGCCGATGCCCAGCGCGCCCGCCGCTGGATCGCCGAGCTGATGGCACGCTCCCGCTGCGAGCTGTGACCAGAGCTCCTGAACGTCGCCGTCAGCTGCGCCAGCAGCGCCGGCGCGAACGGCTGCGCCATCTCTGGCGGATCAGCGTGCTCAGCGCCACCGCCACGGGCCTG
The DNA here is from genome assembly GCA_913061215.1 of uncultured Synechococcus sp. GTDB lineage: Bacteria > Cyanobacteriota > Cyanobacteriia > PCC-6307 > Cyanobiaceae > Vulcanococcus. The sequence continues at coordinate 5,030 of CAJXSQ010000028.1, read as the reverse complement.
GGCTGGGTGCTGCTCCGGCAGGGCTGGGTGCTGCGCAACCCGGATCAGATTGAGGTGCTCGGCAGCTCCCAGGTGCATCGCGATCAGGTGATCCGCGAGGCGCAGCTGCAGCTGCCGCTCTCCCTGCTGAACCTGAAACCCCAGGAGCTGGCTCAGCGTCTGTCGGCCGGCCTGCCGGTGGAGCAGGTGCAGATCAGCCGCCTGATGCTGCCGCCGCGGCTGCGCATCAGCCTGGTGGAGCGGGAGGCCGTGGCCCAGGCCCAGCGCCGCACCGAGAAGGGCATGGAGCGGGGCTATGTGGATCGTCTCGGCAACTGGATGACCAGCCGCCAGCAACGCAGCAGCGGCCTGGCCCGCACACCGCAGGTGATGGTGATCGGCTGGCAGGAGCGCCTGCGCACGCCACTGTCGGAGGTGCTGGCCCAGCAGGAGCAGCTGGGGAGCGCTCTACAGCAGGTGCGCTTTGAACCGAACGGCAGCCTCTGGCTGCGCACCGCCGCCCTGGGCGATGTGCACCTGGGTCCGCCCGATGAGCGCCTCACACGCCGGCTGGAGGTGCTGCGTCATCTCTCCAGCCATTTACCTGGGCAGATCAAGAACCTGAAGATCCAATCCATCGATCTCAGCGATCCTGAGCAGCCGGAACTGGGCCTACCTGGCAACAACAGAATGAGCATTGCCGCACTGAAGCGGGCCGCCACACCAACAGCCCCTGCTTCATCCGACTGACGCGTGCAAACGGTGACAGCACGTTGCATCAGTCGGTGGTCCCGGCAAAGGTGTGATGATTCCTGCGGCTGATCGAACAGATCAACGACATAATGCTGCGCAGCACCACAGGCATGGGTCCTTCTATGGAGATCGCAGCTGAAGGCCTCAGTGCCAGCAGCAATGGCGCCAGCGGCATCGTGCCGAGCCAGTCCGCGCGGATCGAAGTGATCGGCGTGGGCGGCGGCGGCAGCAACGCCGTGAACCGCATGATCGCCTCCGATCTCCAGGGCGTTGGCTATCGGGTGCTCAACACCGATGCCCAGGCCCTGCTGCAATCAGCCGCGAAACAGCGGGTGCAGCTTGGCCAGAAGCTCACCCGCGGCCTCGGGGCCGGCGGCAACCCGGCCATCGGCCAGAAGGCCGCCGAGGAATCCCGCACCGACCTGGCCCAGACGCTGCAGGGCACCGATCTGGTGTTCATCGCCGCCGGCATGGGCGGTGGCACCGGCACCGGTGCCGCTCCCGTGGTGGCTGAAGTGGCCAAGGAATGCGGCGCCCTCACGGTGGGCATCGTCACCAAGCCCTTCGCCTTTGAAGGGCGCCGCCGCATGCGCCAGGCGGAGGAGGGCATCGCCCGCCTCTCCGAGCACGTGGACACCCTGATCGTGATCCCCAACGATCGCCTGCGCGAGGCGATCGCCGGCGCGCCCCTGCAGGACGCCTTCCGCGCCGCCGACGACGTGCTGCGCATGGGTGTGAAGGGCATCAGCGACATCATCACCAAACCGGGCCTGGTGAACGTGGACTTCGCCGACGTGCGCTCGGTGATGACCGATGCCGGCACCGCCCTGCTGGGCCTGGGGGTGGGTTCGGGCCGCTCCCGCGCCACCGAGGCGGCTCAGGCCGCCATCAGCAGCCCCCTGCTGGAAGCCGCCCGCATCGATGGGGCCAAGGGCTGCGTGATCAACATCTCCGGCGGCAAGGACATGACCCTGGAGGACATGACCACCGCCTCGGAGGTGATCTACGACGTGGTGGATCCCGAGGCGAACATCATCGTGGGCGCCGTGGTGGACGAGAAGCTCGAAGGCGAGATCCACGTGACCGTGATTGCCACCGGCTTCGAAGGCGGTGGCACCTACCGGCCGGAGCGCACCATCGCCCGCTTCACCAGCAATGAGGCGGGAAGCGCCGAGAGCGATGCCTCCGGTGCAGCCATCCCCTCGTTCCTGCTCAACCGTCAGCGCGAAAGCTGAACGCCGCGAGTGGGGTGACCCGGAGTCCACGCCTGCTCGGAGCATCCCGTGTGGCTGCTCCCTTCCGGTCCTGACCAGATTTGGGCGTCCGGGCCGCATGGGTCCGAGTCGAGCAGATGCTAGCAATGGGCCTCCACCGGGAGGGAGCCGGGGTGCGTCCAGCTGATCTGCTCACCTGCAAGCAGGAGGGGCGGCCCATCGCCGCCCTCACCGCCTGGGATGCCCTCTCGGCTGCCCTGGTGGAACAGGCCGGCGCCGATCTGATCCTGGTGGGGGACTCGCTGGCGATGGTGGTGCTCGGCCACGCCACCACCCTGCCGGTGACGCTCGAGGAGATGATCCTGCACACCCGCGCCGTGGGGCGGGGCCTGCAGCGGCCGGCAGCGCAGCGGCCGCTGATCGTCACCGATCTGCCCTTTCTCAGCTATCAGTGCGGCCTGGATGCGGCGGTGGCCGCCGCCGGCCGCGTGCTCAAGGACAGCCCCGCCGCCGCCGTGAAGCTGGAGGGCGGTGAACCGGAAACCGTGGCGGTGGTGGACCGGCTCGTGCGCAGTGGCATCCCCGTGATGGGGCACCTGGGCCTCACCCCCCAGGCGGTGCATCAGCTGGGCTACCGGCGCCAGGCCAACGATCCCCTCAGCCAGGAGCGCCTGCGCCGCTGCGCCCAGAACCTGCAGGCGGCGGGCTGCTTCGCGCTGGTGCTCGAACACGTGCCGGCGGAGCTGGCGGCGAGCCTCAGCCGCGAGCTCACGATCCCCGTGATCGGCATCGGTGCGGGTGAGGCCTGCGATGGGCAGGTGCGCGTGACCGCCGACCTGCTCGGCCTCACCGAGCGGCAGCCACCGTTCGCGCCACCGCTGCTGGAAGGCCGCCGCCTCTGCATCGAGGCCCTCAGCGGCTGGGTGGCGGGTCTGCAGCCCCAGAGCCCTCCTCCTCCCACCACGCCAGCAGCTCCCGCAGCACCGCATTGCTGAGGGCCAGGCCCTCGGGATCGCTGAGGCGCCAGCGCGGCCCCTCCTGCAGCAGCAGGCCCTGGGCCAGAAACGGCTGCCAGCGCTGCTGCAGGGCCGCCAGCGCTTCGGGCCGCAACGCGGCCGCGGCAGCCAGCCGCGGCAGATCCACCCCCTCGCGGCGGCGCAGCCCCACGATCAGGCGTTCATCGAAGGGCATGCCGCTACCGGCGGGCACCAGCTCCGGCGCCTGCTGCAGCCAGGCGGCATAGGCCTCACGGGTGCGCGGCCGGGCCTGCCGCTCCCCCCAGGGAGCCGCGGTGGCACCCATGCCGAAGCCCCACCAGCCAGCTCCGCTCCAATACACCCGGTTGTGCCGGGAAGCATGGCCGGGCAGGGCGTAGTTGGAGATCTCGTAGTGGCCGTAGCCGGCGGCAGCCAGCCGGCGGGCGGTGAGGTCCATCAGATCGGCGGCCAGATCCGGCTCCGGCAGGTGGAGCTGGCCCCGCTGTTCCCGCCGCTCGAACACCGTTCCCGGCTCCACGATCAGGTCGTAAACGGAAAGATGGGGCGGCTCCAGGGCGATGGCCTGCTCCAGCTGCTCCTGCCAGGCCGGCAGGGTCTGCCCCGGCAGGCCCTGAATCAGATCCAGGCTCCAGCTCTGCAGCCGCCCATCGCGCCGGGCCTGCTGCAACCAGCCCGCAGCCTCCAGCAGATCGCCGCGGCGGTGCCGGCGCCCCAGCTGCGCGAGCACCGCATCGCTGAAGCTCTGCCCCCCCAGGCTCACCCGGTTCACACCGGCGGCGAGATAGGCCTGCAGGCGCTGCTGATCAAAACTGGCCGGATCCAGCTCCAGCGTGAGCTCGGCGCCGGGGGCGATGCCGTAGCGGCGGCGCAGGGCACGGAACAGTGCGGCCAGCTGCTCAGCGCTGAGCAGCGAGGGGGTGCCGCCGCCCACATACAGCGTGGAGAGCGGCGGCCCGGCCGGTGCTGCCGCGATCTCCGCCAGCAGCAGCTCCAGATAGGCCGCGATCGAGGCGCTGCCGGGAGCGCCGGCGGTGGCGGCGGCGCGATCCCCCAGGGGCACCACCGGGAAATCGCAGTAGAAGCAGCGGCGATGGCAGAAGGGAATGTGCAGATAGGCGCTGCGCGGCGGCCAACGAACCGGCATGCGGCGGTCATCTCCCCAGGCCAAAGCGCCCGGGATGGGGCATGCTGCCTCTCTGAAGCCGTCGGCAGCCACAGCACCGTTCATGGTGGACACCCTCATCCTGGTGCTGTTCGTGGTGTCAGGGGCCGCCGCTGGATGGCTGGGGGTCGACCTGCTGCCCGAACAGCAGCTGATCCGCATCCAGAACCTGGAGCAGCTGAGCTGGATCCTGGGGGCCGGCGGAGCCCTGGCAGGCCTGCTGGCTGGCGTGGTGTTCCAGCGGCTGCGGCGCCGGCTGATGGAGCAGGTGCGCACCATGCCCACCGATCTGCTGGTGAGCCGGGCCGTGGGCCTGATCCTGGGCCTGCTGGTGGCCAACCTGCTGATCTCACCGATCCTCTTCCTCTCGCTGCCCTGGGAGCTGGTGCTGGTGAAGCCCCTGGCGGCCGTGGCGGCGAACGTGTTCTTCGGGGTGTCGGGCTACAACCTGGCGGAGGTGCACGGCCGCACCCTGCTGCGCCTGTTCAACCCCACCAGCACCGAGGCGCTGCTGGTGGCCGATGGCGTGCTGATGCCCGCCAGCGCCAAGATTCTCGACACCAGCGTGGTGATCGACGGCCGCATCCGTGGCCTGCTCGATTCCGGCCTGCTGGAGGGCCAGGTGATCGTGGCCCAGGCCGTGATCGATGAACTGCAGGCCCTGGCCGATTCCAGCAATGCCGAGAAGCGCAGCAAGGGCCGCCGCGGCCTGAAGCTGCTCAGCAGCCTGCGCGAGCGCTACGGCCGGCGCCTGGTGGTGAACACCACCCGCTACGAGGGCAACGGGGTGGACGACAAGCTGCTCAAGCTGGCGGCCGACACCGGCGGCACCCTGCTCACGGCCGACTACAACCTCACCAAGGTGGCCGAGGTGCAGAGCGTGAAGGTGATGAACCTGAGCGAGCTGGTGATCGCCCTGCGGCC
>CAJXSQ010000027.1 GCA_913061215.1 uncultured Synechococcus sp. | reverse complement strand
ATCTCCCCAACATTGCCCCGCCACTGATCCAGGTCACCGCGAACTACAGCGGCGCTAACTCCCTGGTGACGGAGCAGGCGGTGACGAACCCGCTGGAGCAGCAGATCAACGGTGTTCCTGGGGCCTCGTACATCTCCTCCACCAGCAACATGGAGGGGCAGAGCATCATCCAGGTTTATTTCGACGAAACCACCGATATCAATATCGACCAGGTCAACGTCCAGAACCGTGTGTCTCTGGCGATGCCGCAGCTGCCGGCCCAGGTTTCGGCCACCGGTGTGTCGGTGCAGCAGAGTACGCCGTCGATTCTGCTGGCCTATCAGGTTTCGTCGAGCGAAGGCCAGTTTGATGCGGCCTACCTCAACGGCCTGGTGTATGAGCAGCTCTATTACCCGCTTGGCCGCGTTCCGGGTGTTGCCAACGTCAACATTCTCGGCGGTACCAACCCGGCCTACTGGTTGTTTGTTGACCCCGAAAAGCTGGCGGCCAACAAGATCACTGCGACCGATGTGATCAATGCGGTCAAGTCGCAGAACAGCACGGCCATCGGTGGCCTCGTCGGCGGCCCTCCTGCGGCGGGCAGTCAGATGTACACCTACCCGCTGCTGGTTGAGGACAACGGCAATCTGATGTCGATCGATGCTTTCAACAAGCTGATCGTCGGCCGCAGTCCCTCGGGCAACCTCTTGCTGCTGGAAGATGTGGGTGAGGTCACCTACGGCTTCAACAACTACACCACCTCTGCTGTTAATACCGACAACCACCCGGCGATCACGGTGGCGGTGTTCCAGACGCCGGACAGCAACGCGCTGGATGTGGCGGATGCCGTGGTGCAGCAGATGAACGCCTTCGCGGCCACGGTGCCGCCGGGTGTCACCGTGGATCAGGTTTACAACATCGGTCAGTTCATCGAGTCGTCGGTGGAGGGTGTGGTGGATGCCCTCGGCCTGGCGATCGTGCTGGTGCTGCTGATCCTGTTCCTGTTCCTGCAGAACTGGCGCGCCACGGTGGTGCCCAGCCTGGCGATTCCGATCTCCCTGGTGGGCACCTTTGCCTTCATCAAGGTGTTCGGCTTCTCGATCAACCAGCTCACGCTGTTGGGTCTGGTGTTGGCCACCGGCCTGGTGGTGGACGACGCCATTGTGGTGATCGAAGCAGTGTCGAAGAACATCGAGGCCGGCATGCGCCCCAGGCAGGCCGCCCTCGCCTGTATGGGGGAGCTGTTCGGTGCTCTGGTGGCCACGGCTCTGGTGCTGATGGCCGTGTTTGTTCCGGTGGCGTTCTATCCCGGAAGCATCGGCATCATCTATCAGCAGTTCGCGCTCACCATCGCTTTCTCGATCGCGATCTCGGCCTTCAATGCGCTCACCTTCTCGCCGATGCTCTCCGGTCTGATCCTGCGCAGCGGCAAGCCACCTGAGCCCAGGGGCTGGGCCTGGCCTGTGGCCGGTGTGGTGGTGGGCCTGGCTTTCGGCCGTTTCAGTGCCGCAGCCTTTGGCAGCTGGACCTATGTGCTCGGCGTGGTGGTGGGCGGCCTGGCCGGCGCCAACCTGCCGTTGATCTTCAACCGGTTCAATGCCTTCTTTGCCCGGCTTCAGGCCGGCTACGCCAGGCTGATTCAGGCCTTGATCGGCCATCGCCGCATCGTGATGGCTGCACTGGGTGGCGGCATCGTGCTCACGGCTCTGGCCTTCACGGCCCTACCCCAGGCCTTCATTCCCGATGAAGATCAGGGATACATCCTCGGCATCTATCAGCTGCAGAACGGCGCCTCGCTGAGCCAGAGCCAGAAGATGGGCTCCCAGATCGCGAACATCCTCAAGGAAGAGGACGATGTGCTGTCCGCTGCGGTGATCAGCGGCTACGGCTTTAACGGTTCCAGCCCGGATCAGGGCACCATCATGGTGGGCCTCAAGCCGCTGGAGGAGCGTCCGGGCCAGAAGAACAGTTCCTTCGCCATCGCCGATCGCCTCAACGCCAAGCTCTCGCAGCTCGACAGCGGCCTGGCCGTGATCGGCCAGCCCCCTGCCGTGCCTGGCTTCTCGGCCCAGGGTGGCTTCTATTTCCAGTTCAACGATCTGAGCGGGAACTACAGCTTCAACCAGCTCAACGATCAGGCCAACAGCCTGATCCAAGCCGGCAAGGCCAGCGGAGAATTCTCATCGCTGTACACCCAGTTCATCCCCAGCGCACCGGCCTTCGGCCTGGATGTCGACCGCGCCTTGCTCGGTGCCCTGAACGTTGACTATGCCGAGGCGATGGACACCATCGCTGCCCTGGCCGGCGGCAACTACACGGGCCTCACCTATGAGAACGGTCAGGTGCGCAACGTGTATGTGCAATCCAGCGCCGATCAGCGTGCCCGGATTCAGGACATCCTCAGTTACTACGTGAAGAACCGCGATGGTGATCTGATTCAGGTGTCTCAGTTCGCCAAGGCTGATCTGGACAGCGCACCGCCGATCATCAGCCACTACAACCTCTATCGCACGGTGCTGATTCAGGGGGCTCAGGCTGTGGGCAAGAGCACCGGCCAGGCGCTCACCGCCATTCAGAACCTGTTCAAGCAGCAGGATTTCACCAACATCGGCTACGCCTTCACCGGCCTGGCAGCGCTGCAGCTCTCGGCCGGCAGCGCCAGCATCCTGGTGTTCGGTCTCGGCATCCTGATCGTGTATCTGGTGCTGTCTGCGCAGTACGAGAGCTACGTCACCCCGGTGATCATCTTGATGACGGTGCCGCTGGCGATGTTGGGAGCGCTCGCCTTCCTGGCGATCCGCTCGATCGATCTCAACATCTATGCCCAGGTGGGCCTGGTGACCCTGATCGGCCTGGCTGCCAAGAACGGCATCCTGATCGTGGAGGTGGCTGAGCAGCATCTGGAATCGGGCATGTCACCGATCGAGGCCGTGATTGCCTCCGCCGAATCCCGCTTGCGTCCGATCCTGATGACGGCGATCGCTGCCCTGGCCGGCTTCCTGCCGCTGGTGGTGGCCAACGGCGCCGGTGCCCAGAGCCAGCAGTCGCTGGGCACGGTGATCTTCGGCGGACTGGTGGTGGCCACCGTGCTCTCCCTCGGCGTGGTGCCTCCCTTCTATGTGGTGATCAAGAAACTGGAGGAGCGTTGGTTCGGTCCTGAAGTCCCTGAGGAGGCCTGAGCCATCGCCAACCTGTTCCGTTGCATCGGGCCGGCGCCGCTGGTCAGCCTCGGTGCTGCCACTGTTCTGTTGGCCGGTTGCAATCTCAGGCCCAAGCCACCGGCTGCCCTGCCGGTGAAGCTGGCTCCGGTTGCTGAAGCCCGCTTCAGCGATGCCATCGACACCGTCAGCACCCTGGAGGCCTATGAGCTCGTGCAGCTCGCCGCCCAGGCATCCGGCCGGATTCAGCAGCTGCCGATATCCCAGGGTGATGTGGTGAAGGCTGGGCAGCTCTTGCTCGTGCTCGATCAGGCCCAGATCCGGGCTGAGCTGGCGGATCTGCAGGCCCAGGAGCAGAAGGCGAAGCTCACCTGGCAGCGCTACGAGTTTCTGGTGCCTCAGGGTGCGGCCACGGCCCAGCAGCGCGATGAGTTCAAGGCGCAGTACATCGCCTCCCAGCAGGCGGTGATCGCCAAGCAGGCCGATCTGGCCTACAGCAATCTGCGCTCGCCCCTGCCCGGCATCGTGGCTGATGTGCAGGTGAAGATCGGCGATGTGCTGCGTGCCGGTGATCCGTTCACCAAGCTGATCAAGAACAACACGCTGATGGCTCGGGTGGAAGTGCCCTCCACCTTTGCCGATCGCATTCGTGTGGGCCTGCCGGTGATGCTGAGCATGCCCGGCACCAATCGGCTGCTGGCGGAAAGCCGGGTGAGCTCGGTGGATCCCACAGTCACCGCCGGCAATCAGGCGCTGTTGGTGAAGGCGGTGTTCAACAACCCCAAGGGCGCCCTGCGCAACGGCCAGCGGCTGCGCACCCGGCTGGTGCTCGCCAGCCGCCAGCAGCCGGCTGTGCCGTTTGCCGCCGTCACCCAGACCTCCGGGCAGAGTTTCGTCTGGCGGGTGGGCAGCCTCAAGGATCTGGAGGCGCAACCCGGCCGTGCCCCGGTGGAGAAGCTGCGGCGTCTGCCGGCGGGCACGCGCTTCGCCCTGCAGACCCCGGTGAAGCTGGGCTCCATTCAGGACAACCGCTACCCCGTGCTCTCCGGTGTGGATGCGGGCCAGATGGTGATCACCAGCAATCTGCTCAAGCTCAGACACGGCATGCCTGTTCAGGTCGTCAACTGAGGCCGCGCCATGTCTGCATCGAATCAATTCATCACCAGGCCGGTTCTCACCACGGTGTGCAGCCTGCTGATCGTGATCGCCGGCCTGATCGCGATTCCGATCCTGCCGATTGAGAACCTGCCGGATATCGCCCCTCCCACCGTGAAGGTGCGCGCCACCTACACCGGTGCCGATGCCGTGTCGGTGGAGCAGGGTGTGACCACCGTGCTGGAGCAGCAGATCAACGGTGTGGAGAACATGGATGTGATCACATCCACCAGCTCCGCCGATGGGGTGAGCGCCATCAGCGTGGCCTTCAACAGTGGCACCGATGCTGATATCAACCAGGTGAATGTGCAGAACCGGGTGGCGCTGGCGGAGCCGCAGCTGCCGGAGGAGGTGCGCAAGGCCGGTGTGTCGGTGAACAAGGCCTCCAACTCGATTCTGCTCGTTTACAACTTCGGCAGTGAGAACCCCGATCAGATCGCCTACAGCGCTGAAACGATCAGCGGCCTGCTTGATCTCAATCTCACCGATGCGATCAAACGGGTGAAGGGCGTTGGCGATCTCACCTACTTCGGCAACCGCAAGCTCGCCTTCCGCCTCTGGCTCGACCCCGAGAAGCTCACCGCCTATGGCCTCAGTTCCAGCGATGTGGTGTCGCAACTCTCCAGCCAGAACCGGCTGGTGCCCGCCGGTCAGGTGGGCGGTGAACCGTCGCCCAGGGGGCAGGAGTTCACCTTCACGGTGCAGCTGCAGGGGCGGTTGCGCAGCGTGGAGGAATTCGAGGATCTGATCGTCCGCACCGGCGATGACGGCGGCCTGGTGCGCCTGCGTGATGTGGGGCGTGTGGAGCTGGGTGGTGAAACCTATGCCGTGAGCGCCACGGATATGCAGGGGGTTCCGTCGGTGGGCCTGGCGGTGTACCAGCTCAGTGGCAGCAATGCGCTTGAGGTGTCGGCCGGGGTGAAGCAGGTGCTGGACGACTTCGCTGCCCGCATGCCGGTGGGCATGAAGATGGAGAAGATCTACGACAACACCGATTTCATCTCGGCCTCGATTCAGGGGGTGGTGAATTCCCTGCGCGATGCCGTGGTGCTGGTGGTGTTGATCCTGTTTCTGTTTCTGCAGAACTGGAAAGCCACGCTGGTGCCCGGCATTGCCATCCCTGTGGCCCTGGTGGGCACGTTTGCCCTGGTGCTGGGGTTTGGCTTCTCGCTCAATCAGCTCACCCTGTTCGGCCTGGTGCTCGCCACCGGCCTGGTGGTGGACGATGCCATCACGGTGATTGAGGACACCTCCACCAAGAAGGCCCAGGGGATGACGGCGATTCAGGCCGCCAAAGCCACCATGGATGAGCTGTTCTCTCCCGTGATCGCCACCTCGCTGGTGAAGTTTGCGGTGTTTCTGCCGGTGCTGTTCTTCCCCGGTGCCACCGGAACGATCTACAAGCAGTTCGCCGCCACGGTGATCTTCTCGATCGCCATCTCCACCTTCAACGCCCTCACCTTCTCGCCGATGCTCTCGGCGCTGCTGCTGGGGCGCGAGTCGCCGCCGCCGGGTCGGCGGGGTTATGCCATCGCTGGCACGGTGATCGGCTTCATCTATGGCCTGTTGGTGGTGGGCAATGGCGCGGCGATGGCCCTGCTGCCCCTGGCTGCCGGCGGTGCCATCGGCCTGGTGCTCAGCCGGCTCACGGCGCGCCCGCTGCTGCTGCCCCTGGCCGCTGGCGGGGCGGTGACGGGTTTGGTGCTGGCGGGTGTGAGCAACCCGCTGCCGGTGCTGCTCTATGCGGCGATCGGGGTGCTGCTGGGCTGGAACACGCCGCTGATCTTCAGCCGGTTCAACCGTTTTTATGCCGCCGTGGAAGCGCGCTATGCGGCCGGCCTGGCCTGGGCTCTGGAGCGGCGCCGCCTGGTGATGGGAGCGCTCGCCGGTGGGGTGCTGCTCACGGCCATCGCTTTCCAGTTGGTGCCCGGTGGCTTTGTGCCGATCGAGGATCAGGGTTACGCCATCGGGTTTGTGCAGGCTCCCGAGGGCGTGTCCACCCAGGTGACCGAGCGGATCAACCGCCAGGTGGCCGAGGTGCTGCGCAGCGAACCTGCCATCACCGCTGCATCGGTGTTCAGCGGCGCCAGCCTCGATGGCAACAGCCCCAACAAGGGCCTGTTCTTCTTCGGCACGCGCAACTGGTCGGAGCGCACCCAGGGCGATCAGAGCATGGGGGCGATCGTGGAGCGCCTCAACCGCAAGCTCGCTGCCAAGGTGGATGGTGCCCGCAGCTTCGTGGTGGAGCCGCCGGCGATTCCCGGCTACGGCACCGGCGGTGGCTTCGAGTTTCAGCTGCTCGATCAGAGCGGCGGCGCTTACAGCCTGCCGCAGTTCTATGCGAACGCTCAGCAGATCATCGAAGCGGCCAACAGCAACGCGGATCTGCAGCGCGTTTACACGTTGTTTGCACCGGAGTCGCCTCAGATCGAGATCAAGGTGGATCGTGATCGCATGGCGGCCTTGAATGTTGACTTCGGCGCAGCGATGCAGTCGTTCAGCGTGAATTTCGGCGGGCTGTATGTGAACGACACCTTCCAGGAGGGCAAGGTGCGCCGGGTTTACGTGCAGGCCCAGCCGGACAGCCGCGCCACCCCCGAGCAGCTGGCGGCCATCTACGTGAAGGATCGCACCGGTGAGCAGCAGATCCCCCTGGCGGAATTCTTCACCGTGGAGCAGGTGGTGGGGCCGAGTGTGGTGCCCCACCTCAATCTCTACCGCTCGATCAAGATCGAGGGCACACCGGCTGCCGGCAAGAGTTCGGGCCAGGCGATCAAGGCGATGAAGAGCCTGTTCACAGCGCAGGATGCCCAGGGCCTTGGCTTCGACTGGACCGGCATTTCGCGGGAGGAGGTGAAGGCCGGTGCCCTGGCTGTGGTGATCTTCGCCCTCGGCATCCTGGCGGTGTATCTGGTGCTCTCCGCCCAGTACGAGAGCTACACCGATCCGCTGATCATTCTGATGACGGTGCCCACCGCCATGCTTGGCGCCCTGGTGTTTCTGGCCTTGCGCGGTGAGGTGCTCAACGTCTACGCCCAGGTGGGGCTGGTGATGTTGATCGGTCTGGCGGCCGGCAACGGCATCCTGATCGTGGATCTGGCCAATCAGCGCATGGCGGCCGGTGCCACGGCGCTGGAGGCGGCGCGCTTCGCGGCCAGCTCGAGGCTGCGCCCGATCCTGATGACGGCGATCTCGTCCTTGTTCGGCTTCCTGCCGCTGGTGTTTGCCAGCGGCGCCGGCGCCCGCAGTCAGACGTCGCTGGGATCGGTGGTGTTTGGCGGTCTGCTGATCGCCACGGTGTTGTCGTTGTTTGTGGTGCCGGTGTTCTATGTGGTGATGAAGAGCCTGCTCGCCCGCTTCGATCCTCCGCAGCCCACCGCCACGGGGCTGAACTGATGCCGGCGCCCAGGCCCGTGCGGCGTCAGCCCGGCGGTTTTGATCCGCTGCGGGTGCTGGCGGCCATGGGCGTGGGATCCTCCCTGGGCGCCGCGTTGGCCGCGATGATGCACCGCATCATTCTCAATACCCCGGCGGAAGTGCCGGCCACCCGCCTGCGGGCCTTCTACGCGATTCTGGTGCTGAGCGGTGCGCTGGCCGCCTTCGCGATTGAATCGATCCGTCAGCTTCAGGAGGCGAGCCCTGAAGCCGACTATCACCGTCACCGCGGGATCAGGTGATCACGGATTAGGTGATCACCGTGGGGCGATCCATCCCCGTGCGGGTCTTGATCTCGGCCAGATTGTCGATGGCGCTGATCAGATCGCCGAGGGCGGCCTGGGGATCCTGGTGGAGGTTGCCGCTGGGCGGCACATAGCTCTCCAGGTACACCCGCAGCGTGGCGCCCTGGGTGCCGGTGCCCGACAGCCGCAGCACCACACGGCTGCCGTCATCAAGCAGCAGGCGCAGGCCCTGGCCGCTGGTGAGGGAGCCATCCACCGGATCGGTGTAGGCGAAGTCGTCGGCTGTGGCGATGCTGCGGCCGGCGAAGCTCTGGCCCACGAGTGTGGGAAGCATCTCCTTCACGCGGTTGTAGAGGCCGTGGGCGGCGTCGCTGGCGATCGCCTCGTAGTCGTGGCGGGAGTAGTAGTGGCGGCCGAAACGGCTCCAGTGCTCCGCCATGATCTGGGCCACCGGCTCACGGCGCTTGGCCAGGATGTTGAGCCAGAACAGCACCGCCCAGAGGCCATCCTTCTCGCGGATGTGGTTGCTGCCGGTGCCGAAGCTCTCCTCGCCGCAGAGCGTGATCCGGCCGGCATCGAGCAGGTTGCCGAAGAACTTCCAGCCCGTGGGCGTTTCGAAGCAGGGGATGCCCAGCTCCTTGGCCACCACATCGGCGGCGGCGCTGGTGGGCATCGAGCGGGCCACGCCGGAGAGTCCAGCGGCGTAGCCGGGCACCAGGGTGGCGTTGGCGGTGAGCACCGCCAGGCTGTCGCTGGGGTTCACAAAGCAGCGCGTGCCCAGGATCATGTTGCGGTCGCCATCGCCATCGCAGGCGGCGCCGAAGCGGTAGGCGTCGCTGCCCATCAGCAGCTCCGCCAGCTCGTGGGCGTAGGTGAGGTTGGGATCGGGGTGGCCGCCGCCGAAATCCTCCAGCGGCACGGCGTTGCGCACGCTGCCGGCCGGCGCCCCCAGCAGGCCTTCCAGCAGCCGCTTGGCGTAAGGGCCGGTCACGGCGTGCATCGCGTCAAAGGCGATCGGGAAGTCGCCCTTGAGCAGATCCGCGATCGCATCGAAGTCGAACAGCTGTTGCATCAGGGCGACGTAGTCGTCGACCCCGTCGATCACCTCGAGTTGCAGGTTGCCGATGCTCTGCTGGCCGGGGGTGTCCAGGGCGAGTGCCGTCTCCTCCCAGATGCGGTAGCCATCGAGGCTCTGGGTGCAGGCATAGATGGCATCGGTGAGCGATTCCGGGGCAGGGCCGCCATTGGCGCCGTTCACCTTCACGCCGAAGTCGCCCTCGGGGCCGCCCGGGTTGTGGCTGGCCGAGAGGATGATCCCGGCCGTGGCCTGGCGCTGGCGGATCAGGTTGGAGGCCGCCGGGGTGGAGAGGATGCCACCGGTGGTGGTGATGATCCGCGCCACACCATGGGCGGCCGCCATGCGGGCAATCACGCCGATGGCACGGCGGTTGCCGTAGCGCCCGTCGCCGCCCACCACCAGCGTGCCGCCGGCGATGCCGGGCACCGTGCGCAGGATCGCCTCGATGAAGCTCTCCAGGTAGTGGGGTGTTTCGAACTGCCGGCTGCTTTTGCGCAGTCCCGAGGTTCCCGGCTTCTGGTCGCTGAACGGTTGATCGAGCGGGATCTGGTGCACGCCGCTGGTCATCGGGAGCTGCCGAGGCGGCACCAAGTTAGTCGCCTGTTCGGGCTGTGCTCGCCACGGAGAACACGCTTCCGCGTTAGCCACCACCAAAGTTGATGCCGCCGCCGGACGGCTTGGCCGGAGGTGCGGCCGCGGGCTCGGGTTTCTCGGCGCTCCGGCACAGCAGCAGCAGCCTGGCCGCCGGTTCGTCGATCGCCTGGCGCCTGGCGAAGGAATTGGAACTGGCCGGCTGTGCTTTCTGGAGCATCTGCCAGATCAGGTCCTTGCAGGTCGCCGGCAGGCGGGGGTGATCCAGCAGCGGATCGCCCAGTCGCTGGGTCTGCTCGCAATCGGCAGGCGTGTTCTCCCGGGCGCAGGCCAGGGCTGCAAGCTGCAGCTTGCGCAGGCTCGCCTCACTGGGAAAGGGCACATACGGTGCGGCGGTGGCCGTGGCTGCGGGAAGCACGGCCTGCAGCAGGGCCCAGGTCGCTGCGATCGGCCGGAGCCAGGCACGAGAAGCGGTCATCGCGGAGGCGGGGGCTTGGCGACATCATGCAACGGGTTCGACGCTCGTGCTTGACCCCAGCGGCTCGAGCTGATCGGTTGCCGACCTCATTCAGGGAAGTTCAACAAGAACGACCAGCACGGGATAGAGCATGAAGGTGACAGCAGCAGCGGCAATCAGTGCAGTGGCTGTGAACATTGCCCCTCACATCGTGTTGCAGCAAGTTAGCCATGGTCTGAGCTGCTGTGGTGCTGGTTCATACCAATCGCCTCATCCCAGGGGCTTCACGGCCGCTGCTCGCCGCTGCCGCAGCGCCTGCGGTTCTCCGCCAGCTTGCGCTCCAGCCGTTCGCCAATCCCCAGCTCCGCGCCTTTCCAGAGCCGATCGATCTCGCGGGTGAAGTGGGCGGCCAGCAGGGGTGAGTGGATCACCAGCAGCACTTCATCGTTCTGATGGGCGGCACTCGGGCTCCAGTTGAAGCTGCCCGTGATCACGGTGCGGCCATCGATCACCGCCAGCTTGTGGTGGAGTTTGTCGCCGCGGGCCAGGCGCGGGCTGCCCACGCCCTCGGCCGCCTGCTCCAGGGGCTGGTTGCCGGCCTCGAGCTTGCAGTGTCGATCGGCCAGGGCGACCCCGAGCAGATCGAGCACCTCGGAGAACGAACGGCTGGCGAAGCCCGGATCCGCCAGCAGCCGCAGCTGGACGCCCCGTTGCTGCAGCTCCGCGATCCGATCGGTGAGCGCCTGGGCGGAGAACACGAACAGGGCCATGTCGAGCCGCTGCCGCGCTGTGGCCAGGGTGTCGCCGATCAGCTGGAGACCATGGTGGGGATCGCTGCGGCGATGCGGGGCGAACAGCACCTGCACGGTGGCGTCACCCACCTGCACCGTGCTGGGCGGGCCGGCCTGCTTGGCCAGTCCGAAGCGGCTGTCGTTGGCGCCGCCGGGGCCGTCTCCCCACATCCTGAGGAAATCCTCGGCAAACAGGGCTGCCATGGCCTCGCTCTCGAAGCGCAGCAGGTGGTTCACGTTGCCGCGGGTCTGCCGGGCGCCGGCATCGCCGTGGATGCCGGACGCGGTGAAGTTCGCCGAGCCGGTGACCACCACGCTGCGATCCACCACCACGTATTTGCTGTGCATCAGCCCGCTGCCCTTGCTCCCATCGGCGGTGTCGTCGATCACGGGAACACCGGCCCGCTGCAGGATCGCCACGGCATCCCCGCGCTGGCGCTCCTCGGCGCTGAGGCTGCCGTCGCCGTTGCGATCCGCCAGGGCCATCAGCTGCCGGTGCCGCTGGCGCAGGTGCGGGTTGAGCTCGGCTTCGTGCTGCTCGCTCCAGGGGGTGCTGTAGCTGTTCTCAAGCACCACCTTCACCTGCACGCCGCGGCGGTGTTGCGCGGCCAGGGCCTCCGCCAGCCGGGGCAGCGATAACTCCTGCACCGCCACCAGCAGTTCCCGGCGGGCGCTGTTGATGCTGGTGAGCAGCAGCGCTTCCAGGTCGTCGCCGTTGCGCACCGCGCCGCTGATCGGGCTGCGGTAGTGGCTGTCCTCCCGGTGGTTGAACGCCGCGCTGATGCCAGCGGGCCATGGCAGGGGGGAGGGGGCGCGGCCCAGCAGCTGGCCTGGGCTGGCGCCGCAGCCCTGCAGCAGGGCTGCGGCCAGCAGTGCCAGGCCGATCAGGCGAGAGGAGCGAGGCAAGCGATCGGAGGCGGCTGCGCAGAGCATTCCCCGCCCAGGGCGGCCTCAGCCGTGTTCCGGCAGCTCGGAGGTGAGCAGCATGGCCACGAACCAGAGGCTGCTGATGCCCACAGCCGCCAGAACACCGGCACCGATGCTCACCTTGAGCATCAGCAGGGTGACGATCAGCGGCATCAGCACGGCACCGCTGATCGGTGTGAGCGCCACCAGGGTTTTCATCGGCCGCAGATCAGAACCACTCCGCCACAGCCTGATCACTGGGGTTGCTGTTGTCCTCCGGTGTGGTGCGCTCGAAATCGAGTGTGATGTTGCGCTTCTGCTCGCCATCGGCGGCCACGGCCTCGATCGCGTACACCTGCTGGCCGTCGCGGAACGGCACCTGAATGCGGAAGGTGCCGTCGCTGGAGAGGGGCACGTCCTCGCCGCCGATGCTGAGCTTGGCGGAGGGGTCGGTGGCGCCATACACGATCAGTTCAGCATCAGCCACCAGCCAGAACGAGCGCTGGCGCGGCGCCACACCACCGGCGCCGGATTCGTTGCGGCCGCTGGCCCAGAGGCCGGCACCGGAGGCATTCAGACCTTCGCCGCTGCTGGAATCGAATTCATGGAAGGTTTCCGAACCGCGGCCGAGGCGACGGGTGGAGCTCACCGTGGCGGTCTGGTAGAGGCGCTCGTGCAGGCCGTTGTCGCTGCTCGGCACCGTTTTGGGGGTGACGGGGCTGGGCGGTGCGTCGAGCGAGAAGGGCACGAACTGATCCAGCACCTGCTCGCTCGGATGCAGAGCGGGAACGCGTGCCACGGAGGAGAAGGCCAGTGAGATCCAGCCACCGCCGCTGATGCGGTAGCCCAGTTCCACGCGGTAGTCGCGATCACTGAGGGGCACCGGCAGGTACCACTCGGTGGCGTGGCTGTCCACCGGCACTTCCTGCAGGGTGTGGGGGTGGCTGCCGCCGTTGCTCACCCCCGTCACATCGGCAACGCGCAGGCAGAGCTGGCTGGCGCCGGCCTTGAAGGCCTGCTGCCGGTCCTGTTCACAGATCTCCCAGAACACGTAGGCCCACTGGGGATCGCGGGGCAGAAACACCACGCGGGTCTCATCGAGCTGGCGTGCCGGCGCGTGCTCCTGCTCCACGCTGGAGAGGTCGGCCTGGCGTTCGCCGATGGCGTTCACCAGCTCTTCCTTGGTTTTGCGGCTGTAGAGGGTCACTCCCAGCTCGCTCGCCACCTGGCGCAGTTGGCGCAGGGTCATCCGGGCCAGCGATGACAGGGTCTGACTCACAGGGCCTCCGGATTCTGTTCGGGATCAGTCTGACCAACTCTCACAGGTCCAGCTTGGTCCGCGCGCTTGGAGTCAGCATCCCAAGACCGCGGCGCCAGCGGCGCGAAGACACAAAAAAGCGGCGGGTTGCCCCGCCGCTTCTGCATCGCGATGGCCTGGCCTCAGCGGCCGAGGCTGCGGTAGGGAACCTTGGAGAGATAGTCGATGTCGGCGCTGCCGGCGGCGCTGGCGCCGCGCAGGGCGGGCAGGCTGCGCACCCAGGGCATGTAGTCCTGGGGGAAGCCGCCGCGGCGCTGCAGGGAGCGCTCGGGCAGCTTGCGGGCGGTGCCGGTGTACACGATCTGGGGGAAGCCCAGGATGCCCCGGTAGTAGGCGTCGTAGCGGGGGCTGGTGATGTTGAACGGCGTTTCGCCCAGGTCGCGGCTGCCCACCACGCGGTTGCGGTGGTAGGGAACGGTGTCGTAGCCGAAGGCGTTCAGATACTCCTCGCTGTCGAGGATGTCGTCCACCATGCCGCGCACGCCGCGGGTCATCAGCACGGCCGACCAGGCGATTTCCTCAGCCTTGCCGTGGGTCTGACGGCCCAGCAGCTTCTCCACCAGGTGGCGAGCCACCTTGTAGTTGCTGTTGAGGGTGTAGAAGCTGCGGTTGAAGGTGTCCGACAGGCAGAGCGAGCGGATGAAATCGCGCACGGTGATCTGACCGTTGCGCAGCTGCGATTCCAGGGTGAGGTCGCGGTCGACCTTGAAGGCGTGGAAGAAGATCTGGCGGTAAGCCGCCTCGATCACGAAGTTCTGGTCTTCGCGATCCATGGCCTTGTCCATGGCCACGGCTTTCGGATCCTCGTCCGAGCCCACGCGAAGGGGATCAACACGCGAGTTCTGCGTGGTGGGCGCGTACTTCAGGAGGGGAAGGGCCACTCGAACTTCGGCATCCGTCGTGGCTGATCGTAGAAGTGCAGTCAGGACTCCACTGAATGGCCCCAGTCAGGGCTCACAGTCCGTAACGTTCGTCACCAGCCCAGCAGTGAGAGCGCCGGCTGCTCCCGCCTCTCGCCGGCAGAGGCCGAAGCGCCGGGCCGTGCCCCGCTGGCTTCAGTGCAGCGGGTTTCGATGCAGAAGGAGGCGTTGTTGGACAGCCCCTCCACCGTGCTGCTGCGCACCCGCACATCGGGGCCGGCAAAGGCGAAGCGCTCCCACACGCTCATGGTTTCGTACTCGGTGCTCAGCAGCAGGCCGTCGTGCTCGTCCATGCGGAAAAGCGAGCTGGCGGGAGCTTTCTCGGCGTAGCCCAGATCCCGCAACAGGATGCCCGCGCGTCCGCGTTCATCGGTGGGGATCAGGCCGATCACGCTCTCTCCGGTGTGGTCCTCGCCGGCCTTGTCCCAGGCCATCGAGGCGCTCCAGCGCACCCAGCAGCCGCCCACCAGACCGGCAGGGTCCTGGCCGTGCAATTGAGCCAGCTCCACAAGGCGCTGATCCTGGGGCGCCAGTTCCTCCACCACGATCAGCGATCCACCCGCTTCAGCGCGGCGGTGCAGCAGGTGATGCACGCTGCGCTGGGAGCGCCAGCGGCCGCAGCTCAGCTGGAAGAAGCTGAGGGCGTCATCGATCGCGAGGCTCACGGGCGCGTTGTGGCTGCAGCGATGATCGCAAGGCGACGCCGTGCATCGCCGCTGTGCTGACCGGTGCCCTGGCCGCCCTGGCCGCTGCCCTGTGCTGGACCCTGGCCAGCAGCCTGTGGCGGCGCCTGCCCACCTCGCTGTCGGCCGGCCAGCTGAATCTGCTGAAGAACGGGCTTGCCGTTCTGTTGATCCTGCCCCTCACGGCCGGGCGCCCCTGGCAGGCCTCCGCTGCCTCGCTGCTGATGCTGGTTGGCAGCGGTGTGCTCGGCATCGCGGCCGGCGACAGCCTCTACTTCGCAGCTCTGCGGCGTCTGGGCACCCGCCGCACGCTCACCCTCGATGCCGGCGGTCCGGCGGTGACGGCCGTGGCGGGGATGGTGTGGCTGGCGGAGGTGCCCCAGGCCCTGCAGTGGCTGGGGCTGGCCTTGATCACCGCCGCACTGGTGCTGGTGGGGGTGCAGAGCCCGGTGGATCAGGCGGAGTGCCCCACCGGTGAGCAGCGCCTGGGGGTGCTGATGGCGCTCGGGGCGCTGTTGTGCGGCAGCGGCGGTGCGCTGCTGTCGCGGGCGGCCCTGCGCGCCGGCGGCCTCGATCCGCTGCAGTCGGCGCTGGTGCGCTTGCTGGCGGCGGCGGTGGTGCTGCTGCCCCTGCTGCGGCGGTTGCCGCTGGGGCCATCGGGCCCCCGGCCGCTGCAGCGGCGTTGGCCGCTTGGACTGCTGGCCACGCTGCTGGGCACCACCGCCGGCATCGCGCTGCAGCAGGCCGCCTTGCAACGCCTGCCTGGCGGGCTTGCGGTGGCGTTGTTGGCCACCGCCCCGGTGATGGCGCTGCCGCTGGCGCGTTGGGAGGGTGATCGGCCCGGCTGGCAGGGGTGGCTGGCCGCTCTGCTGGCGCTGTTGGGCGTCAGTTGTGTCGTGGTGTGAAGCTGTTGTCGTCGTCGCTGGCGAGGCGCTGATCGGCCTGCCGTTGGCCCCAGCGCACCAGATCGCTGATCTCCAGCTCCAGGGGAGGCTTCCCCAGCTCCGCGCCGATCGCCTGGAGCTGCACGGAAGCTTTGCCCAGCTGTTCCACCAGAACCGGGATGAAGGTGGGATCCACCGCCAGGTTGGGCTGCTGCTGTGCCCAGAGGGTGAGGTCGTTGCAGGCAGGCAGTTGTTCGTGGCCCTGGGCCGCCTGCTGCAGGCAGCGCAGGCTGTGGGCGAGCAGGCGCAGGTGATGACGCTCCAGCGCCGGCAGCAGCGTGCTCTCCAGTTCGCTCAGATCGCGTTCGCTCAGCACGGTTGCAGCAGGAAACCGCAGGCGTGGCTGCCATCCAGCAACCAGTGCACACGGTCCACCCGGCAATCGGGGAAGGTGTGCCGGATCAGCTGCAGCTCCTGATCGCAGACGCAGGGGAACTGCTCGGCGATCTTCATCACCGAGCAGTGGAACTCACTGATCACCCAGCCATCCCCGTCGGGGTTGGGGCGGTAGTCGGCCACATATCCCTCACGGCGCCGCAGCTCCACCAGCCGCTCCAGCCGTTCCTGCAGCGTGCCTTCACCGATCAGCCGCCGGTAGTCGCCGGCCTTGTCGGCGGCCTGGCGCTGCAGCAGCTGCTCCACCAGCTCGCTGGGCAGGTTGCTGGCCATCGAACTGAGCAGCCCCAGGGCGAAGTGCTCGCTGCCGTTGGGGAAATGCCGGCGGCCTGCGGCGGTGAGGCGCCAGCGGTTGGAGGGCCGGCCCGGGCCTTCGGTGGCAGGGCTGGCCTCCACCAATCCCTCCTCTTCCAGGGATCGCAGGTGGCGCCGCATCACCTGAACGGACAGCGACAGCGCTTCCGCCAGTTGCGCAGCGGTGAGCTCACCCTCACGCAGCATCAGGGTGAGAGCTGCTTCTCGGGTGGGTGCCTGCGTGGAGGCGCTCATGGCCAGATCGATACCTCCACACCATGCCACGGTTGCTCGGCGAGTGACGAGCCGGCGCAGGCTTGGTTCCGATCACGGGTCACAATGGCCCATCACCCCCGAGCGACGCTGGTGTGCCCTAGGGTCGGCTTGCGAAACATCGCTGTTTCGTAATCCTCTGCTCCGCGCCAGCTCCGCCGCTCGCTTCCGCCCTTCTCCGCATCGTTCCTGCGCTCATGTCTGCAGCTCCCGCCTCCCAAGCCAGCGACAGCCTTGAGGTGATCCGCAAGTTCGCGGAAACCTATGCCCAGCGCACCGGGACCTATTTCTGCAGCGATCCCAGCGTGACCGCCGTTGTGCTGGAAGGGCTGGCGCGCCATAAGGACGAGCTCGGCGGTGCGCTGTGCCCCTGCCGCCACTACGAGGACAAGGAGGCTGAGGTGGCCCAGGCCTTCTGGAACTGCCCCTGCGTGCCGATGCGTGAGCGCAAGGAGTGCCATTGCATGCTCTTCCTCACCGAAGACAATCCTTTCCGCGGCGAGAAGCAGACGATCACGCTCGAAGAAGTGAAAGCCCACTGCGCCGGTTGAAGCCATGAGCAACGCACAGGCTGTTGGTGATCTGGTGAGCCAGCCGTACAAGTACGGCTTCACCACCGATATCGAAACCGAAAAGATCGCCAAGGGCCTCAGCGAGGACGTGGTGCGACTGATCTCCAGCAAGAAGGAGGAACCGGCCTTCCTGCTGGAGTTCCGCCTGCGTGCCTACAAGCAGTGGTTGCAGATGAGCGAGCCCGACTGGGCAGCCCTCGGCTACCCGCCGATCGACTATCAGGACGTTGTTTATTACGCAGCGCCCAAGCAGCAGCAGAAGAAAGCCAGCCTCGACGAGGTGGATCCGAAGCTGCTTGAAACCTTCGACAAACTCGGGATCCCCCTGAGCGAGCAGAAGCGCCTGTCCAACGTGGCGGTGGATGCGGTGTTCGACAGCGTGTCGATCGCCACCACCTACAAGGAGAAGCTGGCCGAGCACGGCGTGATCTTCTGCTCGATCAGCGAAGCGGTGCAGGAGCATCCCGAGCTGATCGAGCGCTACCTCGGCACCGTGGTGCCCAGCAACGACAACTATTTCGCTGCGCTGAACTCAGCCGTGTTCAGCGATGGCTCCTTTGTGTTCATCCCCAAAGGGGTGGAATGCCCGATGGAGCTCTCCACCTACTTCCGCATCAACTCCGGCGACACCGGCCAGTTTGAGCGCACGTTGATCGTGGCGGAGGAGGGCGCTTCGGTGAGCTACCTCGAGGGCTGCACGGCCCCGATGTTCGACACCAACCAGCTGCACGCGGCGGTGGTGGAGCTGGTGGCGTTGGACGACGCTTCGATCAAATATTCCACCGTTCAGAACTGGTACGCCGGCGATGAAAACGGTGTGGGAGGCATCTACAACTTCGTGACCAAGCGCGGCCAGTGCCGCGGCGATCGCAGCAAGATCAGCTGGACCCAGGTGGAAACCGGTTCGGCGATCACCTGGAAATATCCCAGCTGTGTGCTGCAGGGCGCTGATTCCGTGGGTGAGTTCTATTCGGTTGCGCTCACCAATAACAAGCAGCAGGCCGATACCGGCACCAAGATGATTCATGTGGGCCCCCGCAGCCGCTCCACGATTGTGAGCAAGGGCATCAGCGCCGGCCATTCCGCCAACAGCTACCGCGGCCTGGTGCAGATCGGTCCGAAAGCCGTGGGCGCCCGCAACTACAGCCAGTGCGATTCGATGTTGATCGGCGATCAGGCCGCCGCCAACACCTATCCCTACATCCGCTCGCAGCAGCCGCAGGCTTCGGTGGAGCATGAAGCCAGCACCTGCCGCATCTCCGAAGACCAGCTCTTTTATCTGCAAAGCCGCGGTATCGGATTTGAAGAGGCCGTTTCGATGATGGTGAGCGGCTTCTGCCGCGATGTGTTCAACCAGCTGCCGATGGAGTTCGCCGCCGAGGCCGACAAGCTGCTGGCCCTCAAGCTGGAGGGTTCTGTGGGCTGAGCGCAGCCGCAGTTCCCAGGCGGCGCCGCGTCGTCTGACCAGATCTTTCCGCAACCACTTCTCTCTCGACTGCCGCCACCGCCGTGATCCGCCCCGACGCTCCCGTACTGCTTGAGATCCGCGATCTCCATGCCCGGGTGGAGGACAAGGCGATCCTCAAGGGTGTGAACCTCACCATCCGCGCCGGTGAGATCCATGCCGTGATGGGTCGCAACGGCAGCGGCAAGAGCACGCTGTCCAAGGTGTTGGCGGGGCATCCCGCCTACAGCGTCACCGGCGGCAGCGTGACCTACCGCGGCGAGAACCTGCTGGAGCTGGATCCCGAGCAGCGCGCCCGCATCGGTGTGTTTCTCGGTTTCCAGTACCCGGTGGAGATCCCTGGGGTGAGCAACCTGGAGTTCCTGCGGGTGGCCACCAATGCCCGCCGGGCTGAGAAGGGCGAGGAGGAGCTCGACACCTTCGCCTTCGAGGACCTGGTGCGTGAGCGCCTGAAGGTGGTGCAGATGGATCCCGCCTTCCTGGAGCGTTCGGTGAACGAGGGCTTCAGCGGCGGCGAGAAGAAGCGCAACGAGATCCTGCAGATGGCTCTGCTGGAGCCGCTGGTGGCGATCCTGGATGAAACCGATTCCGGCCTCGATATCGATGCGCTGCGCATCGTGGCCGGCGGCGTGAACCAATTGGCCACTGCCGATAACGCCACCCTGCTGATCACCCACTACCAGCGTTTGCTGGATGCGATCACCCCGGATTACGTGCACGTGATGGCGGCGGGCCGCATCCTGCGCACCGGCGGCAAGGAGCTGGCGCTCGAGCTCGAGCAGCGCGGTTACGACTGGGTGGATCAGGAACTCGCTGCCCTGGCGGCGGAGGTGGCCTGATGAGCGCAAGCCTCGCAGCACCGGCGGCGGCCAAGGGCGCTTGGCTGGAGGCCTGGTTGGCCAAACTGCCCGCAGCCCATGGCGAGCTGGCGCCGGTGCAGGAGCGCGGCCGCCAGGCCCTGCGCCAAGCCTCCATTCCTTCGGCGCGCGATGAAGATTGGCGCTTCACCGATCTTGCTCTGCTGCAGCAGCTGCCGCTTGCTCCGGCCGCGGCGGCAACCGCTGCCTTGCCAGCCCCTGCTGCCGGCGCCGCGCGCCTGCACTGGCATGGTGGCTGCGATCCGTTGGCCGGACACGCCTTGCCCGCCGGCCTGCAGCGGCTGAGTGCTGGCGAAATCGCTCAGGGCCTGGGGCACACCCTGGCCGCTGCCGGCTGCCAGGAGCATTGGCCGGTGGAACTCAATCATGCGGCGGCCGAGCACGTGCTTGCCTTGCGCGTCACCAGCCGCAGCCAGGTGAGTCTGGAGTTGGTGAGCGCTGCAGCGGAGGGCCTGCAGGCGTTGCGCCTGTTGCTGTTGCTGGAAGAGAAGGCGGAGCTGGATCTTTCCCAGCTGGTGGAGGCCCAGGGCGCGGGTTTGCACAGCCTGGTGGTTGAAGCCCACCTGGCCCGTGGGGCTCGCCTCAGCCATGGCCTGGTGGCGCTGGGCCAAGCCGATGCCGCGCTCATGGCCCATGTGGCGATTGAGCAGGAACCGGAAAGCCGGGCTCAGCTGAGCAGCATCACCTCCGGCTGGGGGCTGGCGCGGCTGGAGCCCCGGGCCGTGCAGGTGGATGGAGCAGCCCACACCACCCTGCGGGGCCTGCAGCTGGTGGATGGCCAGCGCATCGCCGATACCCACAGCTTCGTGGAGTTCAAGGGGCCGGAAGGGCAGCTCGATCAACTGCACAAAGCCGTGGCGGCCGGTCAGGGCCGCAGCGTGTTCAACGGTGCCGTGCGTGTGCCCCGCGCCGCCCAGCGCACCAATGCCGCGCAGCTCAGCCGCAGCCTGCTGCTCTCCGATCGCGCCAGGATCGACACCAAACCGGAGCTTGAGATCGTGGCCGACGACGTGAAGTGCGCCCATGGCGCCACGGTGAGCAGCCTGCAGACCGATGAGCTCTTCTATCTGCAGAGCCGCGGCATCGGCGCCGATCAGGCGGCGGGGCTGTTGCAGCGGGCGTTCTGTGAGGAGGTGCTGCGGGAGCTGCCCGCTGCGGCGCGCAGCTGGTGTTCGCTGGAGCGTTTGCTGGAGGCTGCGGCATGACCAGCACCCTCTCGGCTCCCCACACCGCTGCCGTGGAGCAGGCGACCGATCTGGCGGTGCTCACCCGCCCTGATTTTCCGCTGCTGGCGCAGACCGCTTGCCTCGGCCAGCCGCTGATCTATCTCGATCACGCCGCCACCAGCCAGAAGCCTCGCCAGGTGCTGGAGGCGCTGCAGCACTACTACGACCACGACAACGCCAACGTGCACCGCGGTGCGCACCAGCTGAGCGCCCGGGCCACCGAGGGGTTTGAAGCCGCGCGCGCCAAGGCGGCGGCCCTGATCGGCGCGGCCAGCCCGAACGAGATCGTGTTCACCCGCAATGCCAGCGAGGCGATCAATCTCGTGGCCCGCAGCTGGGGCGAGGCCAACCTGCGCCCCGGTGATGAGGTGCTGCTCACGGTGATGGAGCACCACAGCAACCTGGTGCCCTGGCAGTTGCTCGCGGATCGCACCGGCTGCGTGCTGCGCCACGCCGGCCTCACCGAGAGCGGTGAACTCGATCTGGAGGATCTGCGCAGCAAGCTCACCGAGCGCACCCGCCTGGTGAGCCTGGTGCAGGTGAGCAACACGCTCGGCTGCCTCAATCCAATCGCGGAGGTGGCGGCCCTGGCCCACGCCGCCGGTGCCCTGGTGCTGGTGGATGCCTGCCAGAGCCTGCCCCACCTGCCGGTGAACGTGAAGCAGCTGGGCGCCGATTTCCTCGTGGGCAGCTCCCACAAACTGTGCGGTCCCACGGGGATGGGCTTCCTCTGGGGCCGCGAGGCGCTGCTGGAGGCGATGCCCCCCTTCCTGGGTGGCGGCGAAATGATCCAGGACGTGTACCTGGACCACAGCACCTGGGCTGGCCTGCCGCACAAGTTTGAGGCGGGTACCCCCGCCATCGGGGAAGCGATCGGCATGGGAGCCGCGATCGACTATCTGCAGGATCTCGGCCTGGAGCGCATCCACGCCTGGGAGCAGCAGCTCACCCGCCGCCTGTTTGAGCGCCTGCAGGCCATCGATGGTTTGCACATCCTCGGGCCCACCCCGGATCAACAGCCCGATCGCGGCGCGCTTGCGGCCTTCCATGTGGATGGCGTGCATGCCAACGACATCGCTGCCCTGCTGGATTCCGCCGGGATCTGCATCCGCAGCGGCCACCACTGCACCCAGCCGCTGCACCGCCACTACGGCCTGAGCGCCTCGGCCCGCGCCAGCCTCAGCTTCACCACCACGCCGGAGGAGATCGATCGCTTCGCCGAAGAGCTGCAGGGCACGATCAGCTTCCTGCGGGAACACAGCTGAGCAGGCTCAGGCCGGCGTCAGCGCCGCCATCGCTTCAGCCCGGTGG
>CAJXSQ010000026.1 GCA_913061215.1 uncultured Synechococcus sp. | reverse complement strand
TCAGCAGCGAGTTGCTGCTGAGCCGAAGGGCTCGGCTGCACAACCTGGCTCAGCCGAAGAACCCCTGACTGTTCAACCACAGCCCCAGGGCCAGCATCGGCACGAACACTCCGGCCGCGATCTGCAGCTTGATCGTGCGCGAGGAATCTGCAGCGGCTGGTGCGGCAGGAGCCTGGCGTTTCTTGGCCGCTGGGGCACTGCTACGGGTTGATCGGGCCATGGGAGGGGCTCTCAGGTGACGATGGGGCGCTGATCAGCGCGACTGGATCAGCGGTGCTCGATCAGATCGCTTGCGCTGTAGCGCACCTTCGCCAGGCTGGCGTATTTGTCGTCGGTGCTGCGATAGCCGCAGGCGCACACCACGCAGCTCTGGTAGTCGCCGCTCTCCAGGCCGAGGATGCGGTCGTAGTCGGCCGGGCTGAAGCCTTCGATCGCGCAGGTGTCCACGCCGAGCAGGGCGGCGCTGGTGAGCAGGTTGCCGAGGGCGATGTACACCTGATTGGCGGCCCACTGGCTGATGATCTGGCTGCGGGGGCCATCGATCAGGTCCACCTGGATCATCTGGCGGTAGCCATCGAGCACGCTGGCCTCGATGCCGCGGGCGCTCGCTGTGGCCTGGATCAGGCGATCGGCATCGGCGGCGGTGATCGTGCGCTTCTTCAGCAGCACCACCAGATGGGAGCAATCGGTGATCTGGCTCTGGTTCCAGGAGTGGGGCCGCAGCTCGGCGCGGATGGCCGCATCGGTGACCACCAGGAACTTCCAGGGCTGCAGGCCGTAGCTCGAGGCGGTGAGCACCAGGGCCTGCTCGAGGCTGCTCCAGGTGCCCGCATCGATGGTGCGGCTGGCATCAAAGCTCTTGGTGGCGTAGCGCCACTGCAGGGCCTCGAGCAGCTGGTTGGCTTCCAGAACCACGGTGAGCGATCGATCAGGGGCCCAGCTTCCCATCCAGCACGCTGCGCACAGCGGCGGCCCAGCCGGCGGCGTGGGGCTGCGGGGCCAGCAGGAAACGCTGGGCCTCCAGGGCTTCCCGGAATCCGGGATGGGGGCCCTCGGCGCCCGGCACCACCACCGCCACATCAGCCACCTCCAGCAAGGGCAGGTCGTTGGGGGAATCGCCCAGGGCGAGCACGCGCGCCTGCGGCGCCTGCAGCCGCTGTTTCAACACCGTTAGGGCTCTGCCCTTGCTCACGTTGCCTCCGAGCAGATGCCCCATCCGGTTGCCCTGCACCACCTGCAATCCCATCGAGGCCGCCAGCGCTGGCAGGCGCTGCCGCCCCGGCGCCGATGGCGGCACGAAGGGCACGCTCCAGCGCCGCCGCTGGGCGCGCGCCAGGTCAGCGCCGCCCAGGCCCAGCAGGCGCTGGCCCTCCTCTTCCGTGAGATCTTCGAGGGCGCGCAGGGGCTCACCCAGCTGGGCTTCCAGCTCCGCCAGCTGCGGCCGCAGCGTGGTGTGATCGGCGCCCAGCGCTTGCTCCCAGGGCTCGCCGGCGGCGTTCTGGCCGTGGATGGCGCCGCCGTTCTCCACGATGAAGGGATCGCTCAGGCCCGCGGCCCGGCGGAAGCGCTCCACCTCCTCGGCGGTTTTGCTGGTGCAGGGAATCACCGGAATGCCCCGCTGCTGCAGCCAGCGAATGGTGCTGGCGGCTGCGTCCCAGCGGTAGGTGTGATCCAGCAGCGTGCCATCGAGGTCGCTCACCACCCACCAGGTGGCGCCGGGAGCCTGTTGATCGCTCATGGCCTGCCGATCCAATACACGCCCAGGGGCTGCAGCGTCAGCGTCGGCCCGGCGGCGGGCCCCGCCGCTGGATTGAGATGGTCGATCCAACCCTCGATCAGCTCTGGTGCCACCTGGGTGAGGGGCAGGCTCTGGCGTGTGGTGCTGAAGTTGTGCACGGCCCAGAGCCGCTGCTGGCCGCTGCCGCGCGCGATCACCACCAGATCCTGGCGTTGGGGCATGCACAGCCGCAGCGGTGCCTCGGGCGCCAGGGCCGGCAGCTGTGCGCGCACGGCCATGGCCGCCTTGAGCCGGGCGAGGTTGATCGCTGCCGGGCTGCCGGGATGGCTGAGCTCATGCTCCAGTTGCTCGGCGTTGAACTGGGGGCGGTTGAGGTCGCGGCGCTGGCCGGTGGCCCGGAAGCGGGCGGTGTCGTTGGCTGAGGCCAGCAGCGCCGGCAGGTAGAAGGCGGGTACGCCAGGCAGGGCCAGCAGAAACAGCTGCGTGAGCAGGAAGCGCTCCTGTTGCCAGCGGCTGCTGTCGCGGCCGCCATCGCCCATGGCGCTCCACCAGCTGATGTTGATCTCGTAGGGCACCTCGCGGCCATCCGGCAGGCGCCGGTGGCTGATCAGGCCGCCCCGGCGTTCGCAGTTGATCAGCAGCTCCAGCAGGCGCTGCTCCTCCATCAGTCCTTCCAGGGGCCGCAGGCCAACGCCGTCGTGGCTGGCGGTGAAGTTGAGCAGCCCGGTGTGCGGCGGTAGGGCGGGCCAGCGCTGCAGCCAGCGGTTGAGCAGATCGGTGCGCTCGCTCAAGGCGGCCTCCAGCAGCAGCGGCGGCAGGGGGAAGTTGTAGGCCAGGTGCGCTTCATGGCCCGGCTGCAGATAGGAGAGGTTCTCCTGCTCCGGCACGTTGGTTTCGGTGACGATCACGCCGCCGGGGCAGTGCTGTTCCTGCAGCAGGCGCAGCAGGGCCACGATCTGATGGGCTTCGGGCCGGTGGATGCAGGGGGTGAACGGTTCCTTCCAGATGAAGCCCACCGCATCGAGCCGCAGCCAGCTCACCCCATGGCGGAACAGGCGCTGCATCAGCGCCGCGAAGTGCTGCAGCACCTGCGGTTCGCGCCAGTTCACATCCACCTGATCCGGCCCGAAGGTGGTCCACAGGCTGCGGGGGCCGCTGCGCCCGGCAAGGGTGGTGAACAGGGCCGAGCTGCGCGGCCGCACCACATCCGCCCAGGCGGGATCCGGGCCCGCCTCCAGCACACAGCGGCGGCCGGGCTCCTGATCCAGCAGGCATTGCTGCACCCAGCTGTGGGCGGCCGACACGTGGTTGAGCACCAGATCGGCCATCAGCGCCCGCCCTGCGGCCAGATCGGCCAGATCGTTCCAGCTGCCGAAGCGAGGCTCGAGCTGTTCATGGCTGGCCACGGCGAAGCCGCCATCGCTGGTGGCCTTGAGAAACGGCAGCACGTGCACCACCGCCGACAGCTCGGCCAGATGGCGATTCAACAGCTGGGTGAGGCAGGGCAGGGAGCTCTCGCCCTGGCGCACCACGCTGTCGGCGTAGCAGATCAGCACGCAGGGCGCGCTGAGCCAACCGGGCGTTGCTTGCGTGTGGATCCCCGCACGCCCCTCAACGGACTGCAGCAAATGAGACGACAGCCTTCGCCGCTCCTCTGAAGACTGCCGCGGGTACAGCGTTTCCAGGATCCGCTCCAGTGCTGCCTCCTGCTCCCCCATCCCCCCGGTCGTCGCCGCGCTCCACATATGGAGCAGGGCGAGCGGGACTGTTGTCGCATTGATCACCGCATGGATTTCCAGCAAGGGCTGATCACCACGGTTCACGACTACGGCCTCTGCGGAGCCGATCCGCAGGCCTTCCGGCGGCAGCTCAAGGAGCGCCCCACCGCCCTGTTGTTGCCCTGCCTGATGGAGGAGTTCCGGCGGCCGGCGCTCCAGCTGATCCGCGAGGTGCTCGCTGAGCTCGATGGGCTGGAGCTGCTGGTGATTGCGCTGGCGGCCGAGAGCCCTGAAGAGGTGCAGCAGGCCAAGGCCTTCTTTGCCGGCATGCCGTTTGCGGTGGAGGTGCACTGGACCAACGCACCGGCCGTGCGCGAGCTGCTCCAATCGATGCAGAGCCATGGGCTCGATCTGCTGGGGCCCCCCGGCAAGGGTTGGGCGGTGTGGCAGGGGCTGGGGCTGGCCTGTCGCAGGGCCGAGGTGGTGGGGTTGTTCGATGCCGATATCCGCACCTTCTCGCCGGCCTATCCCGAGCGCATGCTGCGGCCCCTGCTCGATCGCTCCACCGGTGTGGCCTACGTGAAGGCCTTCTACAGCCGCCTCTCCCTGGAAACGCAGGCCCTGCAGGGCCGTGCCACGCGCCTGTTCGTGGCGCCGCTGCTCAACAGCCTCGAGCAGCTGCTGGGAGCCCGGCCCTTCCTGCGCTATCTGCAGGCCTTTCGCTACCCCCTGGCCGGTGAGTTCGCCTTCAGCACCGATCTGGCGATGAACCTGGGCATCCCCTGCGACTGGGGCCTGGAGATCGGTCTGCTCTCTGAGGTGTATCGCCATGTGGCGATCAGCCGCATCGCCCAGGTGGATCTCGGGGTGTTTGATCACAAGCACAAACCCCTGGGCCAGGGCCCCACGGAGGGGCTGCAGCGCATGGCCGCTGAAATCCTCGGCACGGTGCTGCGGGGATTGATGGAGCACGAAGGTGTGGCCCTGCCGCCGGAGCAGCTGCCCACCCTGGAGGTGCTCTATCGCCGCCTCGGGCAGGACCGGGTGCGCCAGCACGGCCTCGATGCCGCGATCAATCACATGCCCCACGATCGCCATGGCGAGGAGCTGGCGGTGCGCGACTTTGCCCGCCTGCTGCGCCCGGCCATTGCCGAGCTGGTGGCTTCACCCACCGTGGAGTTGCTGCCCAGCTGGTCGCGGGTGCTCAGTTGCCGCCCGCATCTGCAGGAGGAGCTGGCCCGGGCGGGATCGCTGCCGCAGCTCACGGTGTGCGCCGCCTGACTCCCAGCGAAAAGCCCCGGCGCAAGCCGGGGCGGGGGGTGTGAGGAATGGTGCATCTCAGTGAGGTGCCCATTGCCGCCGGCCTTGAGCAGTGGGGCGCTGGTGGCCGCGCCCTCACCTCGGCGGTACTCCATCCCTAGCTATGAACGGCTCATTGCGCCACAACCAGCGTGTTGGCGCCGCTGCGCCGCACCAGTTCGGCCAGGGTGACCATGTCCTTGCTGCGCACCAGGCCGATGCAGCCAGCGGTGCCGCTGTTCCAGTTGAGGCCGGCGCTGGGGTCGAGGTGGATGCCGAGCACGCGCCGGCCGGTCTGGAACTGGGGTTCGATGCCGATCCAGATCGGCCCCAGCTCGCGCGGATCGTTGCGACCGAGCGGTTCGATCGCCCCGAGCACGTAGCGCCCTGCCGGGAGCGGCGCTTCGGTTCCCATGCGGTGCCGGTCGGCCTGCTGGCGATCAGCACGCCCGCTCACGGCATCGAAATGCCGGATCGGTTCGCCGGGAATCGCCAGGCTGAGATCCCAGATCGGATCACCGGTGCGGCTCAGGCGTCGATCGGTGCGCTCCAGCCGCAGCACCGCTTGCGGCGCCAGGGTGCTGGTTGCAACGGTGGGTGGTGCAGGTGGTGGTGCAGGAACAGTGGCGGCCAGAAGCAGCGGCAGGGGCATCGGGTGTCGCCAGCGCAGAGCTGATGACAACTAGGCGCGATTCTTTTTCGCTCCGGAGGTGAAAACCGGTTCTGCGGCTGGCACGCCACCGCCAACGCTCGCTGCCCTGGGGCCCGGCTCAGAAGCCGTAGGGCAGGCAGGCCTGCTGCACATCGGCCACCGAAGCCATCACCTCCGTGGGCACCGCATCGCGCATCGGCAGCAGCTTGATCACCTCCTCCAGCTCGCTGATCTCCTCCTTGCACAGGTGCGAGGCGCGGGCGTAGGCGGGGTTGCTGCGCAGCTTGCTCACGTGGGTTTCGGCCTGGCGGCAGGCGGCCGCTGCGGAGGTTTCGATGCAGGCCTGCACCTTGGTCTCGAGCGTCCAGAGGTTCTGGCCGGCCGCGGCAGGGCTGGCGCTGGTGGCCAGCAGCAGGGCCAGGCCACCGAGCCAGCGGTGATCGGAGCGGGGGTGCATCGGTGCGTGTCAGTCGCCACTGATTGTGGCGCCGTTGCTGACAAGCCTCCAGCCCCTGGCCAGCTTGAAGGCAGCGTTTTCGATCGCCATGGCCGATGCGCAGGCCATTCCGCTGCAGCAGTGGCTGCAGCAGCTCAACACCGATGGTGAGGGCCTGAGCGGCAAGGACGCCGCGGAGCGTCTCCAGAAGCTGGGCCCCAACGCCCTGCCGGAGCAACGCCGCAGCCGCCTGCGGGTGCTGCTCTCCTATCTCTGGGGGCCGATGCCCTGGATGATCGAAGCCGCCGTGGTGCTCTGCGCCGTGGTGGGCGACTGGCTCGATTTCGCCATCATCGCCGCGTTGCTGGTGGGTAACACCGCCATCGCCTACATCGAGGAGACATCCGCCGGCGATGCCGTGGCGGCCCTGAAGGCCCGGCTGGCCCTGGAGGCCCAGGTGCGCCGCGATGGCTCCTGGCAGACCGTGCCTGCAGCCGAGCTGGTGCCCGGTGATCGCATCCGGGTGGCGATCGGGGCTGTGATCCCGGCGGATCTCGCCGTGCTCAGCACAACGCCGCTGCAGGTGGACCAGTCGGCGCTCACCGGTGAGTCGATGGCGGTGAAGCGCGGCCACGGCGATCAGCTCTATTCGGGTTCCGTGCTCAAGCAGGGCCTGGCGGAGGGGCTGGTGACGGCCACCGGCGCCAACACGTTCTTCGGGCGCACGGCGCGGCTGGTGGGGGAAGCGGAAACCAACGACCACCTGCAGCAGGCGGTGGTGAAGCTCTCCGACTATCTGATCCTGCTCAACATCGTGCTGGTGTGCATCATCCTGGTGGTGCGGATCCACACGGGTGATGACGCCCTGCAGGTGGTGAAGTTCTGCCTGGTGCTCACCGTGGCCTCGATTCCCCTGGCCACCCCCACGGTGCTGGCGGTGACGATGGCGATCGGCGCCCAGGCCCTGGCCCGCAAGGGCGCGTTGGTGACGCGGCTGGCGGCCATCGATGAGCTGGCCAGCGTGACCATGCTCTGCTCCGACAAGACCGGCACGCTCACCCTCAACCAGCTCAGCCTGGCCGAACCCTTCACCCTGCCCGGCGTGAGCGCCGATCAGCTGCTGCGCAGCGCCGCCCTGGCCAGCGCCGAGGAGGAGGGCGATGCGATCGATCAGACCGTGCTGGCGGCGGTGCAGGGTTCCGCGCTGCTGCAGGGCTACCGGCGCGAGGCCTTCACACCCTTCGATCCCGTGCGCAAACGCACGGAAGCCGAAGCCACGGCTCCATCCGGTGAGCGGCTGCGGCTGAGCAAAGGTGCACCGCAGGCGATCTTCGCGCTGGTGGGCGACAGCGCCGGCTGCCAGAGCGCCGAGGCCCAGGTGGAGGCCCTGGCCGCCCGCGGCTTCCGCGCCCTGGCGGTGGCCCAGGCGATCGGCGATGGCCCCTGGCAGCTGCTGGGTGTGCTCTCGCTCTCCGATCCGCCCCGGCCCGATTCCCGCGCCACCGTGGCGGCCACCCGCGCCCTGGGTGTTCCCCTGAAGATGATCACCGGTGATCAGGTGCTGATCGCCCGGGAAACCTGCCGCGAGCTGGGACTGAGCGATCAGGTGCTCGATGCCGCGATCTTCCGCGACACGCCCGCCAGCCAGCTGGGGCAACTGGCCCGCCGCATTGAAACCGCCGATGGTTTCGGCCAGGTGTATCCCGAGGACAAATTCCACATCGTGGAATCCCTGCAGAAGGACGGCTATGTGGTGGCGATGACGGGTGATGGCGTCAACGACGCCCCGGCCCTGAAGGAGGCTGATTGCGGTATTGCGGTGTCTGGCGCCACCGATGCGGCTCGCGCGGCGGCCGACATCGTGTTGCTCACACCAGGACTCTCCGTGATCGTGGAGGCGATCCGGCTCAGCCGCCGCATCTTCCTGCGCATGGACAGCTACTGCCTCTATCGGGTGGTGGAAACCGTGCGCATTCTGATCTTCACCACCATTGCGATTCTCTGGCTGAATCAATATCCGGTGAGCGTGATCATGCTGGTGATCCTGGCGTTGATCAACGACGGATCGATGGTGACCATCGCTTACGACAACACGCTGGAATCAGCGGAGCCGTTGCGCTGGAACATGCCTCGCCTGCTGATCATGGCCACGGTGATCGGCCTGGTGGGCGTGGTGGAAACCATCCTCCTCTACGACTACGCCACGCTGCGTCTGCACATGCCCCTCGATCAGGTGCAGACGCTGATGTATCTGCAGCTGGCGGTGGGCGGCATGCTCACCATCTACTGCACCCGCGTGCGCGGACCGTTCTGGAGCGTGGCACCGGCTCCGGTGATGCTCGCGGCCACGGGGGCTTCGGTGCTGCTCTCCACGCTGATGGGCTGCTACGGCTGGCTGATGGCCCCGGTGGGCTGGGGCTGGACCGCCGTGAGCTGGGCCTATGCCCTGGTGTGGTTCCTGGTGTTCGACGCCGTGAAGCTGCTCCTCTATCGCCTGCTGGATCCGCGCCGCACGGTGATTCACGCCATCCGCCATTCCCTGCCATGACCAACCACCATCACCACCGCCTCAGCCATCATTTCCGCATCAGCGATGGCGATGGCTTCCGGCTCGATCAGATCGATCCCGCCGACACGCTGCACTTCCATCCTTCCGACAAGCAGGCGGCGGCCACGGCCCTGGCTGAGGGGGTGGAGCGCATGGCCGAACTGCAGGACAAGCTCTATGCCCAGGATCGTTGGGCTGTGCTGCTGGTGTTCCAGGCGATGGATGCCGCCGGTAAGGACGGCACGATCAAACATGTGATGAGCGGTGTGAACCCACAGGGCTGCCAGGTGAGTTCGTTCAAGGCGCCCTCAGCTGTTGATCTCGATCACGACTTTCTCTGGCGTGCCAATCAGTGCCTGCCGGAACGGGGCCGGATCGGCATCTTCAACCGCAGTTATTACGAGGAAACGCTGGTGGTGCGGGTGCACCCCGAGATCCTGGCCCGCCAGACCCTGCCGCCGGAGCTGGTGGGGGATGCCATCTGGAGCGAGCGCTTCCGCGATATCCGCCATTACGAGGATTATCTCGCCCGCAATGGTGTGGTGGTGCGCAAGTTCTTCCTGCATGTCTCCAAACATGAGCAGAAACGGCGCTTCCTGGAGCGCTTGGAGAAACCCGAGAAGAACTGGAAATTCTCTGCGGCTGATATCCGGGAACGCTCCTACTGGGCTCAGTACATGGAGGCCTATGAACAGATGATCCGCCACACCGCCACGCAGCACTCCCCCTGGTATGTGGTGCCGGCAGACCACAAGTGGTTCACCCGGCTGGTGGTGGCTGATGCCGTGATCGACGCCCTGGAATCGCTCAACCTCGCCTATCCCGTGGTGAGCGAGCAGGCCCGCCAGGCTCTGGCTGAGGCGCACCGCCAGCTTCTGGAGGAGTGATCCGCCGGCGGCGCGGTAGTGAAGTGCTGACAGAGGCGCTCCCGCCCAGTCGGCTCCGGCGAGCATGGCCCCATGTAAACCGGCGAACGGAATGACTGTGGCGAAGCGACCGCTGGCCTGGCTCAAGCAGCTGATCCCCGCGGCTCTGCGTTCCACTCCGGTGGCGGAAGCACCGGCGGGCGAAGCATCCGCTGAGCCGACCGTCGCTGCCACCGTGCCTGCGCCTGAGCCGACCCCGACCCCCGAGGCGCCGGCAGCCATCGCCACCCATGTGGTGTTTCTGCCCCGTGATCCCCAGTGGGCCTACTGCTTCTGGGCGATCAACGACGACGATCGCGAGAGTGCCCGCCAGGCCGGCGCCACCAGCCTCTGCCTGCGGGTGGCCGATGTCACCGGGCTGGGCGGCGACCAGTCCCACCCCCATGCCCTGCAGGAGCTGGTGGTGGACAGCCACGCCACCGAATGGTTCCTGCCGGTGCCGGTGGATGGCCGCGACTATCGCGTGGAGCTGGGTTTCCGCCTGCGCGGCGGCGGCTGGTATTCGCTCGCCTTCTCGGCGGTGGCTCAGGTGCCGGCCCTGGAGCCGAGCCGGCGGGTGGCCGATGCCTTCGTGCCCTTCAGCCTCGAGCAGCCGCCTTCGGTTGCGCCTGCGCCGATCAGCACCGGCGGCGGCGTGCAGCACGAGCAGGTGTATCAGATCGCCACGGCCAGCAGCACCCGCAGCCGCCGGGTTGGATCGGAGGTGCTGCATGAGCAGGACCTTGAAGCCTCCCAGCGTGGGCTGCTCAACGATTCCGGTGTTGGCCTCTGGGCCAGCGGCCGCAGTGAATCGGGCAGTGGCCTGGTGCGTCAGCGCTCCTTCTGGCTTGTGGCCGACGCCGAACTGATCGTGTACGGCGCCACCGATCCGAGTGCCCGCCTGTTCATCGGCGACAGCGAAGTGGCGCTCTCAGCCGATGGCACCTTCCGGGTGCATGTGCCCTTCCGCGATGGTGAGCAGCTCTACCCGATCCGTGCCGTGGCCGCCGATGGCGAACAGGAGCGCTCGATCCGGCTCGAATTCGAGCGCCGCACCCCCGAGGCGCGCGTGAACCGCCGCGAAGACGCCGTTGCCGAGTGGTTCTGAAGCCGGGAGCCGGCCCCGGCCGGCCTCACACTTCCACGGCCTGGGCGATGCGCTGGAACATGTAGCCCATGCCGCGGGCGGTGAGGATCAGCTCCGGGTTTTCCGGATCCTGCTCGAGCTTCGCCCGCAGCCGGGAGATGTGCACATCCACCACCCGGCTGTCGGAGGAGCGCTCCGGCTTGTAGCCCCACACCTTCTCCAGCATGTCGAGGCGGCTGATCGGCTCACCTGAGCGGCTGATCAGCAGCTCCAGCAGGTTGAACTCCATCCCGGTGAGCCGGATGCGCTCTTCGCCGCGGAAGGCCTGACGGCGGTTGAAGTCCACGCTCAGATCACCCACCGCCACCACATTGGCCGAGCGGCCACCGCTGCCAGGGCCTGTCCCCTGGCCGCTGCTGGCGCGGCGCATCACGCAGCGGATGCGGGCCTCCAGCTCCTTGGGGCTGAAGGGCTTCACCATGTAGTCGTCGGCGCCCAGCTGCAGGCCGGTGATCCGGTCGGCCACATCACCGAGGGCGGTGAGCAGGATGATCGGCACTTCCGATTGCGCCCGGATCCGCTCCACCACCGCGAAGCCATCGAGCTCGGGCATCATCACGTCGAGCACCACCAGATCGGGCTCAAAGCCGCGGAAGATCTCCAGGGCCTCGGCACCATCCTTGGCGGCCGCCACCTCATGGCCCTGCATCGCCAGGCGGGTTTCCAGGATGCGGCGGATGTTGGCCTCGTCATCGGCCACCAGGATCTTCAGCCCCTCGCTGCTGGGCGTTTCGGCGGCCTGGCTCATCGGAACGGATCACACCACTGCCTGCAGTGTCACCGCTGAACGGGCTGAATGTCCCTGGGCTCGGCTGGGAACGGGGCGACTGTTACAACCGGCCGATGGCGGGCCGCCGCGGCGGCAGTTTGCGAGTGATTGCGCAATGGATGAACATTGCTTGCGTTGGTGCTAAGACCAGCGAGCTGTTGATGCACTGGCTATGGACGTTCTGGTGTTCGCCTCGGCGGTGGCTCCCAAGGGCCTGCCTGTGATTCTTCCCGCTCTCGCCGGTGCCGGCATTCTGGTGTTCCTCTCCCAGCTCTTCGTTCCCAAAACCTGATCCTTCTCCACCGAACCCTTGGCTCAGCCGAACCTGGTGCCCCTCTCCCAGCTTGAGCAGGAGCTGGAGATCAGTCGGGTCGATCTTTTGCTCTTGCTGCGCCGGCTCGGTTTCCAGCCGATCCGCCGGGGTATGCGCACACTGGTGACCGCTGAGCAGGCGGAGCAGCTCGTGGCCCACGTGGGCAGTGGTGCCTCCCTCGAGCCGATCACGGCCGAGCTCGTTCTCGATGATCCGGGCCAGGACAACCTGCCGGTGCCGGTGAGCGACAACTGGGGTGAGGCAGCCCGCTACGCCCAGCTGCGGCTGTTGCGTGAGCGGCTGGAGATGCTTGAGCTGCTGGTGCGCAGTGGCATCGAGCTCGACAGCCGCCAGCTCTGCGACCTGCTCGAGCTGCGCCGCCTGCCGGCCGCCCAGCCCCTCGAGGATGGCCGCGTGGGCTTCATCCGTCTGGGCCTGCGCTTCAGCCGCAGTCAGCGTCCGGGGCAGCGCAGCAGCTGGCAGGTGGGCCGGATCTGAGCGGCGCCATGCATCAGCATCCCGTTGCTTTCGAAGACCTTGCCCGGGGCCTGCGGGCCTTCGCCTTCGGCGCGGTGGTGATGCTGTTGGGGTTGCTGGGGCGCCTGCATCCAGCCGAAGCCCTCACCGTTGCCTTCCTGGCAACGATGCTGATCGATCTGCAGCGGCTGGTGCAAACATCGCTGCGCCTGGATGCGCAGCGCACCCGCCAGATCTTTTCGGCCTGGCACCCCAATCGCGGCCGGCTGTTGCAGCGCACGGTGTTTCTGGCCTTCGTGAGCGTGCTCGTGCTCAGCTTCTGCGTGCACGATGTGAAGCAGGCTGCCGGTGTGCTTCCCGTCCCGCTGCGGATCAGCCTGTTCTTCGCGGCGCTGTTCACCACCTGGCTGGAGCTTCACCTGGGCTTTGCCCTCTACTACGCCAAGATGTACTTCGCCGGTAATCCCGAGCCTTCGGCGGATGGCGATGAGGCCCAGGTGTTCATCTTTCCTGGCAAGGATGAGCCGCTGTTCACCGACTTCCTCTACGTGGCCTACTCCGTGGCTTTAACGTTTGCCATGAGTGATGTCGACCTGGAAGATGGCATCGCCAGGCGCGTGGTGTTGCTGCAGGCGATCGTGAGTTTCCTGTTTTATTCCACGATCTTCAGCATGGTCACCAACCTCATGGTGAGCTGATCGGTTTCGGATGGTGGTGGCTCTGAAAGCTGTTGAGGTTGCGCAGTTCGGCCAGCAGCAGCGGTAGATCGGCCAGCAACACCGTCTGCAGCGGGCTGATCGCCAGGCCGGCCGTCGCCACCGACGACACCAGATGGGTGAGCCCGATCATGGCGGCGTTGCTCTGGGCCGTGCGGTGCAGGCGCCGGCTCAGCACGATCAGGCGCGGCAGCCAGAGCGGATCACGGTTGAGCGCCACATCACAGAGGCGATGCGTCAACAGCCCCGCTTCATCGAAGTCGAGCCCGATCGCCACATCCGCCCGCTCCAGGGCAGGGATGTCGTGAATCACATCCCCCAGATAGCCCACCAGTTCCCCCTGGCTCTGGTAGTGCTCCACCCGCTCCAGGCGCTGCCAGGCATCCTCGGGATCCGCCACCGGATGGCCCACCACCTCCACGGCGATGCCGAGCTGGCGCAGGTCGTCGCAGACAACCTGCCAGTCCGGGTTCTCCTGGCGCTCCAGCAGCACCCATCCCTGGCAGCGCCCGTTGAGGCGGAATTCCAGCGGTTCCACCGCAACGCCGCGGCTGCGGCCACTGGGTTGATGGCGTGAATCGCGCACGATCTGCACGCTGCGCCCGTCGCTGAGTTCGAGCTGCCAGCCCTCCTCGGCCAGGTCGTGCAGCTGGAACCGCTTCACGCTGATCGGGTTCACCACGTTCTCCAGCTGCACGTTCCAGATCGGCACCGTGCCGTCCTCCACCAGCCAGCCCTGCAGGCCGGCCATGATCCGCACCAGTTCGCCGGGCGCGAGGCTGCTCTGCGGGCTGAGCTCCTCGCGCAGCTTCACCGGTTTGAGCCGCTCCGCGCAGCTCTGGCTCACCAGCAGCCGCTGCAGCCGGCCCACATCGCAGAGCACATCCGGGTTGGCCACCGTGATGCCGTGCAGGCGCAGCTCCGCCACCGCCGCCAGGCGGTTGGCATCCTGGCTGGTCTGCCAGTCGTTGATCGGGTTGAACTGGAAGGCGGCCAGGGCCCGTTCGCTCGCCCCGCTGAAGGCCCAGAAGGCCCCCAGGCCGAGCAGCACCGGGTTGATCAGCTGTTTGCCGTTCTGCAGCATCGGCTCCAGACCACCACGGCTCTGGGCCCGGGCGGCGCTGGTTGGCGGTGCAGGAGGCAGCTGGAAGAGTGGATCGTCGGCGAAGGCCTGCAGCACCACCAGCTCGGCGTCGCCGGCCACCACCAGGCAACCCGGCTCCAGCTCATCGCCCGGGTGATAGCCGCGGGGATGCCAGTCGCCGGTGAGCTGACGGTTGATCGCCACCACCGTGCCCCGCTCCAGCCGGCAGCGCACCATCACCGGATCGCCTCCGCTCAGCAGGATCCGTTCACCGCTGCGCAGGGACCCCAGGGCCCGGGGCTCGGCGGCCGCGCCGGGGATGCGCACCTGCACCTGTTCGGCCAGGCGGGCCAGCAGGTTGCGGTAGTCGCTGGGGCTCACCTCGGAGTGGTTGAGCGATTGCAGCAGGTTGTTGCCGTCGTCGAGCGCCAGATCGGTGAGCGCCTCCCCGGGCAGCCCCTGCTGCAGCAACACGGCGCTGAAGCCCAGATCAAGCGCTTCCACCGGCAGCCGGCGGCTGTGGCGCAGATGCTTGATCAGCTCCAGCAGCAACGGCAGCATCAGCACCGCCGTTGCCCCCTGGAACAGCAGCAGCGGTAGCCCCACCAGCCAGTCCACACCGAGCAGCGCGGCGCAGGCGGCGCCATGGCGGAGGGTGCGCCGCCGCCGGGTGTCCAGGCGCTGCAGCGTTGGCAGGCTCGTGAAACCCTGCGGCAGGCTCAGGGCCAGCTCGAGCAGGGCGTCGATCGCACCGCGCCGCTGGGACGGGAAACGCAGGCTGAGGCTGCCCGCCAGGGCATTGATCCGGAACCCCTGCAGCCAGTGGCAGCCGGTGAGCACGGTGCGGCAATGCCTGCGCAGCGCTTCCGACTGCTCCAGCTGGTGGCAGCGCAGGCGGATCCGCCCCGGCAGATCGCTGCAGATCATCCATGCACCGTTGCCGGTGGCTGCCGCCGTCTGCATCACCACAGTCAGAACGCGGGGTTGGTGAACGGCCGGCGCAGCTTCAGGGCCGCCTCAACCAGCACAAACGCCAGCAGCAGCAAGGGCCAGCCCGGAGCCAGAGGCAACATCACCCCGAGAATCCCCGTGAGCACCAGCAGCGAAGCCAGGCTGAGCAGCCCGGTGGCCATCAGCAGGCTGAGCAGATCGGCCGGGGCGCGCAACAGGCGCTGCAGCCAGCTGGGCTGATCGCGCATCACCTGCACCTTCACCTGCACCACCTGCGGTTCCGGCGCTGTGGCACCGCAACGCTCCATCGCCGCCACCACGCTCTGCCAGCCCTGGCTCTGCAGTGAGGCGTCGTTGGCTTCCAGCAGCAGGGAGCGGCTGCGGCGGTTGAGCCGCCAGCGCCAGAGGTTGGCGGGCAAGGCTGCCGCCAGTTCCTGCTCCAGGCGTGTCCAGTTGAGCGGTGCAGCGCTGTTCAACCGGTAGCGCCAGCGCCCCGGCAGTGCATGCACCAGCTCCACACAGCTCGTTGCCACCATGGGTTCAAGCGGTGGCGCGGCGGTAGGCCTTGGCGCGATCGCAGTACTGCCAGAGGTAGCCGGCGGGATCCTTCTCCTGGATCCAGGCGGCGAAATCGCTGCGGCGGCGCCGTGCGGTGATGCTCTGGTGGGCGATGCCGAGGCGCTTGGAGAGGGCGGCCAGGCTGATCACTTCGTGCTTGGGTTCGGCCTTTTGCGCGGCGGGAGGCTCGGGCGCAGGCTGCGGTGCCGGTGCAGCAGCCTTCGGTTCGGGGCGCGCCGCCGGGGTTTCCGGGGCGGGCGCGAGCTTGCGGCCCTTGAAGCCGAGCACGCGCATGGCGTTGGCGGCCGCCACCAGGCAGGAGCCGTTGTTGAGCAGCACGGCGGCGATCGGGCTCACCGGCAGGAAGGTGCCGATCACCAGGGCCGAAAGGTTCGGCACACCCACGATGCCGATGTTCTGCTTCACCAGGCCGAAGGTTTCGCGGGCCAGGTCCTGGGCCACGATCAGATCCGACACCCGGTCGTTGGTGAGCACGATGTCGGCCGTTTCGCGGGCCAGATCGCTGCCGGAGGCGAAGGAGATCGACACATCGGCGTAGGCCAGGGCGGCGGAGTCGTTGATGCCGTCGCCCACGAAGGCCACCTTGTGACCCTGCTGGCTCAGCTCCTGCACCAGCTTCGCCTTTTCATCGGGCAGGGCATCGGCGTGGACTTCCTCAGGCCGCAGGCCCAGGCGCTTGGCCACGGCGTGGGCCACGCTGCTCACATCACCGGTGAGCATGTGGGCCTGAATGCCGCGGCGGTGCAGCTCGGCCACCATCGCCTGGCTGTCGGGCCGCAGCGCATCAGCGGCGTAGATCACCGCCACCACCGTGCCATCCACAGCCAGATACACCGGTGTGGCCGTTTCCAGCTCGGGGTCCACGCTCGGCGTGGCGGGCTCGAGGTTTTCCTCGCGCAGCAGCTTGGCGTTGCCCACCAGCACCTGGTGGCCATGGATCGTGGCGGCGACGCCACGGCCGATGCGGTAGTCCCAGGCCTCGCATTCATCAGCGCTCACGCCAAGCTCCTCGGCGTGCTTCACGATCGCCTCGGCCACCGGGTGGTTGAGCCCCTGCTCCGCCGAGGCAGCCAGCTGCACCAGCTTGTTGATCGAGTGGGCACCGGCCACCACTTCCACGTGCACCACCGAGGGGTGGCCCTGGGTGAGGGTGCCGGTCTTGTCGAACACCACCACATCGATATCCACCAGCTGCTCGAGGGAGCGGCCGCTGCGGATCAACAGGCCCTGGCTGCCGGCGCGGGTGAGGGCGGCCATGATCGCCGTGGGCACGGACACGCGCAGGCCGGTGCCCAGATCGAACATCAGCAGCGAAGCGGCCTGGGCGATGTTGCCGCCGCTCAGCAGCAGCGACAGGCCGGCCAGGGCCAGGGTGGGCATCAC
This sequence comes from uncultured Synechococcus sp., assembly GCA_913061215.1. Taxonomy (GTDB): domain Bacteria; phylum Cyanobacteriota; class Cyanobacteriia; order PCC-6307; family Cyanobiaceae; genus Vulcanococcus. Next base: position 5,668 of record CAJXSQ010000026.1, on the reverse strand, counting down.
GAAGCGGTTGGCCACCTTGCCGGCCACGTTGCCCACGCGGGTGTCGTACACCGGGGCCGATTCGATCATCGCGGTGATCTGGCCCACCCGGGTGGCCTCGCCCACGGCCTGGGTTTCCACGATCAGGTTGCCTTCCAGCAGCAGGAAGCCGGCCAGCACCTCATCGCCGGGGCCGGCGTGGCGGGGCACCGATTCACCGGTGAGCTTCACCACATCCAGCGAGCCCTCGCCGCTCTCGATGCGGCCATCCACGGGGATCTGATCGCCGGGGAACAGCGCGATGCGATCACCGGCCTGCAGGCTGGTGCTCGGCACGATCACCTCGGCGCCATCCACCAGCAGACGCACATCGGTCTGCAGGCTGGCGAGCAGATCGGTGTTGGCCGAGTGGGCGATGCGCTGGGTGGCGTCGCGCACCGCTTCGCCGCCCTCGATCATCGTGATCATCATCGCCGGGCCCACCAGGAAGCCCTCCAGGCTGTGGAGGGTCACGGCGAGGGCGTCGAGGAAGTCGACGTTGATCTTGCGCTCTTCCTTCAGGCCCTGCAGGGCGCGCTTGAAGCTCAGGTGCGCCGACACGAGGATGAAGCCGGCCACCGCCAGGGGCGGCAGGGAGAGGGGGCCGGCCAGCAGGGCCAGGGCCAGGGAGCTCACCGGCAGGATGATCCGGCTGGGAACGAAGCTCTCGTCGTCGTCCTCTTGCGGAGCTGCTTTGGCTTTGGGTGTGATGGCTGCGGAGCGCTGCTTCAGCTCCGGCAGGGCGCCCGGAAGCTGCTCGATCCAGGTGAGCGGATCCACCCCGGCTTCGGGCTTGAACTCCACCACACAGCAGGCGGCCATGCTGTTGAGCCGCACATGCTTCACCTCGCTGGCCTGATGGAGGGCCTGGTGGAGTTCAGGCCAGCTGGTGGGCGCCCCACCCATGCGGAAGCGGATGCGGCGGGAGCTGTGATGCAGCACCTGCTCCACCGTGAATCCCGTCCCCTCTCGGTCCCCACGGGGCACAGACACCACGGAGAGATGGGGCTTGGGGGCGGATTCAGCAAGCACAGCGGTTGAGGTCGGGGGGAAAGGCAGTGAGTTGTGGCGTCTGAGCTGAGCTTCAGGGCTCAGTCAACGTTCACCTTGGTGAGGGATTTGTCCTTGCTGGTGCTCGCCTTGCTCTTGCTGGTCTCAGCTGCTTCAGCGCTGTCGTCCATCTCGGAGCGGGCCTCGGCCACCAGATCCACGAAGGATTCAGCCGCCTCGGCGGCCGTGCGGGCCGCACTGCGCGCTGCCGTTCCGGCCACGCCAGCCACGGTGACGCCCACCTTGATGCCGCTCTTGGCCATCGATTTGCCCACGTTGCTCATCGAGTCGCCCAGCTGGTGGTTGCCCATGCGGCGCACCACCGGTGCCAGGGCGACCAGGCTTGCACCCACTCCGAAGGCGAGGACGGTCTCGAACTCAAACATCGGTGGGCGCAGCTGCTGAATTTGTGATGCACTGTAAAGCGGATTTGCGCCGCAGGCCCGCCGTGGTGGCCTTCATCACAGCGATCCAAAATTTGTAAATGCCCTATCAGCACCCTGCTCTGCACCTGGTGAGCGCCGACCTGCCGGAGCTGGCCTGCGCTCTGGTGGCGGCCGAGCAGGAGCGTGCGGCAGCCGAGGCGCCCGTGATCCTCGATCTCACCGGTGAAGCCTGGTTGGAGGGACGTCTGCCCCAGGCCAGCCTGATCAGCTACGGGGCGATTCCCTATGGCCTGAGCCTGTGGGAGCAGCTGCAGCCGCGGCTTGATCCCTGGCTGGAGCTGCTGGAGCTCAAGCAGTTGGAGCCATTGCTGGCCCCACCGCTCCCGGGGCTCGACATGCTGCTGCGCTGCCTCTGCCTGGCGGAGGCCCATGCCCGCCATCCACGCCTCACGGTGCTGTTGCCGGCACCCTCCGAGGCCGCGGCGCTGCTGGAGCTGGCTCGCACCGGTCCGGCTCTGGTGGAGGGACTGCTGGAACCCCTGCTCCTCTGGTGGGACCAGACCCGTCAGTCGCTTTCGAGTCTTGAGCTGGTGCTGCGGCTGCGGTTGCCGTCTTCGGTGGGGTTGCGGCTGGATGACACCTGGCGCGGCCATCTGCAATGCCTGGCTGAGGCCCTGCGGGCGGAGCAGGGGGCCTGGCAGTTCAGCGTGGTTCTGGATCAGGCGGATGGCGCGGCTGAGCTCCTGCGCCGCCGTGTCAGTGCTATGGCCCTGCGCGGTTTCACCCCCACCCGCCTGGGTCTGCACGGTTCCGGTGCTTCCGCTCTGCTCGCCTCACGGCCGGCCTGGCTGCCGGCAGTCCTGCCGGCGGTTGGCCTCCAGGAGCAGGAGCCCGCTGCGCTTCTGGCGCTTGAGGCTGCAGCACCAACGGCAGCTGATGCCGAAGATCAGCTTGTGTTGCCCTTGCCAGGCGTGCTCAAGGACGAGCTCGATCTGCAGCAGATCGGATCCACGCTGGTGCTGCGTGTGCGCGGCCTGCGCCGCCTGCTCACCCTGCCTGAGCGGCTTGAGGGGAAGACATGCTCAGGCGCTCGCCTCGAGGGGGGATGCCTGGAGCTGCGTTTCGGCTGAATCCTCAGCGGATGGCTCCGGCCGCCACCCCAGCCACCAGGCCAGCAGGAAGAAGGGTGTGCCCGGCAGCACCGGCAATACCCAGCCCGCCACCGCCAGCGCCATCAGCAGCTTGATCGAGCCCTGGCGCGTGGAGCCCAGCCACCGCTGCAACGGTGTGGGAGGTGCCGGCGGCCCGTGAATCGCACTGGCCTGGAGGGATGCCTCCACCAGGCTGATCACCAGGGCGGGGCACACGATCTGATCCAGCGGTGCGGCCACCACCAGGCCATCGCGATGGCTGGTGGAACGCACGGTCAGGCTGGGCTGCACCCGCTCCAGAAGAGCGGAGAGCAGTTCCAGCCGTTCCGTGCCGAGTGGCTCGGCCAGCGTGATCCGGAGCCGATGGGGCAGGTGATGGCGGATGGTCAGCCCGCCATCGGCTCCGGCAGTTCTCACTTGCTGCTGGTGCGGGAGTGAGCCAGGTCGGCCTTGGCTTCAGCGAGAACATCGGTGAAGCTCTCGCCCACCTCGGCCAGGCCGCGGCTGATGCCCTTCACGGCGCCGGAGGTCTTGTCGGCCACCACCAGGCCCAGCTTCAGGCCCTGCTTGGTGATGCTGCGTCCGGTGCCGCTCACGGCGCCGGTGATCTTGCTCTCCTTGCCGGCCACGGCTGCCACCACGGGAGCCAGCGCCATCAGGCCGGCACCAAGACCGAAGGCCAGCAGAGTTTCGAGCTCCAGCATGACGATTGCATCGACTGTTGTGATGGCCGAAGATTAACGCTCAACTTCCACAGCCGCTGCTCATTTGCAGCGATGTCAGCAGGATGGTGTGTGGAAGATGACAACGTTCCGGGAGGCATCGATGGCCACACCGCGACTCAGGGTGATGCATGTGACCCCCCAGCGGGTTCGCCTGCGCTACGGGGACACCATGAGCGCAGGCGAGCTCGCGGCGTTGATCGCCATGCTCCAGGCCCAGAGCTGGGTGCGTGATCTGCATCAGCGTTCGGCCAGCTGCAGCCTTGTGATCGATCTGGCGGAGGGCTGCTCCGAGCTGCGCTGGCGGCTGTCGCTGGCGGATCACGGTGTGGATCTCGAGGACCCTGCGCTCGAGCCGCCTGCGCCCGAGGCGGCCTGGGAGCGGATGGCACGCCAGGTGGGCGGCAACATGATCGGTGCCAGCGTTGGCCAGCTGGTGCTCGGCGGTGGCGCTGGCGTTGTGGGCACCTGGCTGCTCGGCCCCAGGATCGGCCTGATCCTGGGGGCCGGCGGAGCCCTGGTGGGTTCGGTGGTGGGCTCGGTGGCTGGCGGTGAGCTCGCCGATGGGGAGAGCCCGCTGCGGCGTGGCGATCTGGGTTCGGTGTCCCTGAGCAAGCTCGGTGGCCGGCTCGGGGAAGAGGCCGGCTGGAGCACCGGCCGCCTGATCGGCGCCGCCCTGGCCGGTCCCGCCGGCGCCGTGGCCGGGATGACCATCGGCTCGATGCTGGCCGGCCAGGCCGCGGAGGACCTGATCAGCAGCCGCGGTCGCGGCAGCGGCGTCGGTCGGCTCAGTTGGCTGGTGCGCCTCGGGGAGGATCAGGCCGGAGAGCAGGCCACAGCGTCGCTGCTGGGCAACCTCGGCCGGGGCCTGAGCGGAGGCCAGGAGTGGGGGGGGCAGCTGGGCACCAGGCTCGGCGGCTACGTGGGCCGCAAGATCGATTGGGCCGGCAGCTGGAGTCGCCGTCAGTTGGTCAGTCGCCTGCAGCCACGCTCTGCGGTCCCAGCCACCTGACCTCCAGGCTCTCCAGCTCGAAGCAGGCCGCGTGCACCTCCAGCTGCCCCTGCTGCAGCCGCTCCTGGATCAGGGCGCTGGAGCGGATCAGCTCCTGCGCCGCCAGTTCGGCGTTGAGGCCATAGGCCCGGTTGCGATCGGCCGCATCGTTGAACTGCAGCCCCGCCTGCTCCAGATCCTTGTGGATGTGGCCCACGTGCTTGATCAGGCTGGGGGTGAGCTGATGGCCGGGGGTGCAGGCCGCTCCCACCGCGCCGCAGCCGGAGTGGCCCATCACCAGCACCAAGGGCACGTTCAGGGCTTCAACGGCGTATTCCACGGAGGCCAGGCTTCCGGGCGTGCAGGTGTTGCCGGCATTGCGGATCACGAACAGATCGCCGAAGCCGCTGTCGAACAGCAGTTCCACGGCCACCCGTGAATCGGAGCAGCTGAGCACGGCTGCATGGGGATGCTGGCCCTTCGGCAGCTGATGCAGGCGGGAAGCGGTGGCATGGGGGTGGATGGAACGCGCTTCGCGAAAGCGTGCGTTGCCGGCGGAGAGCGCGTGGATGACCTGGGCTGGACTCGGCGGTGAGGCGTTCATCAGTGAAACGGGTTAATGCAGATGGCGTGTGGATTTGATCTCGTTAGTCTGCATGGGCCGGCGACACCGATGTTGTGAGTGGAGCGCACCCAGCCTGTTTTCGCGATGGCACGCGTTTTCTGCGATCCCTGTCGGTGGGGGTGGTGGTCACGATCCTGCTGGTGCAGCTTCTGCACCTGAGAGAGGCCTTCCCGATCGGGTTTCTGGCGGCGATCGTGTTTGATCAAACCCTGTTCTTCGTGGAAGCCTTCCGCGTGAACGCCAGTGAAACCCGCGAGATCTTCGGGCGCTGGTTACCCAGCCGCGCCTTGCTGCTGGAGCGCACGGTGATCTTCACCTTCATCAGCGTTGGCCTGTTGAGCTTGTGTGTGCGGGATGTGCACAGCAGCCAATCGGTGCTGCCTGGCGACTGGCGCACGTTCATTTATTTCGCCTCTCTGTTTGCGGCTTGGCTGCAGATGCACAATGGCTTTGCCATCTACTACGCCAAGAAGTATTTCAACCTCAACCCAAGGCCGGCGGCCGATGGTCCCAACCCTCAGGGGTTTGTCTTCGCTGGATCGGATGAGCCGGAGTTCACGGATTTCCTGTATGTGTCCTATGCCGTGGGCCTCACCTATGCCATGAGCGACACCAACCTGGAAGACAGCTCCGTGCGGCGGGTGGTGCTGTTTCACTCGGTGGTGAGTTTCCTCTTCTATTCCACCGTGATCTCAGCGGTGATCAATCTGTTCACCTCGGGCTGA
>CAJXSQ010000025.1 GCA_913061215.1 uncultured Synechococcus sp. | reverse complement strand
CCATTGAGATCGTCGGCAACGACGCTGATGTTGCCTTTGCGGGCCTTTTTGAGTGCTTTCTTCGTTTTGAAGGAGAGTTCGAACGTGTTGCTACCGTTGATCAGCTCACTGTCGAGCACTTTGCCTTTGCTGTTCACAGCAGAGATGGAGAGGCCTTCTGCGGAAGAAGCATTGAGGTTGCCTTGCAGGGTGAAGGTCTTGGGAGCTTTGGCCATGGTGATGGAAGAGTTAAGGGGTGAGTGAGGGCGCCTGTCCCTCCGACTCCTTGAGCATCTCCCGCTTGGCTGCCGCGGTTGTTGATCGCGATCCCTGCTGGCTGTGATCTTGCTCACAGGTGGTTGGCCCATGAAAAAGCCCCTCCCGCAGGAGGGGCTGCCGATGGAGCGGCGTGCCTGGGATCCAGGCGGAGCCAGCTGTTAAACCACCTCGCCCAGATAGGCATACACCGAGAGCTGATCGCTGGTCAGGCGGGGCTCATCGTCAAACCGGGCAAAGGCTCCGCCACTGCCCCAGCCCTTGCTGCTGCCGTTTTCGTTGTAGTACAGATCGCCTTTCTTCTGGTAGTAGACAAAGTCAAGGTCGCGCTTGGCGAACTTCTTGAGCTTTTTCTTGTTGCGGGCGGCTTTGAAGGTCCAGTCGGTGTAGTGATCGAAGTTGGTCAGCTCGCTCGCATTGATGCGAACCCCGTCTTTGTAGGCGGAGGTGCTGTAGTCGGAGATGATGTCCTTGCTGCGGCCGTAGCCGATGGTGTTGATGTCCTTGTACTGCTTCTCGTAGCCGTTGACGGTCTCCACGACGTAGTGGTAACTGCTGTCCTGTTTGGGGTACCACTCCTTGCCGGTCACGGCGTCGTACTGCAGGCCCATGGCCATGTACTTCTGTGCCGCGTCCTGGGTGAGGAACCACGCGTCGTAGGCAAGCTGATTCCAGTTGGTGTAGTTGGCGCCACCGTCGTCGATGGTACTGCCGTTGTAGTAATACTTCCAGTTGGCACCGTCGTAGTCGCCGCCAGTCCAGACGTAGTTGGCGTCAGGGCCTGGGGTGATGAACTCGGTGGTTTTGTTGTAAACCGCGTCGTTTTCGGCGGAGCTGCCGGGGCTCACCAGGTAGCTCTTGGTTTGGTCGCCTGTGAGGCTTGTGGCGTAGGCCTTGGCGGCGCCGTAGGTCAGTTTGTCCTTGTAAATCTGATAGGTGTGCCGATCGGCGCCGGTGCCGTATTTGAATTCGGCGTAATACTTCGACTGGCCCATGGAGAGATGGGGGGCTGGTGACTCACGCTTGATGCTGCAGGCCGGAGCTGAGCCGCACGCGATACCACCGAATCTCTTTGTATTTCAGCGGCGATTGCAATTGTATTTACGTCAAATGCGTCAGTCCGTTCACGTAGAGGATTCCCGTGCAGGTCATCGCTCCGGCCCAGCACAGCGAGCGCAGCGGCGGCAGGTTGGCCACGTAGGCCGCGATGTAGGCCAGGCGCAGCGCTGGATAAATCCACGCGGCGGCAACGGCGGCGGTGCTGTCCACCTTGGCGATCAGGCAGAGCAGAGCAGCCGGTGCGAACAGCACGAAGGCTTCGAAGCTGTTGAGGTGGGCCCAGTTGGCCCGCTTGCCCCACTCCGGCAGGCGCTCGAACATGGCCCGCGGTGCCGCCAGGTCGGCCACGGTGAAATCGGCCTGGGAGCGGGCGGCGCCCAGGGGAACCAGGCTGGCCACCACCACACCGGCGGCCAGGCAGAGCGACCAGGCAAAGGCGGAGTGCATGCGGGTGCTGCCGGTGCAATGCCGGCGGTGCGAATCAGTGCCCTTTTCTAGGCTGGGGCCCACCCCTGCTGATTCCGCCGCCTCGCCCATGGCCGACACCTATTCCTTCGACGTGGTTTCCGACTTCGACCGTCAGGAGCTGGTGAACGCCCTCGATCAGGCGCGCCGCGACGTGTCGACCCGCTACGACCTCAAGGACTCGAACACCGAGATCGACCTGGAGGAAACCAGCTTCACCATCACCACCGCCAGCGACATGACGCTGCAGGCCGTGGAGGACGTGCTGCGCCAGAAAGCCACCAAGCGCAATCTCTCGCTCAAGATCTTCGACTTCCAGACCCCGGAACCCGTGGGCGGCAACCGCGTGAAGCAGGAGGTGAAGCTGCGCAAGGGCCTCAGCCAGGAGCTGGCCAAGAAGCTCAGCAAAACCGTGCGCGATGAGCTCAAGAAGGTGACCGTGGCCATCCAGGGCGACACCCTGCGGGTGACCGGCAAGAACAAGGACGACCTGCAGGCCGCGATCGCCCTGCTCAAGGCCCAGGACGTGGAGGTGCCTCTGCAGTTCCAGAACTACCGCTGAGCATGCCCTCCGCCGGCTGGCGCTTCTGGATTGATCGCGGCGGCACCTTCACCGATGTGGTGGCCCGCACCCCGGCCGGAACCGTGCAGGTGGCGAAAGTGCTCTCGGAGCAGCCGGATTGCCCGGGGGATCCGGCGGTGAATGCCGTGCGGCAGATGCTCGGCCTCGCTGAGGATGCCGCCACGATCCCTGCTGGCCTGGTGGAGGAGGTGCGGCTGGGCACCACGGTGGCCACCAATGCCTTTCTCGAGCACCGCGGTGCGCCCACGCTGTTGCTGGTGAACCAGGGCTTCGCGGATCTGCTGCGGATCGGTGATCAGCATCGGCCGGAGTTGTTCGCCCTGGCCATCGAGCGCCCCGAGCCATTGCAGCAGCGGGTGCTGGAGGTGGAGGGCCGCCTGGCGGCGGATGGTTCCGAATGCACACCGTTGCGGCTGGATCAGGCCCTGGCGGAGCAGCTGCAGGCGGCGCGGCGCGAGGGGGTGCGCAGTGTGGCGGTGGCGCTGCTGCACAGCGTTGTGAACCCGGCTCATGAGCTGGAGCTCGGCCGCTGGCTGGAGCGCTTCGGCTTTGAGCAGATCGCGCTCTCCCACCAGGTGAGCCCGCTGCCGCGGCTGGTGCCCCGCGGCCACACCTGCGTGCTGGAGGCGGCGGTGGGGCCGGTGCTGCAGGGCTATCTGCGCCAGGTGCAGGCGGCTCTGGGGCCCGCGGTGCCCCTGCGGGTGATGCAGTCGAGCGGGGTGCTGGCGGCGCCGGCGGCCCTGCGCGCCAAGGACACGATCCTCTCCGGGCCCGCCGGCGGCCTGGTGGGGGCGGTGCGCACCGCGGCAGCGGTGGGTTTCCAGCGCATCGTGGGGTTCGACATGGGCGGAACCTCCACCGACGTTTGCTATTGCGAGGGCGCCTGGCCGCGGCGGGAGCAGGTGGAGCTGGGCGGTGTGCCGATCCAGGCGCCGATGCTGGAGATCCACACCGTGGCTGCCGGCGGCGGCTCATGCCTGCAGTTCGATGGCCTGCGGCTGGCGGTGGGGCCGGAGTCTGCCGGAGCCAATCCGGGCCCGGCCTGTTATCGCCGCGGCGGGCCGCTCACGATCACCGACGCCAACCTGCTGCTGGGCCGTCTGCAGCCGCAGCTCTTTCCGGCTGTGTTCGGCCCTCAGGGGAATCTGCCCCTGGATCCGCAGCCGGTGCGGGAGCAGTTCGGGGCGCTGGCGGCGGCGATGGAGTGCTCTCCGGAGCAGGCGGCTGAAGGCGCACTCACCGTGGCCCTCGAGCGCATGGCGGAAGCGATCCGGCGCGTGTCGATCGAGCGGGGTCACGATCTGCGCCAGGCGGTGCTGTGCAGCTTCGGCGGCGCCGGCGGCCAGCACGCCTGCGCCCTGGCTGAGCTGCTGGGGATGCGGCAGGTGTTGCTCCATCCGCTTGCCGGCGTGCTTTCGGCCTATGGAATCGGCCTGGCGGATGAGGGGCAGCTGCTGGAGCAACCGGTGGAGGCGCCGCTCACCCCGGAGCTGCTGGCGCAGTTGGAGCAGCGGGCTGGGCAGCTGCTGGCGGGGCGGCAGGCGGGCGGGCAGCACGGCCATGAGCTGCAGCGCTGGTTGCAGCTGCGCCTGCCGGGCAGTGATCACCCGCTGCCGCTTCCCTGGCAGCCGGAGCACTCCGCCGAGCAGCTGCAGGAGGCCTTCGCAGCGGCGTATCAGCAGCGCTTCGGCTATCGGCCGGCTGGGCTGGAGGCCGGCAGCACCGTGCCGATCGTGGATCGCTTCAGCCTCGAGCTCAGCCAGCCCGGCGCGGAGCTGGTGGTGTTGCCGCCGGAGACGGATGACGCGGATGTGGCCTCGGCAGCGCCTGCACCCCCGCCCGGGCAGGTGTCGATCTACGTGGATGGCGCCTGGCGCCAGGCCGCCCTGTGGGAGCGCCGCCAGCTGCGCGCCGGCCAGGAGCTGCGCGGGCCGGCCCTGATCAGTGAGGACACGGGCACCACCTGGCTGCCCCCGGGCTGGAGCGGCCGCTGCCTGCCCGGCGGTGAGCTGCTGCTGGAAGCGCAGGCCTCCATGGCGGCCGTGGCCCGCCAGCCGGAGGCGGAGGATCGCTTCGATCCGATCAGCCTGGCGCTGTTCAGCCATCGCTTCATGGCGATCGCCGAGCAGATGGGCACGCGCCTGCAGCAGACCAGCGCCTCGGTGAACATCCGCGAGCGGCTGGATTTTTCCTGCGCTCTGTTTGATGCCGCTGGCCGTCTGGTGGCCAATGCCCCCCATATCCCTGTGCATCTGGGATCGATGGGCGAGAGCGTGCTGGCCCTGCTGCGGGATGTGGAGCGCGGTGTGCTGCCGCCGCTGGCGCCTGGCGATGCGGTGGTGTCCAACAACCCCTTCAACGGCGGCACCCACCTGCCGGATCTCACCGTGATCACCCCCGTGTTCGCGGCCGATCGCCTGGTGGCCTTCGTGGCCTCCCGCGGCCATCACGCCGATGTGGGCGGGATCACACCGGGCTCGATGCCGCCCCACAGCCGCACGGTCGAGGAGGAGGGGCTCCTGTTCGACAACGTGCCTCTGCTGCGCCGCGGCGTGTTGCTCGAGGAGGCCTGGCGGCAACGGCTGGCGGCCGGGCCCTGGCCGGCGCGCAATCCCGATCAGCTGCTGGCCGATCTGCAGGCTCAGGTGGCGGCGAATCAGCTGGGGGTGGAGCGCCTGCAGGCGCTGATCAGCAGCGAAGGGCTGGAACGGGTGCAGGGCGCGATGCAGCAGGTGCAGGCCCAGGCGGCGGAAGCGGTGCGGCGGGTGATCGGGCGTTTGAGCGACGGCGAGGCGCGGGTGCGGATGGATGGCGGCGTGGAGATCGTGGTGCGGCTGCAGGTGGATCGAGAGGCGCGCCGGGCTCGCATCGATTTCAGTGGCACCTCGCCCCAGCAGAGCGGCAATCTCAATGCCCCGCTGGCGATCACCAAGGCGGTGGTGCTGTATGTGTTCCGCTGCCTGGTGCAGGAGCCGATCCCGCTCAATGCCGGCTGTTTCGAGCCGCTGGAGCTGCTGGTGCCGCCCGGCTGTGTGCTGCACCCCCAGCCGCCGGCGGCGGTGGTGGCCGGCAACGTGGAAACCTCCCAGGCCGTGGCCAATGCCCTGTTCGCAGCCCTGGGCGTGATGGCGGCCGCCCAGGGCACGATGAACAATCTCAGCTTCGGCAACGCCCGCTGCCAGTACTACGAAACGATCTGCGGCGGCACGGGGGCTGGAGAAGGCTTCGCCGGCGCGTCGGCGGTGCAGTCGCACATGACCAACTCCCGCCTCACCGATCCGGAGATCCTTGAGCAGCGCCTGCCGGTGCAGCTGGAGCGCTTTGCGATCCGCGCCGGCAGTGGTGGCGAAGGCCGCTGGCGCGGTGGTGACGGGGTGGTGCGGCAGCTGCGGGCGCTGGAGCCGCTCACGCTCTCTCTGCTCAGTGGCAGCCGCGAGGTGCCGCCCTTCGGTCTGGCGGGTGGTGGCGCAGGGGCCTGCGGCGAGAACTGGCTGCTGCGCGCCGATCAGCCCCCCGAACCCCTGCCTGGCTCCGCCGTGGTGGAGCTGGCCGCAGGGGATGGCGTGCGGGTGCTCACCCCGGGGGGCGGTGGCTACGGCTCCGCTGCCAGCGCAGTTGCGCGAGCCGGCGACGCCTGATCGGCTCGCGGGAGCGTTCCCGGGTGTGGGGCTGCGGCGCTCTCGCACGCCGGATATCCACGGATATCCAGACTGGGACAGTCCCGAGCCAGACCATCACCATGCAGCAGCAGCGATCGTTGCAGGGGGTGTTCACCGTTCTGCTCACCGCACCGCTCGCTGCGTTGGCCGTTGCCAGCACTGCTGCCGTTCCCGCCCGGGCCAACCTGCTGCAGGAGCGCTCGCAGCGCTTCCATCCGATCGAATCGGGGGGCGGCATGGTGGCGGCCCAGGACGCTCAGGCTGCCGCGGTGGGTGCTGAGATCCTGCGGCGCGGCGGCAATGCCGTTGATGCCGCGGTGGCCACCTCCTTCGCGTTGGCGGTGACCCTGCCCCAGGCGGGCAACCTGGGCGGTGGCGGTTTTCTGGTGCTGTGGCTGCCGCGCCGCGGACCGATCAGCACCTGCCCGGCCGCAGCGCGCTCGGCACCCCCGGCCGAAGCGATCAGCATCGGCCGGGGAGAGGCGGTGGCGCTCAATTTCCGCGAAATGGCCCCCAAGGCCGCCCATGCGGATCTGTTCCTCGATCCCGATGGCAGCGTGAACCGGCAGCGGGCGCTGCGCAGCCTGCTCAGCACCGGCGTTCCCGGCACGGTGGCGGGCCTTGCGCAGGTGCAGGCCCGTTATGGCTGCCTCAGCCTGCAGGCGGTGATGCAGCCCGCGATTGATCTGGCCGAACGCGGTTTCCCGGTGGGGGCCGAACTGAGCGCTTCTCTGCAGGCGGCTGCGCCTTTGCTCAAGGCCGATCCCACCAGCGCGCGCCAGTTCTACAGGCCTGATGGCAGCTTCTACCGGCCGGGCGAGATCCTGCGGCAACCGCAGCTGGCTGCCAGCCTGCGCTGCATCGCCGAGCAGGGACCGGCCTGCTTCTACCGCGGTCGGCTGGCCCGGCAGCTCACGGCTCTGATGGCGGCTGGTGGCGGCCTGATCACCGCGGCGGATCTGGCCGCCTACCGCGCCCCCTGGGCCACGCCGCTGCAGACCCGCTTCCGCAGCTATCCGGTGCTCACGATGCCGCCACCCAGCGGCGGCGGAGCCACCTTGCTGCAGTTGCTCAAGGTGCTCGAGCCGCTGGATCTGGCCGCCAGCGGGCTGAACAGTGCCGCCACGATTCACACGATGGTGGAGGCGATGAACCTCGCTTACCGCGATCGCAACCGCCTGCTGGGTGATCCCGATCAGGTGGCGATGCCGCTGGATCGGCTCCTCAGTGATCGCTATGCCGCCGCGCAACGGCAACGCATCCGCGCCGATCGTCACCGGCCAGCGGCGGAGCTGGAGGCCGAGCCCAGCCCGGCTGCGGAAGGCACGAACACCACCCACCTCTCCGTGGTGGATCGCGATGGCGGGCTGGTGGCCACCACCACCACGCTCAACACCGCCTATGGCAACGGCATCACGGTGCCGGGCGCCGGCTTCCTGCTCAACAACGAGATGGACGACTTCACCGCCAAGCCGGGAGCCCCCAATGCCTATGGCCTGCGCCAGGGCAGCCAGAACGCCATCGCTCCGGGCCGCCGCCCGCTCAGCTCGATGACGCCCACGCTGGTGTTCCGCCCTGATGGTGCACCGCTGCTGGCCACGGGCAGCCCCGGTGGCAGCCGCATCATCACCACGGTGCTGCAGGTGTTGCTCAACCGCCTGGTGCACGGCCTCAACCTCGCTTCCGCGGTGGCTGCGCCGCGCATCCACAGCCAGCTCTGGCCGGATCAGATCAGCATTGAGCAGGGCCTCAGCCCAGACACCATTCACCTGCTGGAGCAGCGCGGCCATCGCCTGAAGCTGGTGCCGGCCATGGGCTCGGCCAATTCCGTGGAAGTCCGCTACACCGCCGAAGGAACAACCCTGCAAGGCAGCAACGGTGTGGCCGATCCACGTCGGCTGGATGCTGCGGCGGTGGCGGAATCGCCCTGAGGGCGGCGAGGCCTCAGCCTGCGTTGCCGAGCAGCAGGGCCCCCATCGCCACCACGGCGTAGAGGGTGAGCAGCAGTGATCCTTCGTACCAGCTGAGCTTGCGGTTCTCCGTGATCCAGTGCACCGCCAGCACCGTGGCCCCCAGGCAGAACAGCGCGTCGGCCGGAATCGCCAGGTGCAGATAGCGCCCCATCGGTACACCACAGATCACCAGGAGAGGCAGCACGAACAGCAGCAACTGCACGCTGGATTCCACGGTGCTGGTCATCGCCAGGTCCATACGGTTCGACGTGGCGGCCTTCACGGACACCAGCCCCTCGGAGAAGGAGCCGAACAGCGGCAGCAGGAACAGGCCCACAAACAGCGGATTCAAATGAGCGCCATCCACCAGCATCTGCAGGGAGTCCACCAGGTGTTCGGACACACCCACGAGCAGCAGGCTCACCACCAGGAGCATCGCCACGATGGCGCTGATCGGGCGCTGTTCGCCTGCCGGTTCCAGCACCTCCTCCGATTCCTTGCGCACATACAAGCTGCGGGCTGTTCCGAGTTGATAGACGAACGACAACAGGTAGAACGCCACCACCAGCACGGCCACGATCAGGGAATAGAGCGCGAAATTGTCAAAGCTGTTGCCGCCGTCGGTGAACGTCTCGTTGAGCAGCAGATAGAACACCGTGGGAACGGCGAGAAAGATCGTGCTGATCAGCAGTTGTTGGCTCTGGAGGCCTGTGCTGTACGGGTGAATGTCGATGGCGGGTTTTCGCCGGGCGGCCAGGCAGGTGCTCACCCCCAGAATCAGCAGGCAGTTGGTGATCACGGCACCGGCCACGGAGATCACCACCAGGTGATACAGGCCGCTGGCCAGGGCGGTGAAGGACACCACCAGCTCCACCAGGTTGCCCAGCACCACACTGATCAGGCCGCCGATGCGGTCGCCGAGTTTTTCGGCCAGTGCTTCCACCATTTCGGCCACCATCCGTGCCAAAGGCACCAGGCCGAGGCCGCACACCACGAACCAGCCGATCAGCTGCCCGATGGGCATGCCCTCATCGAGATGAGCAAAGAGCGCGGTGATCGTGAAGATCAGCAGCAGGCTCCAGCGGGAGCCGAGCAGTTCGCGTCCGAGCCCCGTGAATGCCGCGACCATGGGATGGCGTGGAAGTGCCCCAATGATGCTGGGCCGCAGCGGATTTGTCTGCGTTCAGTTGGCCTGCATCAAGTTCGGAAGCCAGGTCACCAGGGGTGGGAACAGCAGAATCAGCAGCAGCACCCCAAGCTGCACTCCGATGAAGGGCCAGGCGCCGCGATAGATCGTCTGTGTGCTGATTTCTTCCGGGGCCACACCCCGCAGATAGAACAGCGCAAACCCGAACGGTGGTGTGAGGAAGGATGTTTGCAGATTGGCACCGATCACCACGCCGAACCACACCAGTGCTTCCGGGCCCAGAACCTGGCGGGCGCTGGGCAGCAGCAGCGGCAGCACGATGAAAGCGATCTCGAAGAAATCGATGAAGAAGCCCAGGCCGAAGATCACGGCCATGCTCACCAGCAGGAAGCCAGCTTTTCCGCCCGGCAGGTTGAGCAGCAGATCGCTGATCAGCTGATCCCCGCCCACGCCGCGGAACACCAGGCTGAAGGCGGTGGAGCCCAGCAGGATCGCCATCACCATCGCTGTGGTGCGCAGGGTTTCATCGCACACGTCGAACAGGCCGCGGCGGGAGAAGCCTCCGTTGAGAGCGGCGAGCAGCATGGCGCCCACCGCGCCGAGAGCGCCCGCTTCCGTGGGGGTGGCGATGCCGAAGAAGATGCTGCCGAGCACCAGCAGGATCAGGCCGAGGGGAGGCAGCAGAACCTGCAGAAGCCTGGCTGGAGATGCCGTGGCCTCCGTGGCCATCGGCCGCGCCGGTGCCAGGTGCGGCTGCCAGTGGCTGATCACGAGCACGTAGGCGGCGAAGGCCGCCGCCATCAGCACCCCCGGGATCAGCGATCCCATGAACAGATCGCCCACGGACACCCCCAGCTGATCCGCCAGCACCACCAGAACGATGCTGGGGGGGATGATCTGGCCAAGGGTGCCGGAGGCGGTGATCACGCCGGTGGCCAGGGCGCGGTCGTAGCCGGCCCGCAGCATCACGGGCAGGGAGATCAGGCCCATGGTGGCCACCGATGCCGCCACCACGCCGGTGGTGGCCGCCAGCAATGCCCCCACCAGAACCACGGCAAGGGCCAGGCCGCCGCGCAAGCGGCCCATCAGCTGGCCCATCGCCTCCAGCAGCCGCTCGGCGATGCCCGATTTCTCCAGCATCGCCCCCATGAACACGAAGGCCGGGATCGCCAGCAACGTGAAGTTGCTCATGATCCCGAAGATGCGCTGCGGCAGCGCTGAGAGGAACTGCGGATCGATCAGGCCGCAGCCGATGCCCAGCAGCGCGAAGATCACAGCCACGCCACCCAGGCCGAAGGCCACCGGATAGCCGCTGAGCAGGGCCAGCACCAGGGCGGCGAACATCGCCGGCCCCAGCAGTTCCCCCGGCAGGAAGGTGATCACATAGCCGAAGGCTTCAACTTCCATCGGGCCTCAGGGTTGGCGAAGGCTCTGGCGCAGGCGCAGGCCGATGGCGATCCCCTGCAGGCTCAGCAGCAGAAAGCCGATCGGAATCAGGCTTTTGGCCCAATACCGCGGCAGACCACCGGGATCCGGTGAAGCCTCCTGAATCCGCCAGGCCTGCCAGGCCGGCTCCAGCGACACCAGCAGCACCAGCAGCGCAAACGGCAACAGCAGCAGCAGCGTTCCCCCCAGCTCCATCCGCAGCTGCTTGCGTCTTGGCCAGCGGCTGCTGATCACATCAATGCGCACGTGGCCATCGCGCTGCAGGGTCCAGCCGAGGCCGAGCAGAAAGGCCGCCGAGAAGAGCAGCCACTGCCCTTCGATCAGGGCATTCGAGCTCAGGTTCAGCCCCAGGCTCAGCCCCAGATACCGGCCGATCACATTCCACACACCCAGGGCGAGCATCAGCAGCAGAGCCCAGCTCCCGAGCCAGCCTGCCCACCGATTGAGCCTGTCGATCCGATCGGGCAGCTTGGATCGTTGCATCGGTGGCGCAGCCATCAGCGGGTGGAGGCGAAGCTGAAGTTGGCGTAGGAGAGCTCGTTCACCCGGTTCCAGGCCTGAACCTGGCTCCGGAAACCGCGCCATTGGTCGTAGATGGTGCGGAAACTGCTGTCGCGGCGGGCGCTGTCGGCGAAGAGTTGATCACTGGCGGTGCGAGCCGCCGCCAGGATCGCGTCGCCGTAGAACTCCAGCTGCGTGCCGCCCTGTTCCAGCTGCTGCAGGGCGGTGGCATTGAGGCTGTCGTAGCGGCTCAGCATGGTGATGTTGGCCTCGTAGCAGGCGGTGGTGAACATCGCCTGGTACTCCTTGGGCAGCCGGCGCCAGGCCCGCTGGTTCACCAGGGCCGTGAGGGTGGGGCCTGGTTCCCACCAGCCTGGGTAGTAGTAGAAGCGTGCCGCCCGTGGCAGTCCCAGTTTGGCGTCGTCGTAGGGGCCGGTCCACTCGGCTGCATCGATGGCACCGCGCTCCAGGGCCAGATAGATCTCGCCGCCCGGCAGCACCTGCACGTTCACGCCGAGCTCGGCCATCACCTGGCCGCCCAGCCCTGGAATGCGCATCTTCAGCCCCCGCAGCGATTCGGGCCCCTGCAGCTTCCGTTTGAACCAGCCACCCATCTGGGCGCCGGTGTTGCCGGCGGGGAAGCTGATCACGCCGAAATCGGCGTAGAGCCGGTTGATGGCTTCGTTGCCACCAGCCGCGTAGAGCCAGGCGTTCTGCTGCTGCGCGGTGAGACCGAAGGGCACGGAGGTGCCGAAGGCCAGGGCTGGATTCTTGCCCAGGTAGTAGTAGCTCGCGGTGTGGCCGCACTCCACCGAGCCGTTCTGCACAGCGTCCAGCACCTCCAGCCCCGGCACCAGTTCGCCGGCGGCATGGGGCTTGATCTGGAACTGCCCACCGCTGAGCTCGGCCACACGCCGGCAGATGGTTTCCGCTCCGCCGAAGATCGTGTCGAGCGCGTGGGGCCAGCTGGTGGCCATGCGCCAGCGCACGCTCGGCAGATTGGATGCCGAGGCGGCGCTGTCCACACGGCGAATGCGGCAGGCGCTGAGCAGGCCGGCCGCTCCGGCCGCACCTGCCGCTGTCAGCAGACCCCGCCGCTGCATCGTCAGGCCACCGCAGCGAAGCAGTCGCGGAAGGCAGCGATGGTGGTGTCGATGTCCTCGTCGGAGTGGGCCAGGGAGGTGAAGCCGGCCTCGAAGGCGCTGGGGGCCAGGTACACGCCGCGCTCGAGCATGGCGCGGTGCAGCTTGCCGAAGCGTGCGGTGTCGGCCGCCTTGGCCTCTTCGAAGTTGCGCACCGGGCCTTCGCAGAGGAAGAAGCCGAACATGGCACTCACGGAACCGCCGGTGATCGGCAGGCCGGCGCTGCGGGCCCCCTCCATGATTCCCTCGATCAGGCGTTTGGTGATCGCTTCGAGGCGCTCATAGCTGCCGGGCTGCTTGAGCAGCTCCAGGGTTTTGATGCCGGCGGTCATCGCCAGGGGGTTACCGCTGAGGGTGCCGGCCTGATACATCGGGCCGGCGGGGGCCACCATGCTCATGATGTCGGCCCGGCCGCCGTAGGCGCCCACGGGCAGGCCGCCGCCGATCACCTTGCCCATGGTGGTGAGGTCGGGGGTGATGCCGAACTTGGCCTGGGCACCGCCGTAGCTGATGCGGAAGCCGGTCATCACCTCGTCGAACACCAGCAGGGCGCCGTTCTCCTTGGTGAGCTCGCGGATGCCTTCCAGGAAACCGGGCTCAGGGGTGATGAAGCCGGCGTTGCCCACCACGGGCTCGAGGATCACACCGGCGATCTCACCGGGGTTCTCGGCGAAGAGCTGCTTCACCGCCTCCAGGTCGTTGTAGGGAGCGGTGAGGGTGCTGGCGGCGGTGGTGCGCGGCACACCGGGGGAATCGGGCAGGCCGAGGGTGGCCACGCCGGAGCCGGCCTTCACCAGGAACATGTCCGCGTGGCCGTGGTAGCAGCCTTCGAACTTGATGATCTTTTCGCGGCCGGTGAAGGCGCGCATCAGGCGCAGCACCGACATGCAGGCCTCGGTGCCGCTGTTGACGAAGCGCACCATCTCCACCGAGGGCACGGCATCGATCACCATCTCCGCCAGCTGGTTCTCCAGGGCGCAGGGGGCGCCGAAGCTGGTGCCCTTCTCCAGGGCGTCGTGCAGGGCGCTGATCACCTCGGGGTGGGCATGGCCGCAGATGGCCGGGCCCCAGCTGCCGATGTAATCGATGTAGCGGTTGCCGTCCACGTCCCAGGCGTAGGCGCCTTTCACGCGGTCGAACACGATCGGTTGCCCGCCCACGGAGCGGAAGGCGCGCACCGGTGAGCTCACGCCGCCGGGCATCAGCGTCTGCGCGGCACTGAACAGTTCCTGGGACCGGGTGGTGTTGTGCACGGGAGCCGAAACAGGTGCCGAGGTCAAAACGGAATCCGCAGACGGAAGCTTGAGCGCACCATCCTTACGCAATTGCCGGCCCGTGAGTCCAGTGCTGGAACTCTCGTTAAGGTCTTGGCACCACGGTCCGACCCTGTGACGCCTGACTGGGGCTTGCTTGAACGCCGTCTGCGCCAGCTGCTGCCGCCGCGGGCGGTGGTGGCGAAGCGTCAGGAGTTGCTGGCCTACGACTGCGACGGCCTCACCCTGCATCGCCATCAGCCGCCGCTGGTGGTGCTGCCGGAAACCACCGAGCAGGTGGCGGCCGTGGTGAAGCTCTGCGCCGAGCTGGAGGTGCCCTTCATCGCCCGCGGCAGCGGCACCGGCCTCTCCGGCGGTGCGCTGGCGGAGCAGCCGGCCCTGGTGATCGCCACCAGCCGCATGCGCCAGGTGCTGGCGGTGGATCTGGCCAATGAACGGATCACGGTGCAGCCGGGGGTGATCAACAGCTGGGTGACCCGGGCCGTGGCCGGCGACGGCTTCTACTACGCCCCGGATCCCTCCAGCCAGGTGGCCTGCAGCATCGGCGGCAACGTGGCCGAGAACTCCGGTGGGGTGCATTGCCTGAAGTACGGCGTCACCAGCAATCACGTGCTGGCGATGGAGGTGGTGTTGCCGGATGGTTCGATCACCACCCTGGGCGGTGGCGTGCCGGAGATGCCGGGGCTGGATCTGCGCGGTGTGTTCATCGGCAGTGAGGGCACCCTCGGGATCGCCACGGCGATCACCCTGCGGCTGTTGCGCACCCCCGAAACCGTGGCGGTGCTGCTGGCGGATTTCGCCTCGATGGAGGCGGCCGGTGAGGCGGTGCGCCTGATCACCGGCGCCGGTGTGCTGCCGGCGGGCATGGAAATGATGGACAACCCCTGCATCCAGGCCGTGGATGACTACTTCGGGGTGGACGAATACCCGCGCGAGGCCGCGGCGGTGCTGCTGATCGAGCTCGATGGCCACGCGCTCGAGGTGAAGGAATCGGTGGAGATCGCCAGCCGGCTCTGCCTGGAGGCTGGTGCGGGCGCGGTGCGTGAGGCCTGGAGTGAGGAGGCGCGGGCGCGGCTGTGGAAAGGCCGCAAGAGTGCGATCTCAGCCCTGGGCCGCCAGTTCCCCAGCTACTACCTGCAGGACGGTGTGGTGCCGCGCACAGCCCTCCCCGGTGTGCTGGCCGCGATCGAGCGGCTCAGCGCCGAGCACGGTCTGGCGGTGGCCAATGTGTTCCATGCCGGCGACGGCAATCTCCACCCGCTGATTCTCTACAAAGCCGGCGAGGCCGGCGTGAATGAGCGGGTCACGGCGCTGGGCGGCGCGATCCTGCGCCTCTGCATCGAGGCGGGCGGCAGCATCAGCGGCGAGCATGGTGTGGGCAGCGACAAGCGCTGCTACATGGACTGGATGTTCAGCGCCGACGACCAGGCCACGATGCAGCTGGTGCGCCGCGCCTTCGATCCAGAGGGCCTGGCCAACCCCGGCAAGCTGTTCCCCACCCCGAAAACCTGCGGCGAGTCGCTGCGCCGCCAGGTGGAACTGCGGGCCGAAGGGGTGGAGTTGCCAGCTGAGGTGGTGGTGGTCTGAGCGCCGCGGGGCTTCAGCCCCAGTCGTCGTCGTCGTTGTCGTCGGGCGGCCAGGCCAGGTTCACCACCACCGGGGCATGGTCGCTGGGCTGGGTGTTGCCCCGCGGGCCCTTGTCGATCACGCAGCCGGTGGCGCACTCCACCAGCTCTTCTGAGAGATAGATGTGGTCGATGCGCCAGCCCTGGTCACGGTCCCAGGCGCCGCTGCGGTAGTCCCACCAGCTCCAGTGGCCGCTGCCGGGTTCGAACAGGCGGAACGCATCGGTGAGCCGATCGGCCAGGGCGGCCTGCAGGGCGGTGCGCTCGGCCTCACTGGCCATGATCCCGCCACTGAGGCGTTCGGGGTCGTGCAGATCACGCGCTTCCGGGCCGATGTTGAAGTCGCCCACCATGCAGAGCGGATCGCCCTGCTGCTCCTGCTCCTCCAGGTAGCGCTTCAGGCAGGCCAACCAGTCGAGTTTGTAGGGGTATTTCTCGCTCTTGAGTGAGCTGCCGTTGGGCACGTAGAGGTTGAGCACCCGCACACCATCGATCAGGGCGCTGATCACCCGTTTCTGTTCACTCAATCCCGGTGCATCGGGATCGTTGGGCAGCAGGGCCGTGAAGCCGATCTGCACATCCTCCAGCGGCAGGCGGCTGATCAGGGCCACGCCGTTGTAGGCCTTCTGGCCGCTGATGGCACAGCTGTAGCCCAGTTGTTCGAAGGCGGCCAGGGGGAACAGTTCATCGGCCACCTTCGTTTCCTGCAGGCAGAGCACATCCGGCTGCTGCTGCTCCAGCCAGGCCAGCACCTGATCGAGCCGGGTGCGCACGGAGTTCACGTTCCAGCTGGCGATGCGCATGGGTGGCGGAGTGGCCCTGGGGATTCACGCCGCCCAGCTTCTCGCAGGGCGCCTACCATTCACGGGCCCGATCGCATCGAACGGTGATGGATCATCCTTCCCCATTGCGCTGCGGTGCTTCCATCTGGAGCGGCGCCCTGCTGTTGGCCCTGGCCGGCTTCTGTGGCGGTGTGGCCCGCGCCGACACCAACCCCTGGGGGGGGCTGTCCACCCAGGAAAAGCAGATCTACGACTACGGCCCCAACGGCACCAATGGCAGCTCGAAGTCGGGATCGGTGCTCGATTCGGCCAATCCGATCGATCTGATGAACAAGATCCGGCGCGGCACGGCCATGGACGACGCCACGCCGCCCTCCGATGCGGTGGATGCCGCCCTCAGGGCGCTGGAGGTGCAGTCTCCGGCGCCTTCGTCGCAGGTGAAGGCGCCTTAGGCGCTCCTGCCTTGCGCAGGCTGCTCAATCCCCAGCTGGCGGCCACCTGATCCAGGCGGGTGTCCTTGTTGTCCGGCTGGCGCGAGCGCGCCTGGGCCAGGGCGTCCTGCGCCCCCTTGCTGTCGCCCTGCTCCTGGCGCATCAGGGCCAGGGCCAGCAGCGGCCTTGGGTCGCGGGGGAAGTCGGCGGCCAGCTTGGTGTAGAGGGCAGAGGCCTCGGCCCGCTGCCCCATGCGTTGCTGCAGATCCCCCAGCAGCAGCCCGATCCCAAGCGCCTCGGGCCTGGGGCTGGGCTTGTTGGCCTTGTCCAGCAGAGCCTTGAGCTGGCTCTGGGCCTGAGCGCCCCGCCCCTGCTCCACCTGCAGCAGCGTCATCAGCTGCAGGGCTTCGATCCGGTTGGGGCTGAGATTGAGCAGCTGCCGCAGTTCCCGCTCGGCGGCGCTGCGGTCGTTGTTGCTGCGATGCAGCTCGGCCAGCAGCAGTCGCAGCTGCCAGCGCTGGGGCTGTTGATCGGCCAGCTGCTCCAGCAGCACGGTGGCCTCCTGTTGTTCGTTCAGCACCAGCAGCAACTGCACCAGTCGCTGCTGATCCGCCTCGCTGGCGCTGCCATCGGCCAGGCGGTCGCGCAGCTGATCCGCCTGGCGCTGCACGGCCACATGGGAGCGGTCTCCACCGCCATGGCGGCTGCGCTGCCCCAGCCACCAGCCGCCGGCCATGGCCCCCGCCACCAGCACCACAGCGGCCAGGCTGAGCAGCAGGCCTCGCGATTGGGTGCTGGCGCGTGGCGGCATGGGACGGCGCGTGGTTGTGCCCAAGTCTGGGGCCTTCACAGGGGCTGGTTACATTGGCGGCCGGGCGAAGGCCAACACAAGCGCCCAGAGGGTTTCAGCCACGATGCGTCAACACCCCATTTCCCCGGTCACCGAACCGATGCAGTACCGGGCCATCGGTGTGGTGCGGGGGACCTATGTGCCCGAAGATCCCGACCAGCTCACCCGCGGCACCCTGCAGGCCGAGGACGGCACGGAGATCGAGGCGGTGGTGCTGGGTCGCGTGCTGACGCTGATGCGCCGGCATCTCGATCTGAGCAAGCCCCACCTCTGGGTGGCCTACCCCCGCTTCCGCGATCCCGACAGGCTGCACCTGCAGCTGGTGGGGGTGTGGGAACCGAGCACCCTCGCCTCCACCGCCATCGCCACCCAGAGCGCCGCCGCCGCCGAGGACGCGCCGCCGCCTTCCGATGATCTGCCCGAGGGTGATGGCTACTTCTCCGTGCGCGGCGAGCTGATCTACACCCGCCCCGAAGACGGCGATCTTGTGGTGAAGATCCGCCAGCAGCCCCGGCCCGACGGGTTCCGCCCCACGCCGTTCAAGCTGCAGCTGCGCGGTGAGATCGCTCCAGAGCATCTGCGCCATTTCGTCTCCCTGGATCTGCGCCGTCACGGTCAGCAGCTGCAGCTGGAGCAGCACGAGGTGATCGCGCCGGTGCCCCAGCGCGGCGGTAAGGGCCGTGGCCCCGGTCGGGGCGGTCGCCCCGGCGGCAGGCGCTGACCATGGCGGCGCCGGAGCGTTTTCCCGGCTCCGATCAGGGCTCCACGGCGGCCCTGTCCGCTGGAGCTGCCGTTGCCGCTGTCACGGTGCTGGCGGTGGTGGGTCCGCCGCTGGGCCTGTCGCCCTGGCTGATCGCCCTGGCGGCCGGCGGCGGCCTGGCGGCCTTGAGCCTGGACGCCGCCCAGTTCGGTGGGCTGGGCGGCCATCTGCTCGCGGAGGCTCTGCCGGCTGGCATCGGTGCGGCCCGCCTGCGCCGCATCGCCATCCACGAAGCGGGCCATGTGCTGGTGGCGGCGGAGAACGATCTGCCGGTGAAGCAGGTGCTGGTGGGTAGCCGCGCCTGCCTGCGTGCCGGCCTCAGCGCCAACGGCAGCACCCAGCTCGAACCGCCGGCCCAGGCCAAGCTCAGCCTGGAGGATCTGCGCCGCTGGAGCCGGGTGCTGCAGGCCGGCATGCTGGCCGAGCAGGTGGTGTACGGCGGCTCGCGTGGTGGTGCCGACGACCGCACCCTGCTGGGCCGGCTCTGGGGACTCTCCGGCTACGACGTGGCCACGGCACAGCAGGAGCAGCGGCGCGCCCGCCGCGAGGTGGAGCAGTGGCTCCGCTGCCATCGCGCCGATCTTGATCAGCGGGCCGAGGCCCTGCTCGAGGCGGCGCGATGACGGCGCCGCGCCGGCTGGCGCTGGTGGATTGCCCCACCGGCCTGGCGGGCAACATGCTGCTGGCGTCCCTGTTCGATCTGGGGCTGCCTCAGGCCGTGGTGGAGGCACCCCTGCAGGCCCTGGGGCTCGCTGGCGCCTATCGGATCGACCTGCGGGAGGAGCGCAGCGGCGGGTTGCGCGGTCTGCACCTCGCGGTGGCGCTTACGGACCCTTCACCGCCGCATCGGCACTGGGGTGAGCTGCGCCATCAGATCGCGGAAGCGGCGCTGGAGCCGCAGCTCAAGCAGCGGGTGCTGGCCGTGTTCAGCCTGCTGGCGGAAGCTGAGGCCCGGGTGCATGGCCATGCGCCTGAGCAGGTGCATTTCCATGAAGTGGGTGCCGTGGATGCCCTGGTGGATGTGGTGGGCGTCTGTGCCGGCCTGCTCCACTTCGGCGTGAACGAGCTGGTGTGCACGCCGCCGCCGGCGGGCCATGGCCAGGTGCCCACCGCCCATGGTCTGCTGCCCTTGCCGGCACCGGCGGTGCTGGAGCTGGCCGTGCGGCATCAGGTGCCGCTCGCCAGCAGCGAGGGTTTCCCGCCCGTTGAACTGAGCACGCCCACGGGCATGGCGCTGATGGCAGCCCTGGCGGATCGCTTTGCGCCGGCTCCGGCCCTGCAGCCTGCGGCGGTGGGGGTGGGGCTCGGCAGCCGCCAGCTGGATCGGCCCAACCTGCTGCGGCTGGTGCTGGCCGCGCCGGAATCCGGCGAGCGGCTGGAGCCGCTGCTGCTGCAGCAGGCCCAGATCGACGACGCCACACCCGAGGATCTGGCCGTGCTGATGGAGGCGCTGCGTGAGGCCGGTGCCGTGGAGGTGTTTCACCAGCCGGTGCTGATGAAGAAGGGCCGGCCGGGCAGCCTGGTGAGCGTGCTGGCCTCCCCGGGTCTGGCCGCGGCGCTGCGGGAGGTGTGGTGGCGGCACGGCAGCACGATCGGCGTGCGGGAGCAGCTGCAGCAGCGCTGGGCCCTGCCCCGGCAGCAGCGGGAGCTGAGCACGCCATGGGGGCCGGTGGGCGTGAAGTGTTCCCGCCGGCCCGATGGCACCTGGCTGTGCAAGCCCGAGGCGGATGATCTCGCCAGCCTGGCCCTGCGCCATGGACTGCCGATGGCGCAGCTGCGTCAGGCGGTGCTGGCCCAGCTCAGCACCGAGCCCCCCACCGAGTCGTCTGAGCCGTGGTGATGAAGTCTGTTCTCGAAAGGGTGGAGTTTCTGCGGCAGCAGCTGCGCAGGCTGCCCCGGCCGGCCCTGCCGGGCGGCGCCCGGCTGTGGATCACGCTGGCCAGCGGTGGTTTCCTGCTGGCCGCCCTGGTGGGTCACGGCCGCCAGCTGCTGCAGCTGAGCCTGGATGGGCAGGGCTGGTGCTGGCTGCTGCTGGCGCTGGGGCTCACCCTGCTCAGCCTGCTGGGCAATGCACTGGCCTGGGGCGTGTGTCTGCGCTGGCTGGGGCACCGGCCGCGCTGGTCGGCGGCGGCGGTGCTGTTCCTGATCTCCAATCTGCGCAAATACCTGCCCGGTGGGGTGTGGCATCTGCTCAGCCGGGTGCGGGCCCTCAAGGCCGATCCCAGCGCTGAGGCGGCCTCCGCCCACCAGCCCCTGAGCACGGCGCAGGCGCTGGTGGCGGTGCTGCTGGATCCGCTGCTGGCCGCCGTGGCGGCCCTGGCGCTGGTGCCCTTCGGCGGCTGGCAGGCCGGCCTGGGGTTGCTCTGTCTGCTGCCGCTGCTGGTGCTCTTGCCCCGCTGGCTCAACCCGTTGATGCAGCGCCTGGAGCAGCAGCGCGCTCACCAGCTGGCGGATCGCGGCCTGCTGCAGGAGGGCATTGAGGAGCTGCCCCCGATGCTCCCGGGCTATCCCTGGCAACCCCTGCTGGCGGAGCTGGGTTTTGTGCTGCTGCGTTTCAGCGGTTTCGCCTGCTGCGTGCAGGCGTTTGATCTCGCCTTCGCGATCGGCTGGGGCGGCTGGCTGGCCGGTTTCGCCCTGGCCTGGACGGCCGGCCTGGTGGTGCCGGGAGCACCGGGCGGGCTCGGCGTGTTCGAAGCGGTGCTGCTGCTGCGCCTGGCGGCGGAGGTGCCGGAGGCGCCTCTGCTGGCTGTGGCGATCAGCTACCGGCTGGTGAGCAGCCTGGCGGACCTGCTGGCGGCCCTCACAGCCCGCGCCGACCTGGCAGCTGTTCGCAACAGGAGTTACTGTTGAGAACAGCGCCGTTGTTCCGCTGATGACTGCCCTGCCGGCGCCCGATCTGCCCGCGGAAGCGTTGCGCAGCAGCCTGCATGGCCGGGGCCAGCGCCTCACCCCGCAGCGGCAGCGGGTGCTGGCGCTGTTCGAGCGGATCGGTGAAGGCACGCATCTGAGCGCCGAGGAGGTGCATCAGCGGCTGCTGCGCGCTGAGGAGCGGGTGTCGTTGGCCACGGTGTATCGCACCCTGCGGTTGCTCAGCTCGATGGAGCTGCTGCGGGAGCTGGAGCTGCCGGAAGGTGGCCGCCGCTTTGAGCTCGCCAGCGACGACGACCACCGCGATCACCATCATCTGGTGTGCGTTCGCTGCGGGCACACCGAAGAATTCGAGAGCCAGGCCGTGCTCTCGGCGGGTGAGCAGGCAGCCGGGCTGCATGGCTTCCGGCTGCTCGAATGTGTGTTGAACGTCCGGGCGCTCTGCCCGGCCTGTGCTCAGGCCGAATCAGCCCCGATACCGGGTTGAGCGCACCGGCACCAGCACCGGTTGCATCAGGCCGCCACCGCCGTTGTCGTCGTCGGAATTGGCGGCCAGCCAGGCCAGCACTCCAGCCACGGTGAGGGCAGCGGAGAGCAGAAGCAGATCGGCCAAGGCGCTGGACGCGATTGCCCGCACGCTAGCGGGATCATCCAGCGCTGGTGTGGCAACGGCTGCCGTTACAGCGGTGCGAGTGCCAGAACACCGCCCAGCAGGGCCAGGGCGCCTGCCGCCAGCTGGCTCTGGCGCTGGCTGAAGCGCTGCCCCGCGGCGAAGCCGACGCCGATCGTGATCGCTGAAGCCAGCAGAGCTCCCAGCCACCAGCTGGCGGTGCCGCTGGCCTCCTGCCCGTGAAGCATGGCGTGAACCGCCACGGCGGCAGCCAGCACAGCTCCCACGGCCGGCAGGGGCCGCAGCATCCGCCTGCCCAGCAGCAGTGCCGCACCCAGGGCGCTCACCGCCAGGGCAGCCAGCACCTCAGCCCCCGGCAGCTGGCCGCCGAAGCTGCCGAACACGCTGCCCAGCACGGCGCCACCCAGGGCCACGCCCAGCAGCAGCGGGCCGAACTGCGCTGCGGTGAGGCCCACGCCCAGCAGCAGCAGCAGGTGATCCAGGCCCAGCAGCGGGTGCAGGGCGCCGCCGATCACACCGGCATCAGCGCTGCCGTGGGCGCCGGCGGGCAGGGCCGACAGCAGGCTGAGGCCGAAGCCCGCAGCACTGCTGAGCAGCAGGGAACGGGAGAGGTTGGAGGTCATGGGCAGTGCCGGTCCGCGCCGGTGCTGAGGGGATGATGAGGATCGGGAGCGGCGAGCGTTCTGACTGAGGGACCGACCCGGCTGAGCGCCGCATAAGCCCCATCACAGCTGCGGGACAGTGCCGGACTGACGGCCAGAGGCCGCGCACCGGACTTTCCTCGTTGCCTTCCCGGGCTGAGTCCGGGAAACCGCTACCTGCAGTATCGCCTCAGGCGAACCCTTTGCCTGCATCCTTGGCCACGCAGGCCTGCAGCTGCTTGCGCAGCAGGGCGTGGTCGAGGTTCTTGCCGATCAGCACCAGCTGGTTGCGGCGCTCAGCCTGGGTGCTCCACTCGCTGTCGTCGATGGAGAAGCGCTTGCCCGCCAGGTGGAACACGTGGCGCTTGTCGCTCTCGTTGAACCAGAGGATGCCCTTGGCGCGGAACACACCGGCTGGTAGCTGGTTGTCGAGGAAGTTCTGGAACTTGCGCAGGGCGAAGGGGCCCTCGCTGCTGAAGGAGAGCGACGTGAACCCCTCGATCGCCAGGTGATCGGCATGCCCGTGCTCATGGGCATGAGCGTGATCATGGGAATGATCGTGTTCGCAGTGACCGTGATCGTG
>CAJXSQ010000024.1 GCA_913061215.1 uncultured Synechococcus sp. | reverse complement strand
GAGCCAGCAACTGCGGACCGAGCGACAGGCGCTCCTGATTGGCATAGGCCTCAGCCTCGAGGGCAAGCACCCGGGCTGAGGCCTTGGCGTAGAGCGGTTCCGCCAGATGCCGCCGAGCGGCGGCATCCAGCTGCCGGCTGAGCCCGAGAAGTTCACCACCCCGGCAGCTCTGGGCCACATGGATCGCCTCATGGTTGAGCACCTTGGCGAACTCACGGCTGCCCTGATCCGGGATATCCGGGCGGATCCGCAACACCCGCCGGCGCGCGTCGAACTCGCCGGCAGCACCCTGCAGTTGCGGTGGCCCCAGCGCCACCGTCACGCCAACCCGCCGCAGCGACACCAGCAGGGAACGAATCGCCGCCTGCTCCTGATCAAAGCGGGGCGGATTGCGGATCAGGGCCTTCACCTGCTCCACGCTGAGCGGCGGATCACCGGCGCGGCGTTTGTAGACGTAACGCGTACCCGCCCCGGGGATCGGTTCAGCCCGGGGCGTCCAGCGGGCATCAGCGGCAGCGAGTTGTGCAAACAGACCCGCCTCACGCGCGGGCACCAGGGCCAGATCGCTGGGGCCCAGCGCTGGGGTCGGTCTGGGTGGCCGTGCCAGGGCCGCCAGAGCCGCACCGCTCAGGCCGAGCAGCACAACCACCGGGAGCGGGCCACGTGCCATGCCCCGATTCTGACGGGATTGCACTTGCGAGGATGGGCAGCCCTCACCAGCGATCTCGATGCCCCTCACCGCCCTGGTGCGCCAGCTGCAGCAGGCTCCGCTCACGAGCGAGGTGCTGCAGCGCAGCCAACGCCCGGAGCGGCTGCGGCTGAGTGGTGCCGGCCGGGGGGCGCGAGCCCTGGTGAGCAGCGCCCTGGCGGCCGCCGCCGAAGCACCCCTGCTGGTGGTGGTGCCCACCCTGGAGGAAGCCGGCCGCTGGGCGGCGTTGCTGGAGCTGATGGGCTGGAGCAGCGCCCAGCTGTACCCCACCAGTGAAGGCAGTCCCTACGAACCGTTTGATCCCACCAGCGAGATCACCTGGGGCCAGCTGCAGGTGCTCAGCGAGCTGCTGGACGACACCGCCAGCCAGCGGCTGGCGATCGTGGCCACCGAGCGAGCGCTGCAACCGCACTTGCCGCCACCGGCGGCCCTGCAGGCCCGCTGCCTGAGCCTGCGCAAAGGCGACACGGTGGATCTCGAGCAGCTGGGTGAAACGCTGACGCACCTCGGCTACGAACGCGTCACCGCGATCGAGCAGGAGGGCAGCTGGAGCCGCCGCGGCGACATCGTGGATGTGTTCCCGGTGAGCGCCGAGCTGCCGGTGCGTCTGGAGTTTTTCGGGGAGGAGCTGGAGAAGCTGCGGGAATTCGATCCCGCCAGCCAGCGCTCCCTCGATCCGATTGAGGTGGTGCGCCTCACCCCCAGCGGCTACGGCCCGCTGATCGCGGAAGCTCTGCGGGAGACCATGCCCGATGGGCTGGATCAGCTGCTCAGCCCCGAAGCGCTCGAGCAGCTGCTGGAGGGGGGCACGCCGGAGGGCATGCGCCGCCTGATGGGCCTGGCCTGGCAGGAGCCGGCCTCCCTGCTCGATTACCTGCCAGCCAGCACGCTGATCGCGGTGGATGAGCGCCGCCACTGCCTGGCCCATGGCCAGCAGTGGTTCGATCACGCCAGCGACCACCACAGCGAGGTGAGCGCCGAACTG
Source organism: uncultured Synechococcus sp. (assembly GCA_913061215.1). GTDB lineage: Bacteria > Cyanobacteriota > Cyanobacteriia > PCC-6307 > Cyanobiaceae > Vulcanococcus. The sequence goes on along the minus strand of CAJXSQ010000024.1, from coordinate 20,980 downwards.
GGGGCGGAACTGCCGGCGCTGTTGCACCGCACGCCGGAGGAGGCCCTCCAAGCCGCTGAGAGCTTCGCCGGCTTCGATCTGGCTGAACTCAACGAAAGCGACAGCCATCCCAACAGCTTCGATCTGGCCAGCCGGCCGGTGGCGGCCTACCCCAATCAATTCGGCAAGCTGGCGGAGCTGATCAAGGGCTTCCAGCGCGAGAAGGCCAAGGTGTGGCTGCTCTCCGCCCAGCCCAGCCGCGCGGTGGCGCTGCTGGAAGAGCACGACTGCATCACGCGCTTCGTGCCCAATCCCGGCGATCGGGCAGCGATCGATCGCCTGATCGAGCAGAACACACCGGTTGCCCTCAAAACCAAGGGCACCGCTGAGCTGGAGGGATTGCAGCTGCCGGCCTGGAAGCTGGCGCTGATCACCGACCGGGAATTCTTCGGCCAGCAATCGCTGGCGGCCACCGGCTACGTGCGCCGCCGCCGCAAGGCCGCGAGCCGCACGGTGGATCCCAACAAGATGCGCCCCGGCGATTTCGTGGTGCACCGCAACCACGGCATCGGCAAATTCCTCAAGCTCGAAAAGCTGGCGATCAGCGGTGAATCGCGCGACTACCTCGTGGTGCAGTACGCCGACGGCCTGCTGCGGGTGGCGGCCGATCAGCTGGGCAGCCTCGGCCGCTACCGGGCCACCACCGAGCAGCCGCCCGATCTCAACCGCATGGGCGGCACCGCCTGGAACAAGGCCAAGGAGCGGGCCCGCAAGGCCGTGCGCAAGGTGGCGCTCGATCTGGTGAAGCTCTACGCCGAGCGGCACCAGGCAGCCGGCTTTGCCTTCCCCAGCGATGGCCCCTGGCAGAGCGAACTGGAAGATTCCTTCCCCTATGAGCCCACGCCGGATCAGCTCAAGGCGATCGCCGATGTGAAGCGCGACATGGAGCAGCCCCAGCCGATGGACCGGCTGGTGTGCGGCGATGTGGGCTTCGGCAAAACCGAAGTGGCGATCCGCGCCGTGTTCAAAGCCGTGACGGCCGGCAAGCAGGTGGCGATGCTGGCGCCCACCACGGTGCTGGCCCAGCAGCACTGGCGCTCCCTGAGCGAGCGCTTTGCCCCCTATCCGATCAAGGTGAGCCTGCTCAATCGCTTCCGCACCGCCGGCGAGCGCAAGGCCATCCAGGACGGGCTGAAAGAAGGCACGGTGGATGTGGTGGTGGGCACGCACCAGCTGCTGGGCAAGAGCACCACGTTCAAACAGCTGGGCCTGCTGGTGGTGGATGAGGAGCAGCGCTTCGGTGTGAACCAGAAGGAAAAGATCAAGGCCCTGCGCAAGGACGTGGACGTGCTCACCCTCAGCGCCACGCCGATCCCCCGCACCCTCTACATGAGCCTCTCGGGCGTGCGCGAGATGAGCCTGATCACCACACCGCCGCCGCTGCGCCGTCCGATCAAAACGCACCTCGCCGCTCTGGATGAAGAAGCCGTGCGCAGCGCCATCCGCCAGGAACTCGATCGCGGCGGCCAGATCTTCTATGTGGTGCCGCGGGTGGAGGGCATCGAGGAGGTGGCCGAGCGGCTGCGGCTGATGATCCCGGGCCTGCGCCTGCTGGTGGCCCACGGCCAGATGGCCGAAGGAGAACTGGAGAGCGCCATGGTGGCCTTCAACGCCGGCGAGGCCGACCTGATGCTCTGCACCACGATCGTGGAGAGCGGCCTCGACATCCCACGGGTGAACACGATCCTGATCGAGGACGCCCACAAGTTCGGCCTGGCCCAGCTTTATCAGCTGCGCGGCCGTGTGGGCCGCAGCGGCATTCAGGCCCACGCCTGGCTGTTCTATCCGGGGGATGCCTCCCTGAGCGAGGCGGCGCGGCAGCGGCTGCGGGCGATTCAGGAGTTCGCCCAGCTGGGCAGCGGCTACCAGCTGGCCATGCGCGACATGGAGATCCGCGGCGTGGGCAACCTGCTGGGGGTGCAGCAGAGCGGCCAGATGGAAACCATCGGCTTCGATCTCTACATGGAGATGCTGCAGGAATCGCTGGCGGAGATCCAGGGGCAGGACATCCCAGCGGTGGACGACACCCAGATCGATCTGCCGATCACCGCCTTCATCCCCGGCGATTGGATCAGCGACAACGACGAGAAGATGGCCGCCTATCGCGCCGCCGCCGATTGCAGCAGCCCGGATGCACTGCTGCAGCTGGCCGCCGATTGGGTGGATCGCTACGGCGCCATCCCGGCACCGGTGATCTCATTGCTGCAGCTGATGGAGCTGAAGCTGCTGGCCAAGCGCTGCGGCTTCTCGCGCATCAAACCGGAGAAGCCCAACATCGCCCTGGAAACCCCGATGGAGGAACCGGCCTTCCGGCTGTTGCGCCAGGGGCTACCCCAGCACCTGCACGGCCGGCTTGTGTACCAGGCCGGATCAGGAAGCACCGCCAAGGTTCTGGCCCGGGGCCTGGGGGTGCTGCCGATGGAGAAGCAGGTGGAGGAGCTGATGAACTGGCTCAAGCAGATGGCCGAGCAGATCCCCGGCGCCGATGGCCTCACCGATGCCCAGCGCGCCGAGCAGCTCAAAGCGAAGAACGAAGCGGTGCTGGCGGTCTGAATGAGCGGCCGGCGCCACCGGCAGGTCTCTCAGACGCGCAAAAGTCCGTTACAATTCTGAGAACGTTTGTAACGGGCTCTCATGGGCGCTGGTCTCGGCGAGGTGATGGATCTGGGCACCGGCTTCGGCGGTGGCGGCCTGAGCCTGATCTCCTCGCTCGTGGGCCTGATCGGCCTGGGCATCTTCGCCCTGCTCCAGAACGACACCGGCAACGACGACGACGACTCCACCCCCGGCGGCGGCCTGATGCAGCCGGTGGGCGGAGCCGCCTGAGGCTCTACTGCGCTGCGCCAACCGCCGCCGGCACATTGGCGCTGGCGGGGTTGTAGAGCTTGGCCTTGGTCACCCCGTTGCTGGCCTTCACCTGCTTGAGCAAGGTGGATTCAGCGGTGCGGTATTGGCTGTCCTTGCTGGTGCCCAGATCCTCCAGCCGCAGCTTCTGAGCCTCAGCGGCAGGCAACTTGGCCCGCACATCCGGGTCGATGCCGTGCTTGTGGATGTCGCGGCCATTGGGGGTGAGGTATTTGGCGATGGTCACCGTCATGCCGGAGCCATCGGAAAGGCCGCGCACGGATTGCACCAGGCCTTTGCCGAAGGTCTTCTCACCCACCACCACGGCGCGGTGGTTGTCCTGCAGCGCACCCGAGAGGATCTCGCTGGCGCTGGCGGAGCCCTCGTTCACCAGCACCACCAGCGGCTTCTGGGTGAGGGAGCGGCCGTTGGCACGCTTGGTGTCCTGAATGCCGTCGCGCGTCTTGGTGGAGACGATCACGCCTTCATCGAGCCACTGGCGCGCGATCGCGATGCTGGCCATCAGCAGACCGCCGGGATTGCTGCGCAGGTCGAGCACATAGCCCTGCACGTTCTTGCCCTCCAGCTCCTTCAGCGCCGCGGCCATGTCCTTGGCGGCATTGGCGTTGAACTGCTTGAGCCGGATGTAGCCGATCTTGGTGCCATCAGGCGTGGTGTTCACCTGGCTGTCCACGGCGTGCAGCTCGATGCGGGCCCGCACCAACGGCGTATCCACGAGCTTGCCCTCGCGGCGCAGGGTGAGGGTCACGGTGCTGCCGGCCTGGCCGCGGATCAGCTTCACCGCGTCCTCGGTGGACATGCCCTTGGTGCTCTTGCCGTCGATCGACACGATCACGTCCTTGGGCATCACCCCGGCCCGCGAGGCCGGTGAACCCTCAATCGGGCTCACCACCACCAGCTCCTTGGTGTCCTTGTCGAGGCTCAGCTGAATGCCCACCCCGGAGAGTTCCCCGGAGGTGTCGATCTGCATCTCCTTGAACTCACGCGGGTCCAGGAAACGGGTGTAGGGATCATCGAGGCTGGCCAGCATGCCGCGGATCGCCTCGTAGCTCTCCTTGGTGCTGCCATAGCTCTTGGAGAGCACCTGGCGGCGCAGGTTGCGCCATTTCTCCGGCGTGTACTTGCCGTTGATATCCAGATAGTCGCGGAAGACGATCTGCCAGGTCTGGTCGATCACCTCCTTGGGACTGTCGTTGATCAGCGAAGCCGAGCTGGGCGCCAGCAGCGGCGGCAGGGTCACCACACCAAGGGCACCAAGGCCCACCAGCACCAGCATGCGCTTGCGGCTGGTGGCGATGGAGCGGAGACCAGGGCCATCGTTGCCCATTCAACGAGCTCCCAAGAGGTTTTGCAGTGACCTCAAACTAGCCCCTGCTTTCCGCCTTGGAGATGGGGTGAAAACCGGAGAAAAGCTCAGGCGCTCAGGGATCCACCCAGCGCCCGTCCTCCTTGATCAGCGCGATCAGCGCCTCCACCCCCTCAGCCTCCGGCACCCGCCGGATCTCCTCGCGGCCGCGATAGAGGGAAATCACACCCGGGGTCTTGCCCACATAGCCGTAGTCGGCATCGGCCATCTCACCGGGGCCGTTCACGATGCAACCCATCACGGCGATGTCCAGGCCAGTGAGGTGCGACGTGGCACTGCGCACCTTGTGCAGCACCTCCTCCAGGTTGAACAGGGTGCGGCCGCAGCTGGGGCAGCTCACGTACTCCACCATCGTTTTACGCAGCCCCAGGGCCTGGAGGATCGCGTAGCAGACAGGGATCTCCTTCTCCGGCGCCTCGGTGAGCGACACGCGGATCGTGTCGCCCAGGCCCTCGCTGAGCAGGGTGGCGATGCCGGCGGTGCTCTTGATCCGGCCGTAGTCGCCGTCGCCGGCTTCGGTGACGCCCAGATGCAGGGGGTAGTGGAAACCCTCGGCATCCATGCGGTCGGCCATCATCCGGTAGGCCGCCAGCATCACCGGAGCCCGCGACGCCTTCATCGAGATCACGATGTTGTGGAAGTCGAGCCGGTCGCAGATGCGGATGAACTCAAGCGCGCTCTCCACCATGCCCAGTGGGGTGTCGCCGTAGCGGAACAGCATCCGTTCGGCGAGGGAGCCGTGGTTCACGCCGATGCGCAGGGCCTTGTCCTGCTGCTTGAGCAGCTGCACCAGCGGCTCGAAGGTTTCGGTGATGCGATCCCCGATGGCAGCGATCTCCGCTTCGGAGAACTCGGTGCGGTTGGGATCGGGCTTATCGAACACGAACAGGCCCGGGTTGATGCGCACCTTGTCCACGTGCTGCGCCACCTCGAGCGCGATCTTCATGCCGTTGTGGTGCACATCGGCCACCAGCGGCACCGGCTTGTAGGTGGTCTCCAGGCGCTGGCGGATCTCACCCATGGCCTTGGCATGGGCCAGCGATGGCACGGTGACGCGCACGATCTCGCAGCCCGCTTCGTGCAACCGGCGGATCCCGGCCGTGGCGCCCTCGATATCGAGGGTGTCCTCATTGATCATCGACTGCACCACCACCGGGTGGTCGCTGCCGATCCACACGTCGCCCACCCGCACGCTGCGGGTGCGGCGGCGGCGGATCACCGTGTCGTAGCGCGGGTTCAGCGCGGCCTCGGATGCCGGTGCGGTAGCCAGAGAGGCAGTCGCAGTCATGGCAGCAGTGCGGGCGAAGGCCGGAGGAAGTGGCGCAAGCCTGTCACAGCGGAGCGGCCAATTGGGCCAGGCGCCGCTGCACATCCTGCAGGTCCTGCCAGGTGAGCCACTTCGGTGATCCGCGCTCCCGGGAGGCGTTCCGCAGCAGATAGGAGGGGTGGAAGATCGGCATCAGCCAGCGGCCCTCCCACTGGCGCCACTGGCCCCGCAGCTTGGTGATCCCCCCCTTGATCCCCAGCAGCCCCTCCACCGCCGTGGCACCGGCGAGCAGGATCACCCCTGGATCCACCAGCTGGATCTGCTGATCGAGCCAGGGCCGGCAGGCGGCCATCTCCAGCGCCGTGGGCTTGCGGTTCTCCGGCGGCCGGCACTTCACGATGTTGCACACGTAGGCATCGCGGTTGCTGTCGATCCCCACGCTCTCGAGCATGCGATCGAGCAGCTGGCCGGAGCGCCCCACGAACGGCTGGCCCTGCTCATCCTCCTGGGCCCCGGGACCTTCGCCGATCACCATCAGCCGCGCCCTGGGATTGCCGCGGCTCACCACCACATGGGTGCGGCTGGCCGCCAGGCCGCAGCGGCGGCAGCCATCGCAGGCCGCGGCCAGCTGATCCAGGGCTTCCGGAAGCTCGGGGAGCTGGGGTTGCAGTGCGCTCATGCCGGCGACTTTATGGAGCGCTCACCAGCAACAGCAGGCCATTGCCCTCGGGATCCAGCAGCCAGGCTTCACTGCCGAAGGGCTCGCTGCGGGGCGGCTCCAGCAGCGCTGCCCCCAGGCTCACGGCCTCAGCGATCCAGGCCTGCAGCTCCGGCAGGCCACCGCAGCGCCGCAGGCAAACAGCCAGGCGGCCGCGCTGGCGGACCAGGGGACGCGACCGGGAGGGTCTGTAGAGCTCCAGCCAACCAGCCTGCGGCAAGGCCACACGCCAGTGGCGATCGCTCAGGCCCGGATGGGGCTCAGCCCCCACCAGCGCGGCGTAGAAACCAGCCAGGGAGGGCGGATCGTCGGCGGCCAGCACCAGGGCTGCGGCCACGGCTGCTGCAGCCTCATCAGCCGCTGAACGCTGATCTGCCACGGATTGCAACACCCTGGAGCGGCGTCCATCGTGTCGTGTGGATGGCCAAAGGGTGTGAGCTGAACGGTTGCCGGGAAGGGAATACGGCAGGATGCAGAACACACCGGCAAAGCCCTGCGGCGTTGCCCCCTCTGTCGCTGCGCCGATGCTGCGCCCGCCCTCTCAGCGCCCCTTGACGCTGTCCGCCCGGGCCGAGGCTCTTCAGCCTTCCCTCACCCTGGCCATCGCCGCCAAGGCCAAATCGCTCAAAGCCGAAGGGCACGACATCTGCAGCCTCAGCGCGGGCGAACCGGATTTCGAAACGCCGGCCTTCATCCGCCAGGCCGCGGTTGATGCGCTCAATGCCGGCCACACCCGCTATGGACCTGCGGCGGGCGAACCGGCCCTGCGCGAAGCGATTGCCCACAAGCTCAGCCACGAGAACGGGGTGGCCACCGGCACTGACCAGGTGCTGGTGACCAATGGCGGCAAGCAGGCGCTCTACAACCTGTTCCAGGTGCTGCTGCAGCCGGGCGATGAGCTGCTGCTGCCGGCCCCCTACTGGCTGAGCTATCCGGAGATGGCGCGCCTGGCGGGCGCTTCGGTGCGGGTGCTGCCGAGCTCGGCTGCGGCGGGCTTCCGTCTCGATCCTGCCCAGCTGGAGGCGGCGATCACTCCGGCGAGCAAGCTGCTGGTGCTCAACAGCCCGAGCAATCCCACCGGCATGGTGCTGAGCCGCAGCGAGCTGGAGGCGATCGCCGCCGTGCTGCGCCGCCACCCGCAGCTGGCGGTGGTGTGCGATGAGATCTACGAATTCCTGCTGGCCCCAGGCCACCAGCACCACAGCCTGGCCGCGGTGGCACCCGACCTGGCCGATCGCATCTTCAGCGTGAACGGCTTCGCCAAGGGATGGGCGATGACGGGCTGGCGCATCGGCTGGCTGGCGGGCAATCGCGAGGTGGTGAAGGCGGCGATCGCCCTGCAGAGCCAGAGCACCAGCAACGTGTGCAGCTTCGCCCAGTTCGGCGCCCTGGCCGCGATCGCCGGCCCGCGCGACTGCGTGCACCAGATGGCCGAGCGCTTCAACGAGCGCCGCCAGCTTCTCAGCGACGGACTGCAGGCCATCGACGGCCTGCAGCTGCTGCCGCCCGAGGGCGCCTTCTACGCCTTCCCCGACATCAGCAGCACGGGGCTGGATTCGATGCGCTTCTGCAACCGCCTGCTGGATGAACAGGGCCTGGCGGTGGTGCCCGGTGTGGCCTTCGGCGACGACCGCTGCATCCGCCTCTCCTGCGCGGCCGCCAACGCCACGATCGAGGACGGCCTGAACCGGCTGCAGCGCTTCATCCGCTCGCTCTGAGCCGGCTGCGGGTGGCCCAGGCCAGCGGCCGGTGAAACGGGACAATCACACGGTCGTCATCAGCTGCGGTGGACACCGCAGACCGGCATGTTCAAGCTTGATCAGATCGGCATTCTTCGCGGACGAGAACGTTCGGCCGCCGTGCTCGCCGGCCTCAGCCTGGCCCTGGCGCCGGCGGCCCTGCCTCCCTCCCTCAGCCCGGCCCTGGCGCCTCTGCCGGCAGCCCAGGCCCAGCAGACCAACAAGCCGGTGCTGCGCATCAGTGCCATCCCCGATCAGCAGCCGGAGAAGCTGAACCGGCTCTACGGGCTCGTGGCCAATGAACTGAGCAAGCAGCTGGGCGTGCCGGTGAAGTATGTGCCGGTCACCAACTACGCCGCAGCGGTGAGCGCCTTCCGCACCGGCAACCTCGATCTGGTGTGGTTCGGCGGCCTCACCGGCGTGCAGGCCCGCCTGCAGAAACCCGGCGCCAAGGTGATCGCCCAGCGCGACATCGACGCCTCCTTCCACTCGGTGTTCATCGCCAACACCAAGAGCGGCCTGCGGCCCGTGAGCAGCGTGCAGGGCCTGAGCCAGCTGAAGGGCAAACGCTTCACCTTCGGCTCCGAAAGCTCCACCTCCGGCCGCCTGATGCCCCAGTACTTCCTGGGCCAGGCCGGCGTGAAGCCCAACCAGTTCTCCGGCGGCGCCCCCGGCTTCAGCGGCAGCCACGACGCCACCATCGCCCTGGTGCAGAGCGGTGCCTACCAGGCCGGCGCCGTGAACGAGCAGGTGTGGAAAGCCAACCTGCGCAGCGGCAAGGCCGATCCCTCCAAGGTGACGGTGATCTGGAAGACCCCGGGCTATCCGGACTACCACTGGATCGCCCAGCCCAATCTGGACAAGCGCTTCGGCAAGGGCTTCACCAACCGGATCCAGACGGCGATCCTGAGCTGGCGCACCAGCAACCCCGAGCAGAAGCAGATCCTCACCCTGTTCGGAGCCCAACAGTTCACCGGCGCCCAGGCGAGCGATTACAACCGGATCGAGCAGGTGGGTCGGCAGATCGGGAAGATCCGCTGACGCTGGTGAAGGGCAGGCAGCAGAATCGGGAGGCATCGCGCGCGCTCCCCTCCCGATGACGCTGCTGCTGGATCTGGTGCTGGTGCTGGCCGGGCTGCTGCTCTGGCAGCGCAGCTGCAGCGAGGGCGATGACGTGTGGGTGCTGTTCCTGCGCTCCCTGGCGGCGATCGATCTGGCCGTGATCGCCCTCGGCAACGGTGTGCTCTGGCTCGAGATCCCGCTGCTGCTGCTCGCCCTCACGCTGCCTTCGGTGAAGCGCATCGAAGCGGAGGATGGGCGCGGATGAATCCACGCGGGCCCGACATCATTGAACTGCTGCTGGTGGGGCTGATCCTGGCGCTGATGGCTTTTCGCTTCAGCTCGCTCTAGCCCATGGCCGTGCTGGAGCTTCAGGAGATCAGCGTGCCCGGGCGGGAGCAGCCCAGGCTCGAGCGCGTGTCGCTGCGCATCGAGGCGGGCGAGCGGGTGGCACTGCTCGGCCCGAGCGGTGCCGGCAAGAGCACGCTGCTGGCGGTGGCCAACGGCCTGTTGCAGCCCCAGAGCGGCCGTGTGCTCTGGAACGATGCGCCGCGGGCGCGCAGCGAGCGGGCCCGGCGCAGGCAACAGGCCCGGATCGGCACCCTCTGGCAGGACCTGCGCCTGATCGAGGAGCTGAGCGTGCAGCAGAACCTCAACAGCGGCTGCCTGGCGCGCTGGGGCTGGCCCAGGGCCGTGCTCAACCTGCTGCTGCCCCTGGACAGCGAAGCCTGCGCCCAGGCCCTGCGCCGGGTGGATCTCAGCCCCGAGCTGCTCGATCAACCGGTGGCGGAACTCTCCGGCGGCCAGCGTCAGCGGGTGGCGATCGCGCGCTTGCTGCGGCAGGAACCGCTGCTGCTGCTGGCCGATGAACCGCTGGCCAGCCTCGATCCCCGCCTGGCGCGGGAACTGCTGCAGCTGCTGCTGGAGCAGGCCAGCGCCCCCCGGGCCCTGCTGCTCAGCCTGCATCGCCCGGATCTGCTGGCGGGCTTTGATCGGGTGATCGGCGTGCGCCAGGGGCGGGTTCAGTTCGATGAACCTGCCGCGGCCGTGGACAGCGCCGCGATCCAGGCGCTCTATGCCGGCACCGCGGCCGCGGCCAGCCCGTGAAGCCGGCTGCTCCCCTGCTGGTGCTGCTGCCGGCGCTGGTGCTCGTGCCGGTGCTGCTGCTGCTGCCCGGGCTGCTGCATGGCGGCGGCTGGGATCTGATCGGCCGCTTCCTGCTGGCGGCGCTGCAGCCCTCGCTCGATCCGGTGGTGCTCCAATCGCTGCTGCAGGGCCTGGCGATCACCGCCGGCATGGCCCTGCTGGGCTGGGCCTGCAGCCTGCTGATCGGCGTGGTGCTGGGCCTGGCCAGCTCGCGGCTGCTGTGGCGCACGCTGATCGGCCATGCCCTGCCGGCGGAACTGATCCGCCGGCTGCTGGCGATTCCCCGCTCGATCCACGAGCTGATCTGGGGGCTGCTGCTGTTGCAGGTGGTGGGTCTGCAGCCCGCGATCGCCGTGGTGGCGATCGCCATTCCCTACGGCGCCCTGGTGGCGCGGGTGGTGAGCGATCTGCTCGATGCCCTGCCGGAACGGAATCTGGACGCGCTGCTCAGTGCCGGCAGCCCGGCGCCGGCTGCCCTGCTCACGGCCCTGGGGCCGCCGCTGATGCCCGGGTTGATCAGCTACGGCGGCTACCGCCTGGAGTGCGCTCTGCGCAGCGCCACGCTGCTGGGGGTGTTCGGCCTGGGCGGCCTGGGCAATGAGCTGCTGCTCACGCTGCAATCGCTGGAATTCAACGAGCTCTGGAGCGGACTCTGGCTGCTGCTCGCGGTGATGCTCGCCCTGGAGGCCTTGATCGGTGGCCTGCGGCGGCGCTGGGGCATGCCCTCGCGCTTCGGGCTCACACGCACGGGCGTGGGCCGGCGCGGCCGGGAGATCGTGCTGGCCCTGGTGCTGCTGATCCCGCTGGTGGCGGGCGTGGGCAAGGCCCTGGCCATCGATCCCGCCGCCCTGCTGCAGTGGCAGCCACTGCCGCCGGTGGCACCGGATGGCTGGGCGGAAGCGCTGGCGCTGCCCTGGCTGCAGCTGGCGTTCAACACGGTGCTGCTCACCCTGCTGGCGGCCGCCCTGGCGGTGGGTGTGGCGCCCCTGTTGCTGCTGCTGGTGGCGCCCTGGCCCTGGGGCCAGCGGCTGCTGCAGCTGGTGTGGGCGATCGGGCGGCTGTGGCCACCACCGCTCACGGCGCTGCTGCTGCTGTTCGTGCTCAAGCCCGGTGTGATCACCGCCGCGCTGGCCCTGGGCTTCCACAACCTCGGCATCCTCGGCCGGCTGCTGCTGGAGGGCGCCCAGGCCGCCGGCAGCGAGCGCCAGCAGGCTCTGCAGGGAGCCGGCGCCGGGCCCCGGCTGGCGCTGCTCTACGGCCGCTTCAGCGGTCTGGCCCGCTCCTACCTGGCCTACGGGGCCTACCGGGCCGATGTGATCCTGCGTGAAACGGTGGTGGTGGGCCTGGTGGCCGGCACCGGACTCGGGAGCCAGCTCAATGAGAGCCTCAGCTCCTTCGCGTTCGATCAGCTGGCGCTGCTGCTGGCGGTGTACGCGCTGCTCACCCTGCTGGGGGAAGATCTGAGCGACCGCGCCCGCCACCGGCTCCTGCAGCAATGACCCTCGTGATCCCCCGCAAGCTGATCGTGCTGGGGGACAGCGGTGTGGTGGGCTGGGGCGATCCGGAGGAGGGCGGCTGGTGCGAGCGGCTGCGTCGCCATTGGATGGGCCTGCCGGAGGGGCCGGTGCTCTATCCGCTGGGGGTGCGCGGCGATGGCCTGGAGCGGGTGGCCGCGCGGCTGCCGGCGGAGGTGGGCTGCCGCGGTGAGCTGCGGCGGCAGCGGCCCCAGGGGATCCTGCTGGCGGTGGGCCTGAACGACTGCGCCCGGGTGGGCCGCGCCGACGGCCGCCCCCAGCTCGATCCCGATGGCTTCCTCTTCGGCCTGCAGCAGTTGCTGCAGCAGGCCCGGGCCCTGGCGCCGGTGCTGGTGCTGGGGCTGACGCCGGTGGATGAGGCGGTGATGCCCTATGCCGAACTGCTCTGGTATCAGCTCGATCAGGTGCGCCGCTACGAGGCCCTGCTGGAGGAGGCCTGCCTGGAGGCGGATGTGCCATTCCTGCCGCTGCTGGAGTCGCTGCTGAGCGATCCCGCCTGGCTGCAGTGGCTCTGCCCCGATGGCATTCACCTCAACAGCGAAGGCCACCGGCAGGTGTACGAGCGGGTGCGGCACTGGCCGGCGCTGCTGCAGTGGGCCGATCTGCAACCCCTGCAGGCCGGCAGCGTGAGCCGCTGAGCCCACCAGCGGCGGCGGGCGGGCGGATCCCGCATCCCCCATCCGGGGGATCTCTGGCCCACCGCAGGGGGGAGGGAATCAACGCCCATTGCGCCGACCGTGGAATCACGGACCTGAGGCAGCACCCATGACCACCACAACAACGTTCCACACCCGCACCAACCTCGACTACAACCGCCGCAACGCCACGCTGCTGGCCGCTTACCAGAAGAGCCGCAGCATCCGCGATCGCAACGCCCTGATTCACGCCAACCTGCCCCTGGTGTGGCGGGTGGCACGCCAGGAGGCCCAGCGCAGCGGCCACAGCTTCGAAGACCTCTGCCAGGAGGGCTGCCTGGGCCTGATCAAGGCGGTGGAGCGCTTTGATCCCAGCCGCGGCCACAGCCTCAGCACGGCAGCCATGCCCTGGATTCGCGGCGCCATGCGGCACTACCTGCGCGATCGCTGCCCGGCGATCAGCGGCAGCCACCACCTGCTGGAGCTGCTGCGGCGTGGCCGCGCCCTGCAGCTGGAGCGCCAGCAGCAGGGTGGTGCGGCCTTGAGCGCAACCGAGCTGGCACAGGCCCTGGGCTGCAGCGTGGAACGGTGGCAGCTGGCCCTGGCCCGCCAGCGCAGCCTGCAACTGGCCAGCCTTGATCAACCGCAGAGCGCGGGTGAGGAGGGATCCAGCCTCGTGGAACGTCTGGCCGATCCGCAGCCGCATCAGCCCTACGCCAGCGCCATCCGCAGCGAGCAGCGGCGGCACCTGTGGCGCTGCCTGCGGCAGCTGGAGCGGCGCCAGCGCCGGCTGCTGCTGGGGCGGCTGCTGCTGCAGCGCAGCTGGCAGGAGCTCGGATCACCGCTGAAGCTCAGCGCCCGCGTCGCCCATCGCCGCTGCGACCAGCTGCTGCTGAACCTGCGGGAGCAACTCCAGCCGGTGCTCGGTGGCTGAGGCGCTCAGGCCAGCCCCAGCTGGCTGGCGAGCAGCATCGCCAGCAGCGCAGCGATCAGGGTCTGCAGGGCATTCACCAGCTCATTGCTCAGCCACTGGCAGCGCTGTTGCAGGCCGGCGCCGATCAGGCTCTCCAGCAACGTGGCCGCAAGACCCACCACGCTCACCAGCAGCCAGCCCGAGAAGCCCTGCAGCAGGCCCAGCTCCAGCATCACCAGGGCCATCAGGGCGCTGCCCACCAGGCTGGCCAGGGTGCCCTCGGCGCTGATCGCCCCCTCCGTGCCGGGGGGCACGGGGCGCAGGGTGGTGATCAGCAGCGTGTGACGGCCCCAGCGCTTACCGATCTCGCTGCCACAGGTATCGGCCAGCTTGGCGGCGAAGCTGGCGGCGAAGCCGAACTGCAGCAGCAGCATCGGCGCTGAAGGAAGCACGCAGAGCAGGGCGAGCGCCGCACCGGTGGCGGCCGAGCCCCACACGTTCTCCGGCCCGCGCCGGCCGCCGCGGGCCTCCGCCAGGCCCTGCTCCTGCTTGCGGCGGAAGCCCAGCCGCGTCACCAGCGAGCCCAGGGCGAGATAGAGCACCACGGCCCACCAGCCCGGCCAGCCCAGGCTGCCCAGCAGCAGCGTGCCCAGCACGCCGGCATGCACCCACCCCGCTGGGGTGAGCAGCGGCAGGCGCTGGGCTGCGGCAATCAGCGCGCCATTGATCAGCAGGGCCACCAGCCAGTGCTGCAGGCGATCGGCACTGAGCAGCACCTGAAGCTCCAACATCACGGGCAACGGCAGTTCGCCCCAGCACAACACACAGGCACCGGTTCTGTTGCACTGCCCTAAGGGCAGACGCGGAATGCCCCTGCTGCAGCGGATAATCCACCCATCGGCCAATCCACCCGAGCCATGGTGTTCAACCGCAAGGGCAGCTTCTTCCTCAAGCTCGATGAGAAGGCGCCCGAGGCGCCCGCCAAGGTGGCTCCGGTGGCCGCAGCGCCGGCCAAGGCGGAGAAGAAAGCCAAGGACAAACAGCCTGCTGTGGTCGTGAAGGCCTCTGCCGGTGAAGCACCTTCCACGACCACCGCTGCGGCAGACGCTGCTGCCGAGCCGGCCGGCAAGGTGCTCACCACCGCTGAAGCGATCGCGGCTGAGCTGGCTGCCGAGCAGGCGGCACGGCCGGCCGCCACCGTGGCCACCTTCGCGCCGGAATGCGTCACCGCCGGCGGTGCACTGCCGATGCGCCGCCGCCGCGGTGGCGCCAACCTGGCAGGCTTCCGCACGATGGCCGGCGGCCTGTTCGGCAAGAAGTGATCGGGCTCAGCAGCCAGCCCGCCAGCCGCTGAGCCGCGCAACGCCGGCCACCGCCGCCGTGGAGCTGCGCAGGATGGTGGGGCCGAGCTGCACGGCCTGCCAGCCCATCGCCGCTGCCTGCTGCTCTTCCCCGGGGCTCCAGCCCCCCTCCGGCCCGCAGGCCAGCCACACCTCAGGCACGGCATTCGGCAGCGCGGCGAGGCGGGCTTCCAACGGCGGAAGCTGCTCCTGGCGGGTGGTGGCCCAGAAACACGCCGCACCCTCAGGCGGCAGCTTCTGGGCTGCATCGATCCCGGTGGGGTCGTCCAGTTGCGGCAGCCAGAGCCGCTCGCACTGCTCGGCCGCTTCCGCAGCGATGCTGCGCCAGCGCTCGGGCCGCAGCTGCCCCTGCACGGCGGTGCGCTCACACAGCACCGGCACCAGCCGGTCCACACCGAGCTCCACGGCCATGCGCACCAGCACCTCGAAATCGCGCTTCACCACCGCCGCCACCAGCACCAGGGCCGGCCGGGGCGGCGCCACCTGCTGCAGCGGCTGATCCAGGGCCTGCAGCAGGCGCGCTTCGCTGCGGGAGAGCAGTTCGGCCTCCCACAGCCGGCCCTCCCCATCCACCACGGCGAAGCGCTCGCCAGGGCCATAGCGCAGCACCCGGGTGAGGTAGCGGCTGTGCTCCGGGCTGAGCGGCAACACCCGATCGGGGGCCAGCGCCGCCAGCTGCGCCGCGGGGATCAGCACACGGCGGCACTCGCGCACCATCGCTCAGGCGTCGGGATCGGCGAGGGGAAAGAGGCTCTCGGGCTGCTCCTCCACCGGCCAGTCCTCGTTCATGCCACCGATCAGCAGTTCCTGGATCTCCACCACATCGGTGTCCAGCTGGCGCAGGGTGTTGATCAGCACATCCAGCGCAATGGCATCGCTGGTGCCCAGATCCAGCCAGCAGCGGGCCCAGTTGCCGCGGTAGTCCATCTCACCCATGTTGTGCATCAGGGCAGGCAGGGCGCGGCCGGCGCTGTCGGTGTCGTAGGCCATGCCGCTGAGGTCGGCACCCTCCTCCTGCACCTGCAGGTTCTCGGCATTGAAGCCACCGAGCTTGCCCAGGAAGAACCAGCTGTCGAACACCGTTTCCACATAGCCCCGCTCCCCCTGGCCCGGGGCATGGCTGAAGCGCAGCCAGATCCAGCAGTTGAACGGGTCGAATTCCCGGAAGCGAATCTCCATCAGGCGGGCGCCCTGCGCGGTGTTGCCACCATCAAACATGCTGGGGGCACCCGCAGGCCACGCCGCTGTCGATGCTGGAGCTGAGCTCGCTGCGCTATCACCCGGCCACCACGCCACAGCCGCTGCTGGCGGGGGTGGACCTGCAGTTGCACACCGGCCAACCAGCGCTGGTGGCCGGCCGCAGCGGTTCGGGCAAATCCACACTGCTGGAGCTGATCTGCGGCCTGGCCGAACCCAGCGGCGGCACGATCCGCTGGGATGGTGCACCGCTGAATGCGCGGCAACGCCGCTGGCTCTGCGGGCTGGTGTTCCAGTTCCCCGAACGCCATTTCCTCGGCCTCACGGTGGGGCAGGAGCTCAAGCTGGGGCAGCGGCGCCTGCCGAGCGAGCGGCTGGAGGCGGTGCTGCGCCAGGTGGGGCTGGAGGGCGTGTCGCTGCAGCAGGCGCCGGAGCGGCTCAGCGGCGGTCAGCAGCGACGGCTGGCTCTGGCGGTGCAACTGCTGCGCCAACCCAAGGTGCTGCTGCTGGATGAACCCACCGCCGGGCTGGATTGGTCGGTGCGCAGCGAGATCCTCGATCTGCTGGTGGAGCTGGGCCGCGAGCGGGTGCTGCTGGTGGTGACCCACGAACCCGAGCTGTTTGAACAGCTGGTGGCGCCGTGCCAGCGCTACCGGCTGCAGGGCGGGCAGCTGCAGCAGCTGCTGAATACAGTGCCCTGAACGGGGTGTGAGGGCTGCGGCGATGGCCGATCGGTTGGTGAGGGCAACGGCGGCGGGCGGCGGCATCCGCCTGGTGGCCGTGAGCACCAGCACGGCGGCGCGTTACGCCCGCCGCCGCCACAACCTCTCCTTCCTCACCACCGCCCTGCTCGGCCGGGCGATGACCGCCGGGCTGCTGCTGGCCAGCTCGATGAAGGTGCGGCACGGGCGGGTGAACCTGCGCATCGCCTCCGATGGTCCCCTGCGCGGCCTGATGGTGGATGCCGGCCGCGATGGCACGGTGCGCGGCTATGTGGGCAGCCCGGAGCTGGAGCTCGATCTGGTGAGCGATGCCGAAGGGCACCACCAGTTCGATTTCAAACAGGCCACCGGCACCGGCTACCTGCACGTGGTGCGCGACCTGGGCGAAGGCGAACCGTTCAGCTCCACCGTGGAACTGGTGAGCGGCGGCATCGGCGATGACGTGGCCTCCTATCTGCTCCACTCGGAACAGACGCCCTCGGCGGTGTTCGTGGGTGAGCAGATCGACAGCAGCGGCCTCAAGCACGCCGGCGGCGTGCTCGTGCAGGTGCTGCCCAAGGCGGCGCGCGAACCGGCCCTGGTGGCGCTGCTGGAGGAGCGCTGCCGCGAGATCAGTGGTTTCAGCCAGAAGCTGGCCGCCTGCGAGGGCCAGCTCGAGCTGCTGCTGCGCGAGATCTTCCCCGACCTCGACCCCCAGCTGCTCGATGACGCGGAAGCGAGCCAGGAGGTGAGCTTCCACTGCCCCTGCAGCCGCCGCCGCAGCGTCAATGCCCTGAAACTTCTGGGACAGGCCGAGCTCAGCGACATGCTGCAGGAGGACGGCAAGGCCGAACTCACCTGCCACTTCTGCAATGAGGTGTATCAGGTGGGCGGCGGCGAGCTGCAGGAGCTGATCAACGAGCTGGCCGCCGCCTGAGTTCAGGCGATCAACAGGGCGCCGAGCACCAGCAGCAGCAGGGCCGGCAGGCTCTGCACCTGCTGGGCATCGAGCGGCAGCCCCAGCGGCAGGCTGGGATCCAGCAGCCGCAGCAGCAGACCACCCACCACCAGACCGAGGCTCAGCAGCAGCACACTCCAGCCCACGGCCGGCAGGAGACGTCCACCGCGGCGCTGCAGGTTGATCACGGTGAGCACCGTGGCAAAGGCCAGCACCAGCTCGGCATTCGCGGCCGGAGCCACCAGCAGCACCAGCAGCAACACCCCGCCACCGATCAAGGGCAGCCAGCGCTCACGGCCTTCCGCCAGGGCCAGGCTGGGCAGCCGGGCTGAGGGCAGGTTCAGGGGAGCGCGGGGCAGCGCCGGCAGGCTCGGCATGGCCGGCAGCGCGGGCTTGGGCGCCGGCGCGGCGGCCTCCCGCTGGGAGGCATTGAGCGCTGCGGTGCTCACCTTGCCCTGCTGGCGCTCCTTGAGCCGGTCCATCAGCACGGCGTCGTAGGCGGCCTCGATGCGGGCCCGGGCCTGGGGGTCCTCGCCCACCTCGGCAAAGCGAGCCTGCTTGGCGGCCTGCACCTCATCGAAGCTGGCGTCGGGGCTGATGCCAAGGCGCTCGTAGGGATTGAGCGAACCGGGCTGGGCAGGGCCTCCGGACGGGTCAGTTCCCTGTGTCATGCCGCGGCGGGATGGAGCGTTGCGATCAACCCAGCCTAGGGATCAGAACAAGGGCTCGCTGTGGCGAAAGCCGCCTTCCAGCTGCAGGCGCCGGCGCTGCTGTTCGGCTTCTTCACGCTCGAGCCAGCAACGGCGCTTGAGCAGGGGCATCTGCGGGGGCAGATGGCTGCCCTCCCGCATCTCCACCGTGGCCGAGCCGGGAACAAAGTTCACGTAATCGCAGCCGCCGTCATTGCGGGGTCGCACAAGCCAGAGGGGCCTCGCCATCGCCAGAACCGCCGTTGTGACCTTTCGTTGTAAAGATTCTGGCGGCCGCCAGGCTCAGCCGTGGCTCGATCCGATGGCGGGTTGCCCCCTCCGCGCTGGGTCAGAGCGCGATCGGCTCCACCCCACTCACCACCGGCGCCACGGCGCTCAGTTCCAGATCGGGATGGTCCTCCCCCAGCTGGTTGAGGTTCCACTCGTTCTTGAACAGCAGCACCGGCCGGTCCCAGGCATCGCGCACCGTTTTGCAGTTGAAGATGCGGCCCACCTTCTCCAGGGCCGGCCAGCCCCCCACCACCCAGCGCGCCACCGCATAGCCCAGGGGCTCCAGCCGCGTCTGCACGCCGTATTCGCTCTCAAGGCGGTATTGCACCACTTCCAGCTGCAGCTGGCCCACCGCCGCCAGGATCGGATCGCGCTTGCTCTGGTCGGTGTCGTAGAGGATCTGCACGGCGCCTTCCTCACGCAGCTCGTTCACCCCCTTGCGGAAGCTCTTGAAGGCCGAGGGGTTGGGGTTGCGCAGCCAGGCGAAGATCTCGGGGCTGAAGCAGGGGATGCCCTCGTATTCCACCTTCTGCCCCAGATAGAGGGTGTCGCCGATGGCGAACATGCCGGGGTTGTTCAGGCCGATCACATCCCCGGGGTAGGCGTCCTCCACCACGGCCCGGTCCTGGCCGAACAGCTTCTGGGGGCGCGAGAGGCGGATCGTCTTGCCGGTGCGGGCGTGCTGCACGGTCATGTCCTTCTCGAACTTGCCGCTGCACACCCGCACAAACGCCACGCGGTCGCGGTGGCGGGGATCCATGTTGGCCTGCAGCTTGAACACGAAGCCGCTGAAGCCGGGCCGCACCGGTTCGATCTCACCGGCGCTGCTGCTGCGCGGAATCGGCTTCTGAGCCAGCTCGAGGAAGGCATCGAGGAACGGCCGCACACCGAAGTTGGTCATGGCCGAACCGAAGAACACCGGGCTCAGCTCGCCGGCATGCACCAGCTCCAGATCCAGCTCGTTGCCAGCCGCTTCCAACAGCTCCAGCTCCTCAAGCGCAGCATCGAGCAGCTCGGGCTCCACAGCACCTGAGCTGCGGGCCTCCTCCACGCTGAGCACCTTCTCCTCGGAGGCGCGGCCACGCTCGGCCCGCTGAAACAGGATCACCTGCTGCGTGCGGCGATCGATCACGCCGCGGAAGCGATCACCACTGCCGATCGGCCAGTTCACCGGCCAGCAGGCCAGGCCCAGCTCCTGCTCGATCTCATCCAGCAGCTCGAGGGGCTCACGCCCCGGCCGATCCATCTTGTTGATGAAGGTGAAGATCGGAATGCGCCGCATGCGGCACACCTCGAACAACTTGCGCGTCTGCGGTTCGAGGCCCTTGGCCGCGTCCTCGAGCATCACCGCGTTATCGGCGGCGGCGAGGGTGCGGTAGGTGTCCTCCGAGAAGTCCTGGTGGCCAGGGGTGTCCAGCAGGTTGATCGTGCTGCCGCTGTAGTCGAACTGCAGCACGGTGGAGGTGATCGAGATGCCGCGCTGCTTCTCCAGCTCCATCCAGTCGGACGTGACCTTGCGCTGCTCGCCCTTGGCCTTCACGGCACCGGCCTGCTGGATCGCACCCCCGTAGAGCAACAGCTTCTCGGTGAGGGTGGTTTTACCCGCGTCCGGGTGGGAGATGATCGCGAAATTGCGGCGACGCGCCACCGCTTCGGCCAGGGCCTGAAGCTCGGGAGTGGCGGCAGGGGCAGACGTGCTGGTCATCCGCCAAGCCTCTCAGAGCAGGCGGCCCCACACCTCCAGGTAGCGATCGTCCTGCGGGGCCACCTGCAGCTGATCGGCCAGGCCGGCCTGCTGCAGCTGCTGCTCCACCTCCGCCGGCGTGAAGGCGGCATGCAGCGAAGCGATGTAGTCGTGCTGCAGCACCGCTGGTGCATCGGCGAGATAGCGCTGCTGGAGGGCCAGCGCCGCCTCGGGGCTGGGCGGACGGCGCAGATCCTTGATGTAGATGCAGGCAGCCGGTGCCGCCAGCTGCTTCACCGCCTGCCAGAGCACGGCGGGATCGTGCAGATGGTGCAGCAGGCTGTTGCTGATCACGGCACTGAAGCCACCGGCCAGATCTGGATCCGGCAGACAGCGGCGCTCAAAGCGCAGGCGCGGCGACAGCTGCGGCTCCGCAGCCAGCAGCACCCGGGCCGGCTCGAGCATCGCCTCAGCGCCGTCGATGCCCAGCACCTCGGCCTGGGGATGGCGGCGTGCCAACCGGAAGCTGATGTTGCCGGGACCGCAGCCGAGATCCGCCAGCCGCGGCCCGAGCCCGGCAGGAAACAACTGATCGAGGCGCTCGATCAGCGCCTGATCGCCGGCGCTGAAATCCGCGGCGGCATAGGCCTGGGCCTGCTCGGCCCCATCCATCAGCTCAGGCTCAGGAGTGCGTTGCATCGGCCCATCCTGGCGCCACGCCGCCACTGGTGGCGGCAGGGCCTTGCAGGCACCACCAGTGGCGTTATGGTGCGCGAACGCGATGACGATGCACGTGACCCTCTCCGTACCTGGACCC
>CAJXSQ010000023.1 GCA_913061215.1 uncultured Synechococcus sp. | reverse complement strand
CTCCCCCCGGCCGCGAGCCGGTGCTGCCGGAGCTGAGCTAACCCGCCAGGCCGGCCGGATCACTTCGGCCAGATCACGCTGCAGCCCTGGCCGCCATCGCCCTGCTCAGCGTCGCTGACGCGCTCCACATAGGGAACGGTGGCCAGCCACTCGCGCAGGCCGCGCTTGAGCTTGCCGGTGCCAATCCCATGGATCACCCAGAGGGGACCACTGGCCGTGCGTAGGCGTTCCTCCACGGCCGCCTCGGCTTCATGCACGCGCAGGCCGCGCACGTCCACGGTGTTGCGCTCGGTGCGCACATCCGGGCTGCGGCTGCCGATGGGGGTGCGGCTGCGCACCTTCACGGTGGTCTCCGGTGGCGCCGGCTTCTCGCCGTTGAGCCCCTCAATGGCGGAGAGCTCCAGATTGAGCCGCATCACCCCGCAACGCACCGTGAGTTCACGGCCGTCGGCGGAGAGGGCCAGCACCTCGCCGGCCTTACCCAGCGACAGCACCCGCACCCGATCGCCCACACCGGGCCGCCAGCCCTTGTGATCGCGCCGCTCCGGTTGAGGCCGGTGCTGCTGCTCAAGCTTCTTCAGGCGCTGGCCGGCCCGGCGGGCACTTTCTCCGAGGCTGGAGGTGTCCACATCGCGGCCCTGACGCAGGCGGCGGATGATGCGGCGCACCTCCTTCTGGCCATCGCGGATCGAGCGCTCCAGCTGCTGGCGGCGCTGCTCCTGCAGCTCGGCGCTCTGCTGCTTCTGCTGCTGCCAGCGCTGCAGCAGCTCCTCGTGCAGCAATTCGGTGCGTGCCAGCAACGCCGCAGCCTCCTCGGCCGCCTCCTGCTGGCGCTGCCGCTGGTTCTCCAGGCCAGCAATCACCTGGTTCACCTCTCCTTCGCCACGGGGCGCCAACAGCGCCTGGGCATCGGCGAGCACGGCCTGATCCAGCCCCAGCCGCGTGGCGATCGCCAGGGCATTACTACGGCCGGGGATACCCCACTGCAGGTGATAGGTGGGCGAAAGGGTCTCCACGTCAAACGCCACCGAAGCGTTCTCAAAACGGGAGTCGTTGTATTTGAGCGCCTTGAGCTCACCGAAGTGGGTGGTGGCGATCGTGAGCCGTGCCCGCTCCGCCAACTGGCGCAGCAGCGCAATCGCCAGAGCGGTGCCCTCCGTGGGATCGGTGCCGGCACCCACCTCATCCAGCAACACCAGGGATGCGCCGGATGCCGCGGCCAGGTCCGTACCGGCAGGGGGCAGGGCTTCGAGGATGCGGGCGATGCGGCGCACATGGCCGCTGAAGGTGGAGAGGTTCTGCTGCAGCGATTGCTCATCGCCGATATCCGCCAGCACCTGAGCGCACCAGGGCAGGCGCGGACTGCCGCTGCAGGGCACGAACAGGCCGGCGCGGGCCATCAACGCCGCCAGGCCCACGCTCTTGAGCGTCACCGTTTTGCCGCCGGTGTTGGGGCCGGTGATCGCCACCACCCGCAGCCCCTCGTGCACCCGCACACTCACCGGCACCACCGGCCGTGAACCTTCGCGGCGCTCCTGCCAGAGGAGCAGCGGGTGGCGCAGCCCTTCCAGCTGCAGCGGTGCCAGCGGATCAGCCTCGAGTTGCGGGCGCACCGCTCCGAGCCAGGCGCCATAACGGGCGCGGGCCAGAGCGCAGTCGAGCTGCAGCAACACCTGTTGCAGCTGCTCGAGCACCGGTTGCTCCGCGCCCACCAAACCGCTGAGCTCCTGCAGCACCGCCCGCTCGGCCTCCCGCTCCTCGCCCTCCAGCTGGCGCAGGCGGTTGCCCAGGGGGATCACCGCCTGGGGTTCGATGAACACGGTGCTGCCAGAGGCGGAGCTGTCGTGCACCAGGCCGGGCAGCTGGCCGGCGGCACCGGCCTTCACCGCCAGCACGGGGCGGCCATTGCGCTCGGCAATCACGCTGTCCTGGAGCAGGGCGGCGTAACGGCGCAGCAGTTCATTGAGGCGGTCGCGGCGCTCCTGGCGGGCCGCCGCGATCTGGCGGCGCAGCTGGCCCAGGGGCGGACTGGCCCGATCCGCCACGCGGCCGCCCTCTTCGATGCAGAAGCGCAGCCGCTGCTCCAGCTCAGGCAGCGTGCGCAGCTCCTCCACCAGTGCCGTGGTCACGGGCCGCAGCTCCGGGTCGTCGATCTGACGGCGCAGGCGCCGCGCCGCCGCCAGGGTGGTGGCCACATCCAGCAGCTCATCGCCGCCGGCCACACCACCCTTGGCACAGAGCTGCAGGGTGCGGCTCAGATCGGCAACCCCTTGAAAACTGAGGCCACCCTCCAGCAGGCCATCGAGGGCCAGCAGTTCACCGGTCTGCGCCAAAAGCTCCTGGCTGGCGGCGAGGCTCGGGCCGAGCGGCAGCTCACGGCAGCGGCGCCGGCCAGGCGCGGTGCCAGCGAAACCAGCCACATGCTCCCCCAGCCGCCCCCACTCGAGCAGCTCCAGCGCCTCCCACTGGATAGCGCTTGGGGCGGGCCGGGCTACGTCGGCACCGGACATGTTGTTCGCAGCCGTCACGCCGGGAACACCGCGATCGGCTCGGCGCCGGTGTTGGAGGGGATGCCGCCGGCGGGTTCGTAGAGCATCTCCAGCCAGTTGCCTTCCGGATCCTGCATGTAGAAGGAGGCGGTGCCGTCGCGGTGATCATGCACCGGGCCGCAGCTGTGGCCCTGGGCCACCAGCTCGGCATGCACGCGATCCACCTCGCTGCGGTCGTGGAAGTGGAAGGCGAAGTGGGGGCCGGCGGCGCGGTAGGTGGGGCTGAGCAGAGCGATGCCTTCACCGCTGGCGGGCCACTGCAGGTAGCACCAGTCGTCGGCGTCCCAGGTGAGCTGCAAGCCCAGGCCCAGATAGAACGCTTTGGCACGCGCCATGTCCTGAACCCGCAGGGCGACGTGGCCGAGTCGGTGGCTGGCGGACATGGTCTGGATCAGGGGTGGACCGGCAATAACCCCGGCGTTGCCCCCATTGTCGATGCCGGTGTGACGCCAATGTGATGCGGGCCGCGGGCCGCTCAGCGATCATGGGCGCCAACAGATGTTGACCAGTGGGGCTCGCGGCCGCAAAAACCTGGGTGCAGCGCCAGGCGGCGGACGCCGAGGGCCAGGTGTTGCTCAGCCTGATCGCCATGGGCGGCCTCACGGCGCTGTGGGCTCTGCTCTGGCCGGTGCCCACCGAGGTGGTGGGGCGGGGCGTGGTGCTCGTGCCGGGCGGTGCCACGGTGCTCGACAGCCGGGCCGAGGGGCAGATCCGCGAGCTGCGGGTGCAGGTGGGGGAGCGGGTGCGCCGCGGCCAGGTGCTGATGGTGCTGGATCAGCCGGCCCTGGAGAAGCAACTGGAGCAGCAGCAACGCGACCTCAAGGAACTGGAGCAGATCAACGCCGACCTCAACCGCCGCGATGCGACGCGGCTGCAGGCGGCGCGGGAGGTGCGCGACACGGCCCTGCGCAAGCTGGAACGCGAGCGGGCGCGGCTGCGCCGCCTGCAGGGCACCTACGCCCAGAAGGTGGCCGACTTCGCCCATCTGGCCCGCACCGAGGTGGTGGCGCCACTGGCCCAGGAGGTGGTGAGCACCGCCGATCGCAACACCCAGCTGCAGGTGGAGCTCGACGATCTCGCCATCCGCGAGAAGGATGTGATCAGCGCCTTCACCCAGGTGAAGCTGGCGATCGACACCGAACAACAGCAGCGCCGCTTCCGCATCGACAACACCCGCCGGGCGGTGCGCGTCACCGAAGCCAAGCTCAAATACGAAGGGGAGCTCACGGCCAAGCGCGATGGCAGTGTGCTCGACCTGCAGGTGATCCAGGGGCAGACCGTGAAACCGGGCCAGCGGCTGGGCACCCTCGGCGGCGCCAGCAGCACCGGCGACGACAACGCTGCGCTGCAGGCCGTGGCCTACTTCCACCCCGCCGATGCGCGGCGGTTGCAGAACCGCCAGGGCATCGAGGTGGTGCCCGACTGGCAGCAGCGCGGCCGCTTCGGCGGGATCCAGGGGGTGGTGGAGCGGGTGAGCCTGCTGCCCGCCACACCGGAAGACATCAACACCACCATGGGCAATCCGCCCCTGGCGGAATCGCTCGTGGCCAGCGGACCGGTGGTGCGCACCGAGATCGCCCTGCTGCCCAGCCGCCGCAGCGACGATGGCTTCCGCTGGACCCTCTCCAACGGCAGCAGCGTGTTCCCGATCCGTGAGGGCCTCACCCTGCGGGCCCACGCCTATGTGGAATGGCGCACCCCGGTGAGCTACGTGCTGCCGATCCTGCGCGACCTCACCGGCACCTACCGCACACCGCGGCTCGACCGGCAGCAGGATCAACCGAGCCGCCGCCAGGAGGGGAGCCTGCCATGAAGCGTGAATGGCCGTTTCTGGCGCTGGAGGTGGTGCTGCTGCTCGTGCTGCTGCAGAGCAACGCGCCGGAGGTGTGGTTCTGGTTCATCGCCCTGCTGGTGCTGCTCAGCTGGCGCAGCCTGGCCCTGCGCGGCAGGCTGCGGGAGCGGCAGGAGCGCGCCCGGGCGACAGCGACGACTGAGCCAGCTACGGCTGAGCCGACTCAGGATCCGCCGGCAGCGTGAGCGAGAGCGTGGGCTCCAGCTCCGGCTGCTCGGGCACCGGCTGCAGCTGGCGCAGCATGCGGGCGTAACTCACATTGGCCAGGGTGGTGGATTCGGCGATCCCCTCCATCGAGCGGGTGAGCAGGCTGATCGTTTCGCTCACATCGGTGTAATCGGCCAGGCCGAGCTGGTAGCGGGCACGGGCATCGCGGAAGGCTTCGCGCGACGCCTGATACGACGCTTCGGCTGCCGCCAGCTGGCTGAGGGAAGCGCGGTAGTCGTAGAAGGCGGTTTCCAGCTCCTGGCGGATCTGGTTGCGCTCGCGGGCCAGACGCTGCAGCACAGCTTCGGCGGCGGCACGGCTGGCAGCCGCGGCACCGCCGGAAACGCCCGCATCGAACAGGCGCCAGTGCAGCCGCAGACCGGCCACCCAGTCGGCGCTCTGACTCGAGAGCTGGCGGGTGTTGCTGGCGGAGCAGCAGCCCTTGAGATCGATCACCGGCTTGGTGAGCAGATCGGTGCCACCGCCGCCGGCGGCGAACAGCTCCAGGCTGGGCAACAGCTGCGCCTGCCGGCGATCGGCCTGGCGCAGCAACGCCTGCCGATCCGCCGCCAGCTTCTCCAGGGCGGGGTTGTCGCGCAGACCGGCCACCAAGGTGGCGTTGAGTGGCAACGGCCAGGGGGGCTGCAGCACCGCCTCACTGCGGGCCCGCAGCAGGGTGGTGAAGGCCACGTTGAGCAGGTTGGTGAGCGCCTGACGGCGGCTCTGGCGCAGGGCTTCGGCCTGCTCCTGGCGGAAGCGGCTCTGCTGCAACGCCGCCTCAGCCCGCAGCAGATCCAGCCGCGGCACCAGGCCACTGGCCTTGAGCGCCGCCACCTGATCGCGCACCAGGGCGTCGTTGCGCACCACCGCCTGGCGAATGCGCAGCAGCTGTTCGGCCAGCTGCAGGCCGTAGTAGGCCTCGCTCACCTCCAGCTGCAGCTGGCGCAGGGCATCGCCGTAGTGGCGCAGGCTGGCGGTGAGGCGCTGATCCTGCTCCGCCAGGGCGGCGCCACGCTCGAAGCTGATCAGCTCCCAATCGAGCTCCAGGCTGCCCCAGCTGCTGCCACGGTTGGCCTGGATGCGGTTCCAACCGTTCTCCTCCACAAGGAAGGGGGATTTCGCCGGATACAGCCCAGCGTTGTCCTGCAGCACGAGGTTGTATTCGCTGCGCTGCGCAAAGGATCCCCCCAGCGACAGGCCAATCTGGGGCCAGAACCGCCCCTGCACCGAGCGCTTCAGGCCACGCATCTCGGCGATGCGGGCACGGCGCTCAGCCAGATCGGGGTTGTTGGCCACCGCCACCTGCAGGGCCTGGGGCAGGCTGAGCAGGCGCTCCTGGGACTGCTCGGCAGCAGCAGCCGTGAGCGGGGCAGCCTCCGGTGCGGGGGGTTGCAGGGCGGGGTCGCTCAGGCTGAACGCCACCTCAGTCGTGAGCTGCTCGGGCCGCAGCACGCCATCGAGCTCCAGCAGATCCCGCTCGAAGGCCGCCAGCGACCGCAGCAACCCCGGCGAGGGGGGCAAGGCGGGAGCGGCTGGCGTGGCGGCAAGGGCTGCAACCGGTGCCGCTGCCGTTGCGGAACAGCAGGCGCTGGCCAGCAGCCGCCATCCCGCCCGCCACCAGGCCCGCGCCACCATCAGGCCGAAGGCGACTTGAGCCGCAGCGCAGCCGCCTCGGCGGCCTCCGCCCGCCGGGCGCGCTGAGCCATGTCGTGCAGGCCAACGCTGGTGCGCGCCAGGCAGCCGATCGAGAAGCAGATGCAGGCGCTGCCGAGCAGTCCCCAGTGCAGCCGGCCGGTGCCGGCGTGGATCTTGGTGACCATCAGCAGAACGGCCACCGCTGCGGCCCAGGGGATGCCGATGATCAGCAACACGGAGGAACGGCTCATCGCGGCAGGCCTCAGTGGAGCACCAGATGCTCAAGCTGCTGTTCGGCAGCGGTGCGGCGCCGGTTCAACTGCGCCAGCACCCACGACACCTTGCACACGCAGCCGATCGAGAAACAGATCGAGGCACTGCCCAGCAGGCCCCAGCCGTGGCCATGCAGGCTGAAATCCTCAGCCAGCAACAACCGCAGGGCCAGGAGCACCATCAAGGAAGCAGCAATCCAGGGCCCATGCACCCAGAGCAGCAGATAACGGGCCATCACTCCCGCAGCCACTGAGCCGCATCACAGGCGTGATACGTGAGGATCAGATCGGCGCCGGCCCGCTTGAAGCAGAGCAGGGTTTCCAGCACCACGGCCCGCTCATCGATCCAACCCTTCTCGGCTGCCGCCTTCACCATCGCGTATTCACCGCTCACGTTGTAGGCGGCAATCGGCAGCTCGCTCTCCTCGCGCAGGCGATGGATGATGTCGAGATAGGCCAGGCCGGGCTTCACCATCATGATGTCGGCGCCTTCCTGCTCATCCAGCTGGGCCTCGGTGATCGCCTCGCGGGCATTGGCCGGGTCCATCTGATAGGTGGATTTGTCCTTGGGGATCGGCTTGCTCGCGGCGGCGCGGGGAGCGGAATCGAGCGCTTCGCGGAAGGGGCCGTAATAGGCGGAGGCGTATTTCGCCGTGTAGCTGATGATCCCCACGTGCTCGAAGCCTTCCTCATCGAGGGCTTCGCGGATGGCACCCACACGGCCGTCCATCATGTCGCTGGGGCCGATCAGGTCAGCGCCGGCGCGGGCCTGGGCCACGGCCTGCTTGCACAGAATCGCCACGGTCTCGTCGTTGAGCACCACACCCTCGCCGCTCACGATGCCGTCGTGGCCGTCGCAGGAATAGGGATCAAGGGCCACGTCGGTCATGATCGCCATGCCGGGGTGCACCTCCTTGAGGCGGCGGATGGCGCGGGGGATCAGGCCACCTTCGTTGAAGCACTCAGCGCCGTCCTCGGTTTTGAGGCCGTCGGACACCTTGGGGAAGAGCACCACGCAGCGGATCCCCAGATCCCAGGCGCGGCCCACCTCCTGCACCAGCCCTTCGAGGCTCCAGCGCTGGCAGCCGGGCATGGCACCGATCGGCTCGTTCGTGGCCCCTTCGTGCACAAACAGCGGATAGATGAAATCGGCGGCGCTGAGGGAGGTTTCGCGCACCATCGCCCGCAGGGCTGGGGAGCGGCGCAGGCGGCGGGGGCGGTAGGTGAGCTCCATCAGAACGGGCGCAGCGGCGGCGTGCAGGGCCGGATCCTACGGAGCCTGGCCCGGCGGGCCGATTCAGGCCACATCGAGTTCCACCTTCACCACATCCACAGGGCCGCGACCTTCGGCATTGAGCTCACGGGCGGCCCGCAGCGCCGCTTCATGGGCATGGAACAGGTGGGCCCGGCGCGCGTCGCTCACCTCCACCAGCGACTGACCATCGCCGCCGATGGCCAGAAAGCCTCCACTGCTCTGCATCTGAATGGCGTAACGCTCGGGCTGCGTGCAGTCCTGGGGATGGGCCGGATCGAGATGGGGCGACCAGAAATGCAACACCGGCCTGCGCGCTGGAGGAAACCGCAGCCACCGTAGTCAGATCCGAACGGAGCGCCAGCACAACGACAGCTAAGATATTGCAACTCATTCGCAATAGGCGTCCACGGCATGCGCGCGACCCCACGGCTGGTGGACCTGCCCCCGGGAGCCACGGCCACGGTGCAGGAGCTGGCGGCGGATCCGGGATTGCGGCAACGCCTGGAAGCCCTCGGCCTGCGCCCCGGCCAGAACGTGCAGGTGCTGCGGCGCGGCTGGTGGGCCGGCCCGCTGCATGTGCGCGTGGGCATGACCGAACTGATGCTGCGCCGGCGGGATGCCGCCCGCGTGAGCCTCGCCGCGTGAGCACGATCGCCGTTCTCGGCATGCCCAACACGGGCAAGTCGACCCTGTTCAACCGCCTCACCGGCCACCACGCGCAGATCGGCAACTGGCCGGGCCTCACCGTGGAACTGCTGCAGGCCGATCTCACGATCCACGAACGCGCCCTGCACCTGATCGATCTGCCGGGCATCTACGACCTGCGCGGCCACAGCGAAGACGAAGCCGTGGTGCGCCGCTTCCTCGAAGGCAGCGCCGTGGACCTGGTGCTGGTGGTGCTCAATGCCAGCCAGCTCGACCGGCAGCTGCGCCTCGCCCTGCAGGTGCAGCAGCTGGGGCTGCCCGCCGTGGTGGTGCTGAACATGGCCGATGAGGCCACGCGCTTCGGGGTGAGCATCAACGCCGAGGCGCTGAGCAGCAGCCTCGAGCGGCCGGTGCTGCCGCTCAGCGCCAAATACCGGCAGGGCATCGAAGCCCTGCAGAACGCCATCCTCGCGGAGCTGGATCGCAACGCGGCGCAGCCTGCAGAAGCCGTGACGCAGCTGGAGGAGCAACTGGCGGCGGTGGATGCCGGGCTCGATGGCGCCATGGCGGCACTGGTGGCTCGCAGCGTGCATCTGCCGGACACCTGGCGCGACCGCCGCACCCGTCAGCTCGATGCGCTGCTGCTGCATCCGCTGCTGGGGCTGCCGCTGTTCTTCCTGGCGATGGCGCTGATGTTCCAGGCCATCTATGCGATCGGGGTGCCGCTGCAGGAGGGGCTGGCCAGCCTGCTGGATCAGTTCAGCCAGGCGGTGCTCACGCCGCTGCTGGCGCCGCTGCCCGCCTGGATCAGCGGTTTCCTGCTGGAGGGGCTCTACCAGGGGCTGGGCACGGTGATGGCCTTCCTGCCGGTGATCGGCCTGTTCTTCCTGGCGATGGGCGTGGTGGAGGACAGCGGCTATCTCTCCCGCGCGGCCTACCTGATGGATGCCTTCATGGAGCGGCTGGGGCTGGATGGCCGCAGCTTCGTGCTCTCGCTGATGGGTTTCGGCTGCAACGTGCCGGCGATCCTCGGCACCCGGGTGATGCGCGACCGCGGCCTGCGGCTGCTCTCGATGCTGATCATCCCGTTCTCGCTCTGCTCAGCCCGGCTGAACGTGTTCCTGTTCATGGCGGCCGTGTTCTTCCCGGCCCGCCTCGGTGGCCTGGTGATCTTCGGGCTGTACCTGATGAGCTTCCTGGCGGCGCTGCTCACGGCGCTGCTGTTCCGTGGCCGCTTCCCCAGCAACGAGCCGCTGGTGCTGGAGCTGCCGCCCTACCGCCTGCCCACGGCCGGTCAGATGTTCAGCCGCGCCTGGAGCGAAGTGAAGCACTTCTGGCTCTGGTCGCGCCGCTTCATCATCCTCGGGGTGGTGGCGGTGTGGCTGCTCAACAACCTGCCCGCCGGGGTGGAGCCGGCCTCCAGCGCCAGCCTGGCGGGGCGGTTGGGCACGCTGATGCAGCCGCTGCTCGAGCCGATCGGCATCAATCCGAAGCTCACGGTGGCGCTGCTGTTCGGCTTCATCGCCAAGGAGATCGTGCTGGGGGGCCTGGCGGTGATCTACGGCCAGGCAGACCCGACGGTGCTGGGCCAGGCGATGGCAGCGGATGTGCGCTGGCCCCAGGCCCTGAGCTTCATGGTGTTCACCCTGCTCTACACGCCCTGCCTGTCCACGGTGGCGGTGATCCGCAGCGAATCGAAGCGTCTGGGCTTCACGCTGCTGAGCGTGGGCTGGTCGCTGCTGCTGGCCTGGCTGGTGAGCTTCGCGGTGTACCAGGGCATCACGCGGCTGGCCTGAGCGGCGGCGCTTCAGGTCCAGTTGCCGCCGAACATGTCGTCGTAGCCCTCATAGGGGTCAAACTCCGACCAACCGGGGCTCGCTTCGTTGAACAGGCCGTAACGGGCGGCCTCATCGTCCATCAGGGTGTTGCCCGTGGGCCGGGTGTTGCAGGTCACACCACCGCCGGGAGCGGGCTGACAGTCGGTGAACTCCACGCCAGCGCGCACCGGCACAGCCGCCAGAAGCGCCGCCAGAGGAATCAGAACGCGGAGCATGGTGGGCATGCGGGTGCACCTGAGATGATGGCTGCCGCTCGCAAGCCTGACAGCGATGTACACCGACTGGACCGCCGTTGCACTGCTGCTGCTGACCGCGGCCCCGCTGCTGGTGGTGGTGGCCACGGCCGCCTTCTTCATCTGGCGGCAGAAGTCGAAGCGCTGATTCCCCGGGGCAACCGCTGACAGGGCTCGCTCGGCCCACCCGGAAGGCCAAGCACCGTCTCAAAGCGCGGCCTTCGTCCCTGGCCGAGGCACTCGAGACAGGTGCGGTAACCGGCTGCCTCGGTGCGCAGCACGCCGCTGCCACCACAGCAGCTGCATGGGCTATCGGGGTTCCCACGACCCTCGCGGCCGCCGGATTGCTGGGATGTGGCCATCGGCCTTCGTCTCGAATGGCACCAGTGTGGAGAGATTTCGCCGCTTTGATCCCGAAGCCTTCCTTAAGCCTTGGAGCACTGCCACTGCCCTGAATCGACAGAGAGCGGCATCAGGGCGACCAAGGAACAGACAACAGAACAGACGACAGAAAGCCTCCGTCCCCAATTCCGTACGGTCTGTACAGAATTGGGGACGGTACCCAGAGGCATTGGCTCCTGGAGGCGCGCCTCGCCCCTGGCCCGCGCCTCAGCCTGGCGCCATCAGCACCGCGCGCAGTTGCTCGAGGCTGAGCTCCTCCAAGAGCTCGCGGCTGCTCAGGCGGCTGCCGGGGGGCACCAGCCCCAGGCTGGCCGCCATCAAGCCCACGGCGGCTGGGGCGTCGAGCCCCTGCTCCCGCAAGCTCTCGAGGCCCTGGCCCCCATCGCGCTTGGAGAGCCGCTGGCCCTCGGCGTTGCGCCAGAGGGGCAGGTGCCAGTAGCGCGGCGGCGTGCCATCGAGCTCACGCATCACCGCGAGCTGGGGGGCCGTAGCGCTGCGCAGGTCCTCGCCGCGCACCACATCGGTGATGCCCAGGCTGAGTTCATCCACGGCGGTGGCGAGGTGATAAGCGATGAAGCCATCGGCGCGGCGCAACACCACATCGCCCACCTGGGTGGCGGCATCAAGGCAGCATTCGCCAGCCTCGGCCAGCGGCTCAGGCCAGCAAAGCGGCCCCGGCGACAGGCGCAGCCGCCAGCTGGGTAAACGCCCATCCAGAGGCCCCCAGCCACCGGCGCGCTCACGGCAGAAGCCCGGGTACACCGGCGCCGCGCCATGGGGAGCAGAGATGTCCGCCAGCATCCGCCGACTGCAGCGGCAGGGATAAAGCCGGCCACTGCGGCGCAGACGCGACAGCACCGTGGCGTAGATCCCCCGCCGTTCGCTCTGGCGGATCAGGGGACCATCCCAGTGCAGGCCGAGCCAGGAAAGATCGTCAACGATCGATGCCTCAGCGCCGGGGCGGTTGCGCGGGGTGTCGAGGTCATCGATGCGGAGCAGCCAGCGACCACCCTGCAGGCGTGTGATCAGCCAGGAGAGCAGGGCGGTGCGCAGATTGCCCAGGTGCAACCGGCCGGTGGGCGAGGGGGCGTAACGACCGCAGGCGGCCACTGGGGCCGCCTGCGAATCCGTGAAGGGCAGTGGCGCGATCAGCCCTGCACGCGGTCCTTGAACAGCTTGCCGGCGGTGAAGGCGGGCACGCGCTTGGCGGGGATCTTGATCTTGTCGCCGGTCTTGGGGTTCAGACCCTGACGGGCGGAGCGCTCGCGGGGCTCAAAGGAGCCGAAGCCAAGGATCGACACCTTCTTGCCTTCCACCACCGAGTCGATGATGGTTTCGATGGCGGCGTCCACCACCTGGGCCACGTCGGTCTTGGTCAGCTCGGTGCGCGCGGCAACGAGGTTGACGAGATCAGCTTTGTTCATCGGAGTGGGGGGAAAGCCTCTGGGTCAGTAGCAGCCGGGCGGCACGGGAACACCGACCGCCACTGGGTTCAGCGCGCCAATGGTATGGGGACCAGGCACCCCCGGCAACCATCGAACCCCTTTTGTAGCCACGGTTTTGCCACTTCTGACACCTAAACCGGCTCCTGAGCGGCCAAAGCGCTGAGATCCAGCTGCTCCAGAACACGCCGGCCGCCCTCCACCAGCACCTCACCGCGCAGGGCACCGAGCCCGGCGCCGCTGGCCAGCCACTGGGGCTGTTCAGCCGGCAGCCAGCCCCGCAGGCGCTCGAGGCTGCGCAGCCAGCGGCTCCAGTGGAAGCTGCGGCGCGTGCGCAGCGGCGCCAGCTGCCCAGGCGCCACGGGGCTGAGCAGGCGGCCGCAGAACAGGATCGATTCCGCGGCAACCGGTGCGCTGGCCAGCAGCACCGCCGCACCGGGGGTGGGGCCGGGAGTCCAGAGCAGATCCAGGCCGGCGTCCAGCCGGTGCTCCGCCCCGAACGGCTCCAGCCGCTGCACGCCCGGCAGCAGATAGGCCTCCTGCTCCTGCACATGCACCGGCCAGCCCAGGGCCTCCTGAAACCGGCGCAAGCGGCCATGGCCCTCGCGGCCGGTGAGCACGATGCGGCCACCGGCCAAGCCCGCGCCACGCTCCTGCAGAAAGGCGAGGTTGGCTTCGTTGTGGGCGGGCACGTCCACCAGCAGGCCGGCGCGACCGCCGCCAGCAGCCTCATGCTCCAGCCACCAGGCGCTGCCGCCCTGGCTGTCGCGGCTGGGGGCAAACAGCCAGAGGCCTTCGCGCACGAGCCGCGGCGGCCGGCCGGCGGCAGTGGGCTGGGCTGGCAGCGAACACATGCGAGGACAGAACCCACGGACACCACCTAGCTTGTGGCAGCGGCCTGCAGGATCCGGTGCGCACGATCCGACTGGGACAACCCTGGCCCCTCGGGTCAACCGCCACCGCTGAGGGGGTGAACTTCGCGCTGGTGGCACCGCTGGCCACGCGGGTGGAGCTGTTGCTGTTCGCCAGCGGCGATGCGCCGGAGCCCCAGCAGGTGGTGGAGCTGGATCACCGCCACCGCTCGGGCGACATCTGGCATGTGGAGGTGGAAGGGGTCGGCATCGGCTGCTGCTACGCCTACCGGGTGTTCGGCCCGCTGCAGCCCGGCCGCCACGGCTTCAACCCCTCGAAACTGCTGCTGGATCCCTGTGCGCGGGCGATCACAGGCTGGAACGTCTACCGGCGGGTGGATGCGATCGGCGCGATGCCGAACACCGCCAGCTGCCTGAAGGGGGTGGTGACGGAGCGCGACCGCTTCGATTTCCGCGCGGCGCCGCGGCCGCGCCACAGCTGGCAGCGCACGGTGATCTACGAGCTGCATGTGGGCGGCTTCAGCCGCGGCGCCGGCAGCCCGGTGAGCCCGGAAGCGCAAGGCACCTACCTGGGGCTGATCGAGGCGATCCCCTACCTGAAGCAGCTGGGCATCACCACGGTGGAGCTGCTGCCGGTGATGGCCTTCGATCCGCACGATGCACCGGCGGGCCGGCTCAACTACTGGGGTTACAGCCCACTGAGCTGGATGGCGCCGCATCACGCCTACCAGCAGGGCGACGATCCACTGCAGATCCGCCAGCAGGTGCGCCAACTGGTGACGGCCTGCCACCACGCCGGGCTGGAGGTGCTGGTGGATGTGGTGTACAACCACACCTGCGAGGGCAATCAGGCCGGGCCCACGCTGAGCTGGCGCGGTATCGACGACCGCAACTACTACCACCAGAACGCCCGCGGCGATTACCTCGATGTGAGCGGCTGCGGCAATTCAATCGCGGCCAACCGGCCGCATGTGCGGCGGCTGATCCTGGAATCGATGCGCTGCTGGGCGCTGGAGCTGGGGGTGGATGGCTTCCGCTTCGATCTGGGCATCGCCCTGAGCCGCGGCGAGGAGCTGGCGCCGCTGGATCAACCGCCCCTGTTCGAGGAGATCGAAGCCGATCCGGAACTGGCTGATCTGAAGCTGGTGAGCGAACCGTGGGATTGCGGCGGCCTCTATCGCCTCGCCGATTTCCCCGCCAAGCGCATCGGCGCCTGGAACGGCCGCTTCCGCGACGATCTGCGCCGCTTCTGGAAGGGCGACGACAAGAGCTGCTGGCCGATGGGGCAGCGGATTGCGGGCAGCCCGGATCTGTTCGGCGGCACGCCTGCCCTGCTGGGGCGCAGCATCACCTTCCTCACCGCCCACGATGGCTTCACGCTGGCGGATCTGGTGAGCTACAGCCGCAAGCACAACCTCGCCAACGGCGAGGACAACCGCGACGGCGATAACCACAACAACAACTGGAACCACGGCGCCGAGGGTCCCTGCAGCGATCCAGCGGTGATCGCGCTGCGCAACCGGCAGCTGCGCAACCTGCTGGCCTCACTGCTGCTGGCACCGGGGGTGCCGATGCTGCTGATGGGCGATGAGGTGCGCCGCAGCCAGG
Organism: uncultured Synechococcus sp.; assembly: GCA_913061215.1. Classification (GTDB taxonomy): domain Bacteria; phylum Cyanobacteriota; class Cyanobacteriia; order PCC-6307; family Cyanobiaceae; genus Vulcanococcus. The sequence continues at coordinate 8,172 of CAJXSQ010000023.1, read as the reverse complement.
GGGGCAATAACAATGCCTGGTGCCAGAACAACCCGCTGGGCTGGATGCACTGGCAGCCGGATGCGGGCGACCAGGCACTGCAGCTGTTTGTGCGGCGGCTGATCCACCTGCGCCACCATCTGGCAGACCTGCTCAACCCGGAGATCCCGCACGCGGAAGCCGGCAAGGCGCTGCGCTTCGATCAACCGGGCCACCTGCTGCGCCACTGGCATGGCGTGGCGCTGAACCAGCCCGACTGGGCCGGCTGGTCGCACACGCTGGCCTGGAGCCTCAACGACCGCGAACGCGGCCCGCTGCTCTGGTGCGGCATGAACGCCTACTACCAGGATCTGAGCTTCGAGCTGCCGCCCTGCAACAGCGGCTGGCTGCGCGTGATCGACACCAGCCAGCCCCCCGGCGACGACCTCCCCGCCCAAGCACCGGCCGTGAGCGGCAGCCAGATGCCCCTGTGCGGCCGCAGCCTGGTGCTGCTGGCCACCGCGCCGCTGATGGAGGGCGCGGAGCTGTGAGTGAAAGCGGGCTGCGGGAATCGAACCCGCATCATCAGCTTGGAAGGCTGAGGTTTTACCACTAAACTAAGCCCGCAGCAGTACAAACGCACCAGGCGTTTGTCGCTGACCTGGCGTGCTCTGGAAACCACGCCGGTTGCAGCATTATGGCCTGCGTTCGGAACCGCCTTCTTGTCTGCCGGAGCCCCCAGCGATGCTGCACTGCTGCGGGGCCGCCCCCGCCAGCGCCTGCTCTGGTCCTATGGCCTCGGTGATGTGGGCACCGGCATGGGTGCCTCGCTGATCGGCTTTTATCTGCTCCGCTTCTATGTGGCCGCGGGCCTGCCGCCCTGGCTGGCGGGGCTGGCCTATGGCCTCGGCCGCCTCTGGGATGCGGTGAACGACCCGATCGTGGGCTGGCTCAGCGACAAAACGGTGAACCCCCGCCTGGGACCGCGCCTGCCCTGGATCCTCTGGAGCTCGGTGCCCCTGGGTGTGGTGATGGCCTTGATGTGGTGGCTGCCGCCCTGGGAGAGCCACACCACCAAGTTTCTGGTGTTCCTGGGGATCTCGGTGGTGGCCAACAGCCTCTACACCTGCCTCAACCTCCCCTACACCGCCCTGGCCGCAGAGCTCACCACCGATGTGGCCCTGCGCACCCGGCTCAACACGGCCCGCTTCACCGGCTCGATCCTGGCCACGATCACGGCCGCGCTGCTCGCCGGTGTGCTGGTGAGCGACCTGCGCGACCCGCGCACCTACCTGCCGGTGGGCATCGTGTCGGGGGTGATCATCAGCCTTTCGGGCCTGCTCTGCGGCTGGGGGCTGCTGCCGGCGGCCAGGAACTGCCAGAAGCCGGCCGCCCAGGCCGGCACCACGCGCAAGCTGCTGCGCCGCGTGGGTCGCAACGGCCGCTTCCTGATGGTGCTCGGCCTCTACCTGCTGCTCTGGTGCGCGCTGCAGCTGATGCAGGCCGTGTCGCTGTTTTTCCTGCCGGTGGTGCTGCAGGTGCCGGAAACCCTGAGCAAGCTGATCCTGCTGCCCTTCCTGCTCAGCTCGCTGGTGGGGCTCTGGCTGTGGACGTCGGTGTCGCACCGCCGCGGCCGCACCGTGGCCCTGCGCCAGGGCGGGGCGCTGTGGATTGCCGGCTGCCTGCTGGTGATGGTGCTGCAGCCCCTCGATCCGGCGCTGCCGCTGCTGGCGGACCCCGCCAATCTGTTCAAGCTGGTGCTGCTGGTGATCACGATCGTGCTCTCCGGCCTGGGGGCCTCCACCGCCTATCTGATCCCCTGGTCGCTGCTGCCCGATGCGATCGATGCCGATCCGGAGAAACCGGCCGGCCAGTACAGCGCCTGGATGGTGCTGGCCCAGAAGGTGTGCATCAGCCTGGTGATCGCCCTGCTGGGTGCGCTGCTCACCGCCAGTGGCTACAGCGAAGCCCTCGCGAACGATGCACAGCCCACCAGCGCCCTGGTGGCGATCCGGCTGTGCATGGGCATCATTCCGGCAGTGCTGGTGCTGCTTGGGCTGGTGGTGATGCGCCGCTGGCCGGAGCGCAGCCTGCACCTGCAGCAACAACCCCGATGAGATCCTTCCCCCGCCACCGCCCGATCCCAGCCTGGCTGCGCCCGCGCTGGCTCACCCGGCTGGGCGAGAGCGTGCTGATCGGCGGCCAGGCGATGGCAGCCCTGGCCCAGGGACGCGTGGGCTGGAACGACCTGATGGCCGAACTGATGGAGGCCGGCCCCGGCAGCTTCCTGATCGTGATCATCACCGGCCTGGCCGCCGGCACCGTGTTCAACATCCAGGTGGCGGCCGAGCTCACCAACCAGGGCGCCGGCTCCACCGTGGGCGGCATCCTGGCCCTGGGCCTGGCCCGCGAGATCGCCCCGATCCTCACCGCCACACTGGTGACGGGCAAGGTGGCCACCGCCTATGCCGCCCAGCTCGGCACGATGAAGGTGACCGAGCAGATCGACGCGATCACCATGCTGCGCACCGATCCGGTGCAGTACCTGGTGGTGCCGCGGGTGCTGGCGATGCTGATCATGACGCCGGTGCAGTGCCTGGTGTTCTTCGCGGTGGCGGTGTGGTCGGGCCAGGTGAGCAGCACGTTGCTGTATCAGATCCCGCCCACGGTGTTCTGGAACTCGGTGCGCACCTGGATGGAGCCCTCCGACCTGCCGGCGATGTTGCTCAAGGCGGTGGTGTTCGGCCTGCAGATCGCCGTGATCGCCTGCGGCTGGGGCCTCACCACCCGCGGCGGCCCCAAGGAGGTGGGCACCAGCACCACCGGTGCGGTTGTGATGATTCTGGTCACCGTGTCGTTGATGGACGTGGTGCTCACCCAGTTGCTCTTCGGCGAATGACAACCACCGGCCCCGACCCGGCCCAGGGCGTGATCCTGGCGCCGCGCCCCTGGCTGCCCCTGGCGGTGATCGCCCTCGGGCTGGCCGCCCTGGTGCTCAACCCCTGGCTGGCGCTGGTGGTGAGCCTGTTCGGCCTGTTCCTGCTGATCCAGAGCCAGCTGCTGCGGCTGCAGTTCAGCGGCGATGCCCTGCTGGTGTGGCGGGGCGACACGGTGCTGCGCCGGTTCCCCTACAGCGAATGGCTGAACTGGACGCTGTTCTGGGGGCCGATCCCTGTGCTGTTCTATTTCCGTGAACAGAAGAGCATCCATTTCCTGCCCGTGCTGTTCGATGCCACGAGCCTGCGCGAGCAGCTCAACCGCCACGTGAGCGCCCAGCCATGAGCGAAGAAACCCCCAACACCCCCTGGCAGGAGCTGGCCCTGCGCGAACTCCAGCAGCAGCGCCAGGCCCTGGAGGCGGAGATCGGCGAACTGAGCCAGCGCCGCGATCAGCTGCAGCAGGAGATCCAGAGCAGCTTCGCCGGGCAGTCGGATGCGATCGCCCGCCGCGTGAAGGGCTTTCAGGACTATCTGGTGGGCGCCCTGCAGGAGCTGGCCGTGTCGGCCGAGCAGATGGAGCTGGTGGTGCAGCCGCTGGTGGTGCAGCCCTCGCCACTGGATCAGGCCGCTGCCGAGCAGCAGGCCGCCGCAGCGGCCGAGCAGGCGCCCACGCCGGCCGCTGCTGGGCTGTTCAGCGCCGATGAGGCCCTGATCCGCCAGCGGCTGCAGGAGTTTCAGGGCCAGCCCGATTTCCACGCCGATCCCTGGAAGCTGCGCCGCAGCCTCGAAGCCTCCGGCGCCGCCCTGCTGGACGACTGGTTCCTCAACCAGGGCGGCCGCGGCGCCCAGCCCAGCAGCGGCAGCCGCAACCGCAATGCCCTGATCAGCGCCGCCGCCATCTCGATCCTGGGGGATCTCTATGGCGAACGCTTCCAGACCCTCGTGCTCGCCAGCACGCCGGAACGGCTGGGCGAATGGCGCCGCGGCCTGCAGGACTGCCTCGGCCTCGCCCGGGAGGACTTCGGCCCCAACAGCGGCATCGTGCTGTTCGAGCGCCCCGATGCCCTGATCGAGCGGGCCGACCGGCTGGAGGAGCGCGGCGAACTGCCCTTCATCGTGGTGGATGCAGCCGAGCCCGCTGTGGAGATCCCGATCCTGCAATTCCCCGTGTGGCTGGCCTTCGCCGGCAGCCCCACCGAACTCGCCCTCGAGGACGACCTGCTGTGAACCCCCTGCTGCAAACCCCGCTGTTCTGCCTGCTGGCCGGCTACCTGCTGGGCTCGATCCCCAGCGGCTACCTGGCGGGCCGCTGGCTCAAGGGCGTGGACATCCGCACGCTCGGCTCCGGCTCCACCGGCGCCACCAACGTGCTGCGCCAGTTCGGCAAAACGCCGGCCCTGGTGGTGTTCCTGGTGGATGTGCTCAAGGGCACGGCTGCGGTGCTGCTGGCCAAGGCGCTGCTGCAGCCACTGGGAATCACGGCGGAGAGTGATTGGTGGGTGGTGGCGGCTGGCCTGGCGGCCCTGGCCGGCCATATCTGGCCGGTGTGGCTGGGCTGGCGCGGCGGCAAGGCGGTGGCCACCGGCCTGGGCATGCTGCTCGGCCTGGCCTGGCCGGTGGGCCTCGCCTGCTTCGGGGTGTTCCTGGCGGTGCTCAGCCTCAGCCGGATCGTGTCGCTCTCCAGCGTGATCGCCGCCCTGAGCCTGCCGCTGCTGATGCTGGGATCCTTCGCTAGCAGCGGCAGCGGCCAACGCCCGGCCTATCTGAGCCTGGCCATCCTCGCCGCAGCGCTCGTGATCTGGCGCCACCGCAGCAACATCCAGCGCCTGCTCGCCGGCACCGAACCCCGCCTGGGCCAGAAGAAAGCCTGACGGCTCAGCCCAGCTGGCGACTGCGTTCGGCGGCGGCGAGCACCGCTTCGATCAGGGCGGAGCGCAGGCCGCCACGCTCCAGGGCGCGGATGCCGGCGATGGTGGTGCCGCCTGGGCTGCTCACCATGTCCTTGAGCTGGGCAGGATGCAGCTGCTGCTGCTCCAGCAGCGCGGCGCTGCCCGCCAGGGTGCGGCCGGCCAGGTGCAGCGCCTGCTGGCGCGGCAGCCCCGCCGCCACCGCCCCATCGGCCAGCGCCTCCGCCACCAGGGCCACGAAGGCCGGCCCCGAGGAGGTGAGCGCCAGGAAGGCATCGAGCTGCGTTTCCGGCAGCTCCAGCACCTCACCCACCCGGGCGAACAGCTGCAGCACCCAGGCCCGCTGCGCAGCGCTCACGCCCTCACCCCAGGCCAGGCCCGTGAGGCCGGCGCCCACCAGGCAGGGGGTGTTGGGCACAGCCCGCACGATGCGATGGCCGGGGAACAGCGCCTGCAACCGCGCCACGGTGACGCCCGCCAACACCGAAATCAACAGGGGAGGCTCGCCGGCCGCCGGCGCGGGCGCCGCTGCAGCCACAGCCTCCAGCTGCTGGGGCTTCACGGCCAGCAGCGCCACGGCGCAGCCCCAGGCTTCCGCAGCCTCGGTGCTCACGGCCAGCTCCGGCCGCTCTGCCCGCAGCCGCTCGGCTGAGGCCTGGGAAGCCACGGCGGCGCGCACGCCGGCCGGTGGCAGCAGGCCGCTCGCCAGCAGCGGAAACAACAAAGCCTGGGCCATGCGGCCCAGGCCGATCACCCCAAAGCTGTCGGGGGAGAAGCTGCTCAAGGCGGTGAGGATGCGCTCAGCCGACGCTAGCGCCGTAGGTTTCGCGGCCCCAGGCCGGTGCGGGAGCGGCTTCCGGCTCCTCGGTGGCCTCGCGGGACACCACGGTGGAGGAGGAGGCTTCCTCGCTGGCCGCCGTGGTGACGGTGACGCAGCTGGGGGCGAACAGGAAGATGCTCTCGCCCACGCGCTCCTGATGACCATCGATGGCGAAGGTGCCACCGGCCACGAAATCCACGGCGCGCTGCGCCTGATCGGGCTCCATCATCGTGAGATTGAGGATCACGGTCTTGCGCTCGCGCAGGGCCTGGATCGCCGCCGGCATCTCATCAAAGCTGCGGGGCTCCATCAGGGACACCTCAGCAGCCGAGGAGGAGATGCCGGGCATGCCGATCACATTGGTGCCGGCAAAGGGATCCACGCTGTCGAAGTCGCTGGTGAGGGCCAGCGCGCTGGAGGCCGAAGCGGCAGGGGCGCTACCACTGGTGCCACCGGCCTCGGGCAGGGCACCGTGGTCGTAATCGAGCTCATCGTCGTAGCCGTCGAGGTAGTCGTCACCGGAGACAACTGCACGCAGGCGGGAGAGCAACGACACCGTGGAACCTCGGTCTTGGCACTGAACCTAGATAGCGTCCCACGCGGGCACTGACAAGCTTTTGGGGCCGAACAGCGCCGATCCGACACGCACCCAGGTGCTGCCTGCCGCCGCCGCCTCCGGCCAGTCGCCGCTCATCCCCATCGAGAGCTCGGCGAGCCCCAGCTCCCGCGCCAGGGCGGCGCACTCATCGAACAGGCGCCGCCGCTCCTCGGGCGCGAGCCCAAGCGGGGCCATCGTCATCAATCCCACGGGCTGCAGCGCCGGCAGGGCCTGCAGCTCGGGCCAGGCCTCGCGCAGCTCGGCGGCCGAGAAGCCACCCTTGTTCGGATCGGGCCGCAGCTTCACCTGCAGGAACACCCGCGGGCTGAGGCCCTCCTCGGCGGCGATGCGGGAAGCCCGCCGGGCCAACGACAAGCTGTCGATTGAATGCAGCCAGGCGAAACGGCGCAGCACCGGCCGCACCTTGTTGGCCTGCAGGCGGCCGATGAAATGCCAGTCGAGCCCCGGCACATCGGCCAGCTCGGCCTGCTTGGCCTCCGCCTCCTGCAACCGGCTCTCGCCGAAGCTGCGCTGCCCCAGCGCCGCCAGCTCCCGGATCGCCGCGGCCGGATGGCCCTTGCTCACCGCCAGCAGGCGTGTGTGGGCGGGAAGCCCAGCCTGAAGCGCCGCCAGCCGCTCTGCCACCGCCACCGACAAACCACCCCCCTGCGTTCAGATGAACGTCTTCTCGAACAGCTGACGCCACTGGGCGTGCACCTCGGGCCCTTCCCGCCGGGCCCGGGCCAGGTTCTGCTCGGCCAGATGCCGCGCATCCATCAGTGGAATCACCTCAAAGGAGGCACCGCGCTCCTGCAACGTCACCACGAAGAACATGCGCTGGGCATACAACGTGGCGTAGAGATCACGCCCTTCGCCGGCCTCGGCCACGCGATACAACAGCCCGAACGTGGGGTGGTTGAGATAACGCTCTGTGCTCACGCGGTCTGCAGCGAAGGCAACCGAATCAGAGGTCACCGTACCTCCACCGCAAACCGAGCAACAGCAACAATCCCAACCCTGCCAGCCATTGCAGCGAGCGCCGCGGCAGCGGATCGCGCAGCAGCTGCGCCGGCGCGATCCAGCGGCCGCCCCGCGCCACCAGCGCCTCGGCCCCCTGCTCCGCCCGCAGCAGCACATTCGCCAGCAGCCGCTCCGCCAGGGCCAGCACCAGACCCAGGGAGGCCTGCAGCCCCAGCTGGCGCAGGTTCACCGAGCGGGTGGCCACCGAGCGCAGCAGGTTCTGGAACTCCTCCTGCACCAGCGGCAGAAAACGCAGGGCCAACAGCAACGTGAACCCCAGCCGCTCCACCGGCACCCCCAGCGGCCCCAGCGGCGCCAGGCACCAGCTCAGCCCCCACACCAGCGCTTCCGGCGGCGTGGTGAGCAGCAGCAGATTGGCGCTGTGAATCACGGTGAACAGCAGCGTGGCGCTGTTCAGCCCCAGCTCAGCCGAGCGGCGGCTGATCACCAGCGGGCCCAGCGGCAGCGGCCCGATCTGCACCGGTCCCCAGCGCAGCAGCTCCCAGGCCCTCCCCTGCTGGCCAGGCGCCAGGCGCAGCTCCTGGGGCGGGCGGTTCGGCTGGGCCGGGGCCGCCGCACCGGCCGGCAGGAGGGTGGCCAGCACCCCCACCAGCAGCGAGAGCACCAGCAGCAGTGGCAGGGTGCGGCGCCAGATCCGCCAGGGCAGGCCACTGAGCGCTGTGATCAGCAGCAGCAGCCCCACCAGGGCCAGGCGCCACCAGGGACCCGCCAGGATCGGCGTGAGCAGGAAGGCCACGCTCCAGGCCAGCTTCAGGCGCGGATCAAGATCCCGCAGCCAGCTGCCGGTGCCATCGACGTACTGGCCGATGGGGATCTGCCGCAACCAGTCCATCAGGCCTGCACCAGTGCTGGGAGATCAGCGGCCGCGGGCCTGCTGTTTGGCCAGATCGCGCTCGGCATCCCGCTGCT
>CAJXSQ010000022.1 GCA_913061215.1 uncultured Synechococcus sp. | reverse complement strand
TGGATCTCCCAGTTGCTGGAGAGGAAGCCGGAATCCTTGTTGCTGTCGGAATAGCCGAGCATCAACTCCTGCAGCGGCCGGCCGGTGGGACTGGTGCTGGCGATCAGCTGGCGGTAGAAGGGCTCGGTGAACAGGCGCTCCATCACCGCCGGAGCGGCCTTGAGGTCTTCCACCGTTTCAAACAGCGGCACCACCAGCAGATCGGAGCGCTGGGCCATCGGATCCACCAGGCCGGCCTCCTTGGCCAGCAGCAGCACCTCCAGCAGATCCGACACCGTGTGACTCATCGAGATCACATAGGTGCGGCAGATGCGGCTGCCGAACTCCTGCTGCAGGCGATGCACCACCCGCAGCACATCAAAGGTTTCGGCGGTGGCGGGGGTCCACTGCACCGCCGGGGGAATCAGCGGCCGGCGGGTCTGCAGTTCGGTGAGCAGCCACTCCACCTTCTGCTCTTCCTCCATCTCGGAGTAGGGCACGGGCAGCTGCAGATAGCGGCTCAGCTCATCGAGGGCATCGCTGTGGCGGGTGCTCTCCTGGCGGATGTCGAGGCTGGCCAGGCAGAAGGCGAAGGTGTGCACCTGCGCGATCAGGTTGTCGAGCGGCTCGCAGCTGAGGCCGGTGCCCTGCAGGCTGTCGTTGATCAGCTCAAGGTCGGTGCGGAATTCCGTGACCGTGGCGTAATGCAGCTCAGGCGCCGGCGCGGCGGCGAGGGCGCCCTGGCCGAAGTCGGGCAGCGGCGGCCTCGGCTCACCCGGTGCTTCCCAGCCGCTGCTGGCGAGCTGCTGGTTGCGCTGATGCGTGAGGCGCAGGCGCTCCATCACATAGCTCAGCTTGAGCCGGTAGGGCTCGAGCCGGTAGCGGGCCGCGCGCTCCTCGTAGATCTCGGGGAAGCGCAGCCGATCCATCTCCAGGGATTCGAGCAGCGGTGCACTCACCTGGCTCCACTGCATCGAGATGCTGAGCTGATCGCGCAGGTCGGCCACGGCCGCCACGTAGCGCTCCAGCATCAGCTGGCGCTGATAGCAGGCGGTGCGCCAGGTGATGTCCGGCGTCACCGAAGGGTTGCCGTCGCGGTCGGAGCCCACCCAGGAGCCGAAGGTGCAGAAGGCATCGCTCGGCGGCGTCACATCCGGGTAGCTGGCGGCGAGGGCGTTGCGGATGCGCTGGCGCAGCTGCGGCATCGCGCCGAACAGCACCTGCTGGAAATAGTGGAGGGCGTAATCCACCTCATCCAGCACCGAGGGTTTGAACTGGTGCAGTTCATCGGTGCGCCACCACAGCCGGATCTCCTCCTCGAGCTGCTGGCGCAGGTTCTGATGGTCGTTGAGGTTGCTGGGCTGGCTCTGCTGCAGCTGCTGGATCAGCGCCGCCACCCGGCGCTGCTTGTGGCGCACGGTGTGGCGCACGATCTCGGTGGGGTGGGCCGTGAACACCAGGCGGATGTCCAGCTCCACCAGCAGCTGCTCGATCTGGGCCGGGGGAACCCCCAGGGCCCGCAGGCGGGTGAACAGCTCGCGGAAGGTGGCCGGCTCGGTCTGGCTGGCCAGGGGCGGCACGAAGGGATCGTTGAGATCCTCCGGGTGGTGGGCCCGCAGGCTGGCCAGGTAGCTGTCCTCCTCGATGTGCTGCTCGAGGATGTTCACCAGCTGGAAATACAACGAAAAGGCGCGCGCGGCCGCGATCGCCTCCGCCAGATCCATATCGCGGATCAGCTGCACGATCTCCGCGGTGGCCTGCTCCGCCTCACCGGCTTCCACCGCAGCGCTCAGTTCCTTCATCCGCAGCAGCCGCTCCGCCTGATGGGGCGGACACTCGCTGCGGAGCACCGTCTGCCAGAGGTCCTCCACCAGCTCCAGCCGCTCATCGAGCAGGCGTGTGACCTGGGGCTCAGCCGCAAGAGCAGAGGCTTCGTTGGCGGCGAGTGCAAGCCCCATGGAGCTGATCGAGGCAGACGGAGGAACCATGATCATCCCAAAGGGGCTGCACCGTCTGTTGCAAGCAAGCCCGACAAGCGCGTTTCACCCTGCTCCATCTCCCGGGCTCCGGCGGCGATCAGTGCGGCCACCGGCGTGCCGGTGGCATGGGCCGCCAGCCACTGCTGGGCCTGATTGCCCTGCTCCAGCAGGGCCTGCAACGGCGCCAGCCAACGCTCCAGCTGCAGCTCCCGGGCCAGAGGGGCCAGGGCCTCCAGCTCAGCGGCCAGCCAGTCGCGGGCGGGCAACGGCTCGCCGCTGCGCCAGTGCCGCAGTTGTGCATCCAGGCTGCTGCGGGCAGCGGCACGGTCGTTGGCATCCGCCAGCTCCGCCAGTTGCTCCAGGCTGAGCTGGCTGGCCTGCTGCGGATCGTGGGCCGCCGGATCGCGCAACAGCTGCTGCACCCGCAGCTCGGCGAAGGCGGTGACAGCCAGCAACACGAGCGGATCGGTGATCAGATCGCAGATGCGGATCTCCAGCCGGTTGAGGCTGTGGGGGCGGTCGTCGCCGTTGGGGCGCACGGAGGTCCACAGATGGCGCACGTTCTGCATCGTGCCGAGCTGCAGCTGCTCCTCCACCCAGCGGATGTAGTGGCTGTGGCTCTCGAACAGCGGCACCTCCGGCGGGGTGAGCGGAAACTGCAGCCAGCGCTGGGAGTGGGCGCCGGTGGGGGCGCCATCGAGGAAGGGTGAACTGGCGCTGAGGGCGAGCAGCAGCGCTGCCTCACAGCGCAGCAGCCGGCAGGCCGCGAACAGAGCCGGCATGTCGGTGAGGCCCAGGTTGATGTGCACACTCGCGGTCACCACCCGGGTGCCGTAGGTGGCCTCGATGAAGCCGTGATACGGGTTATCGGGGTTGGAGCGCTCGAAGCGCTGGCTGTTGCCGGTGCTCAGGGTGCTGCCGGGCAGCAGGGTGAGGCCGCGCTGGGCCAGCCAGGCGCGCAGACGGCGGCGGGGCTCCAGCAGCAGCTCCAGCTGCTCGCCATAGCTGGCCGCGGGAGGCGTGGTGTATTCGAGATTGCGGCAATCGGGCTCGGTGACGAACCCTGTGAGGGCGGCTGCCGCTTCAGCCGAGCAGCCCACCACCGTGCCGTCCGGGCGGCCGGTGTAGAGCTCCACCTCGAAGCCCTTGAGCATCAGGGGGTGGCTCATGCCAGACAGGCCAGGGCCTTGAGCATGCCGCGCGCCTTGTTGAGTGTTTCCTGAAACTCTGATGCAGGCACCGAATCAGCCACCAGGCCGGCACCGGCCTGCACCTGCACACGCCAGCCGCCCTCGGCATCGGGCAGCACCACCATCGTGCGGATCGTGATGGCGGTGTTGAGCGCGCCGCTGAGGTCCATGGCGCCGTACACACCGGAATAGGGCCCGCGCGCATCGGGCTCCAGCGCATGGATCAACTGCATCGCCCGGATCTTGGGGGCACCGCTCACGGTGCCGGCGGGGAAGGAGGCCATCAGCAGATCCCACACATCCCGCTGGGGATCGAGCAGTCCCTCCACCTCGCTCACGATGTGCATCACGTGGGAGTAGCGCTCGATCACCATCAGCTCACTCACGCTCACCGTGCCGGGCAAACACACGCGCCCGAGGTCGTTGCGCCCCAGATCCACCAGCATCACGTGCTCGGCCCGCTCCTTCGGATCGGCGAGCAGATCCGCTTCAAGCGCCTTGTCCTCCGCCGCATCGGCGCCGCGGGGCCGGGTGCCGGCGATCGGGCGCAGGGAGGCCTTCACGCGGCCGCTGCCATCGGCCAGCGGCTCGGCCTTCACCATCACCTCCGGACTGGAGCCGATCAGATGCCAGCCGCCGAAGTTGAAGAACGCCATGTAAGGCGAGGGATTCACCATCCGCAGGCTGCGATAGAGCTCAAAGGGCTCACGCTGCACCGTGGTTTCCAGGCGCTGGCTGATCACCAGCTGGAACACATCCCCGGCGGCGATGTGCTCCTTGGCTGTGAGCACCGCCGCCTCAAACTCGGCGCGGCTGCGGTTGCTTTGGGTGGGGAGCTCGGCCGTGGGCGCCTCCCGCCAGTCGAGCGGCGTCAGCCCCGGAGGCAGCGGTGCATGCATGCGCCGCTCCAGGCCGTCGAGGCGCTCGATCGCAGCGCCATAGGCCGCATCAGGATCCGCACCGGCGCTGCAGTCCACATAGGCCACGGCGGTGATCTGGCGCTTCACCTGATCGAACACCAGCAGGCTGTCGGCCAGCATCCAGCAGCCATCCGGTGGGCCGTGCGGATCGGTGGGGTGCACCGGCACACTGGGCTCGATCCAGCGGATCAGCTCGTAGCCCCAGAAGCCGAACAACTGCCCCACCGGCGGCAGGCCAGGAATCGTGGAGGGGGTGTAGGGCGCCAGCGCCTCGCGCAGCAGATCGAAGGGATTGCCACGCAGGCTGCTGCTGCGGCCATCGCGCCAGCACTGCTCAGCCTGATCACCGCGCACCGTGAGCGTCCAGAGGGGATCGCTCACCACGAAGCTCCAGCGCCCGATGCGCTCGCCCCCCTCCACACTCTCCAGCAACACGCCGTGCTCACCGCCGGCGCCCACCTTCAGCCAGGTGGTGAGGGGCGTTTCCAGATCCGCCGGCCAGGTGCGCCAGATCGGAATGAAGCTGCTGCCCGCCTCAGCCTGGGCCAGAACGGTGGCGCGGTCGGGAGATGGCATCACGAGGGGCGTCCAGGCAAAAAAAACGGGGCCCTGGCCCCGCCTTTATAGAGGTTGGCCACCCCGCCTCAGCCAGAGAGGCGGTGGCGGAAGCGATCAGGAATCGAAGGTGTTCTTGCCGGTGAACTTGATGCTGGCCGGGTTGCCGTTCTGGCCGATGCGACGGGCGTTGTGACCCACCATCGGACGGCCTTCGTTCACTTTCTCGGGGAACACACCATCCTTGGGGTGCAGGAACTCGGTGTCGCCGCCGGGGAAGATGCGATAGATCTTGTAGTCCTCGATGCGGGGCTTGAACTTGGTGCGCAGTTGGGTGCCGAGGGCCAGGCACTGCTCCTTGCGGGCGAAATACATGATGTTTTCGCCTTCGTTCATATGAGCGGCACCACCGGTGGGCAGCTCAAAGACCTGCTCTTTGCCGCTGGTCCAGGTGATGGCGTACTTCTCTTCCGTTTCAGCGGCGTTGAGCAGACCGCCCGTGCTGCCGATGTACTTCGGGAGTTGACCGCTCAATGCCATGGCTGTTCCGGAGAGGGGAGTCGGCGGACCGCAGACCGTTTCGACCGGAAGCTAGCACCGTGTTTTGGGGCCTACAGCCCGGGGCCGCGGGGTCTTCACACCCGTCAACAAACCCGGCCGATCAGCTGCTCGCCACGGGGAAAAACACGGTGAGATCGTTACCGGCCCGCTCCGCCAGACGCCCACCGAGGCTGTGAAACAGACGCTGGGTGGCCTGGCGGCTGAGCTGCAGGCTGCCGGTGCCGGGATTCCAGCTGAGCACCGGCCCCACCCGCTCAGAGCCGGCCGCCGCCGGGGCCTCGGCCAACAGGCTGCCGCTGGCGCTGAAGCGGAGCTTGAGGCGAGCCCCCGCCGGCCGCAGGCTCAGCGCCACAACCGCACCCGCCGGCAGGCCGCGGCTGAAGCGATCCACCAAGCCGCCCAGCACGGTTTCGAGGCGGGCGGGATCACTGAGCACCGGCGGCAGATCCGGGCTGAGGCTGAGCTGCAGAGCCAGGCTGCGCCGCTCCAGCTGCTGCTGCCAGGCGGGCTCGAGCTGCTGCAGCAGGCGAGCCAGATCCGTGCGGGCCAGGGGTTGCGTGCCATCGCTGGCCGGCTGACGCTGCAGCTCAGCCGCCAGAAAGATCAGCCCGAAACGATCGATCTGCTCGCTGCACTCGCCATCGATCTGCTGCAACCGCTGGCGCACCAGCGCTGGCAGATCGCCACGACGCAGCAGCGAGCGGATCAGGGTGCGGATCGTGGCCAGCGGCGTGCGCACCTCATGGGTGAGGGCCTCCAGCAGGGCCAGTTCGCTGCTGGGCCCCGGGGCGCCGCCGTTGTCTGCCCCGTTGCCGCGATGCACCAGGGGCTGCAGGGTGAGGCTGGGGGCCATCGCCGCCAGTCGCTCCGCCAGCCGCGGCCAGAAGCGCAGGGCCAGCTGGTCATCGCTCTGCAGCGGGCCCAGGGCCTGAATCGCCTGCCGCAGCCGCTGGCCCTGGGCGGGAGCCGTGCGCTGCAGCCGCTCATCCAGCAGGCTCAACGCCTCCGAGAGCGTGGCTGGGTCGAAGCGCACCACCAGCCGCCGCTGCTCCGCCACCCCCGTGAGCGCCATCGCCACCTGCAGCCGCGGGGTGATCAGCAGCAGCAGCGGATCGGTGCCATCCGCCTCCAGCAGCGGCAGACGCTGAAAGCCACCGGCCGCGGCGTCCGGGGCGGGCACCCCTGAAGGCAGCAGCGGAGCACTGGCCTGGAGCAGATCGCCCAGTTCCGCCGGGGCCCACACCCAGCCCTGCAGCTGCTGCAACAGCGCCGGCTCGTAGAGGGCGGGGAGCGGAGCCGCCAGCCACACCCCCTGCTGCTCGCCCAGCGGCAGCAGGAAATCGTCCTGCAGGGCGGCCAGTGCCGCCCACCACTGGCGGCGGACGCCGTCTTCATCACTACCGCCAGCGGGCACCCCCTCCGCCAACCGCTCGCGCAGCTGATCCAGGCTGGGGGGCAACGCAGCCATCACCAGCGGCTCTGGCCCTGGCTGCCGCGGCGTGCCACCGAAGCGCAGAGGCCGAGGGCGATGAAGTTCACGAGCATCGCCGAACGGCCATAGCTCAGCCAGGGCAGGGGGATGCCGGTGATCGGGCCCAGGCCGATGGTCATGTTGATGTTCACCACCACCTGGAACATCACCATCGCCCCCACACCCACCACCACCAGCGACTCCACATCGCTGCGCGCCTTGCCGGCGATCTGCAGCAGCCGCCAGATCCACAGCACGAAGCCCACCACCACCAGGGCGGAGCCGATGAAGCCGGTTTCCTCACCCAGGGCACTGAAGATGAAATCGGTGTGCTGCTCCGGGATGAAGCGCAGCAGGGTGAGATGCCCCTGCAGCAGACCGGTGCCGAACCAGCCGCCCGAACCGATCCCCACCGTGCTCTGCAGCAGGTGATAGCCCCCGCCGAGGGGATCCTTGTTGGGGTCGAGAAACAGGGTGAGACGGTCGCGCTGGTGCGGCTGCAGGAAGTTGTTCCACAGCCAGGGGGTGCCGATGGCAAAACCGAGCTGCACCGCCGTGACCAGCGCCACGGCGATGCGCTTCCAGGGCAGGCTCTTCCAGGCCAGAACGCCCATGGCCGGGATCCAGCCCAGCAGCAGCCACGGAAACACCCCGGCCACGATCGCGGTGATCACCGGCGAGAGGAACAGCACCAGCCAGCTGCCCGGCATCCCCGACCAGAACATCATCACCAGCAGCACGGCACCGAACACCAGCGAGGTGCCCAGATCGGGCTGCACCAGCACCAGCAGCCAGGGGAAGCTGATGATCGCCACCGGGCGGATCAGATCCACCGGCCGCTCCACCGGATGGCGGGAGAGCACCCGCGCCAGCAGCAGGATGGCGCCGATCTTGGCGAACTCCGATGGCTGCACGTTGAAGCCGGCGATGTTGATCCAGCTCTGGGCACCGAGTGCGCTCACACCCACCACGCGCACCGCGATCAGGCTGGCCACCGTGACGCCATAGATGGGCCAGGGCCAGCGGGTGATGCTCTCCACCGGGATGCGGGCCAGCACCAGGGCGATCACCATGCCCACCGCCGCGGTGACCCAGTGCTGATACCAATCGGCGTAATCGGCCTGGCGCTGGGTGCTGGCGATCAGGATGCCCGACACGGCGATCATCGCCAGGGGGATCCACCAGAGCAGCTTGTCGACGCGGTCGACCCAGCGCCGCCGCCGCGAACCACCGGCCGCGAACAGGGCGCTGCGCCGCCGGCCCCAGAGCCCCAGCGGGGTCATGCGCCGGCCGCCACGGGCAGGCGGGCCGCCAGCTCCCGGAAGGCCTGGGCCGTGGCCGACTCGGGGGCGCTCAGCACCGCCGGCCGGCCACCATCACCGCCCTGCACCACGGCCAGCTCCATCGGCAACTGCGCCAGCAGCGGCACCTCGCTCTCGCGAGCCAGCTGGGCGCCGCCGCCGGAACCGAACAGCTCGTAGCGCTTCTCCGGTGCATCCGGCGGGATGAAGGCAGTCATGTTCTCCACCACGCCCAGCACGGGCACCCCCAGCTGCTGGAACATCGCCAGGCCGCGGCGGGCGTCCTGCAGCGACACCATCTGCGGTGTGGTGACGATGATCACGCCGGCCATGGGCACCGCCTGGGCCAGGCTGAGCTGGGCATCGCCGGTGCCGGGCGGCAGATCCACCACCAGCACATCCCGCTCGCCCCACTCCACCTGATAAAGGAACTGCCGGATGATGCCGTTGAGCATCGGGCCGCGCCAGATCACAGGCTGATCGGCATCGATCAGCAACCCCATCGACACCATGGCGATGCCGCAGCTCTCCAGGGGCGTGAGCACCTGCGCATTGCCGCTGCCGCGCACCTGGGGCGTTTGATCGGCCACCCCCAGCATCGTGGGGGCATTCGGCCCGTAGATATCCGCATCGAGCAGGCCCACCTTCAGGCCCGAGGCCGCCAGGGCGCAGGCCAGGTTCACGGCCACGGTGCTCTTGCCCACGCCGCCCTTGCCGCTGCTCACGGCGATCACCTGTTTCACCCCGGGGATCGGCTGGCGCTCCGGGCCGCCGCCGCCATGGCCGGCGGCGCCGATCGGGGCCTGCTGATGGCTGCCAGCCGCAGGCGCCGGCGGGGGCGCCAGCTCAATCTGCACATCCTCGATACCGCCCAGCTGCAGCAGGGCACCGCGGGCATCGGCGGCGATGCGCTCCCGCTGGGCATTGGCATAACCCGGCAGGGCCAGGCGGAACACCACGCGGTTGTTCTGCACCCGCACCTGCTGAATCCATTGCAGCTCCAGCAAGCTGCGGCCGCTGCCGGCATCGGTGAGGGGCTCGAGGGCGGCGAGGGCCTGGGCGAGTGCCGGGTCTGCGCTGGCCATCGGGCGGGGGCTGGGGAGCCCGGATCCTAGAAGCCGCAGCCGGAGGTGCCTGAACCCGCCGCCCACGCCAGGGGCATACCGCAATCGTGATCACGAACTCTCTCGAAAGCTTGTGCCGCGGCCCGTTGAGCTGAAAAGGTGATGCGGTTTGCCGGAGCCTCCCGGGCGGTTGCACTGATGTTGAAGGGCCTGCTGTCGCGAACCAAAGCCAAGCCGGGCAGTGCCCCCGCCGCCGCACCGGCCCTGGAGGCGCCGCCGGCCGATTCGCGCCAGCGGGCCAAGGCGCTGCTGATGGGGCTGCAGGATTCCATCTGCGCCGGCCTCGAACAACTCGACGGTGAGGGCCGTTTCCAGGAGGAGAGCTGGGTGCGGCCCGAAGGCGGCGGCGGCCGTTCCAGGGTGATGAAGGGCGGCCGCGTGTTCGAGCAGGGCGGCGTGAACTTCTCGGAGGTGGAGGGCAGCGAGCTGCCGCCCTCGATCCTCAGCCAGCGCCCGGAGGCCAAGGGCCACCGCTGGTTCGCCACCGGCACCTCGATGGTGCTGCACCCGCGCAATCCCTACATCCCCACCGTTCACCTCAACTACCGCTACTTCGAAGCCGGCCCGGTGTGGTGGTTCGGCGGCGGCGCCGACCTCACCCCCTACTACCCGTTCCTCGAGGACGCCAAGCACTTCCACACCACGCTCAAGGGCGCCTGCGACAGCGTGAACCCCGCCTTCTACGAGGTGTTCAAGCCCTGGTGCGACGAATACTTCTATCTGAAGCACCGCAATGAAACCCGCGGTGTGGGCGGCATCTTCTACGACTACCAGGACCCCCGCGGCGTGCTCTACAAGGGCCAGAACCCCAGCGGCCCCGCCGCGGCCGCCGGCGAGCGGGTGGGTGCCCAGCCCCAGAGCTGGGAGCAGCTGTTCTCCCTGGCCAGCGCCTGCGGCAATGCCTTCCTGCCCAGCTACGTGCCGATCGCCGAGAAGCGCCAGAACACCCCCTACGGCGAGCGTGAGCGCCAGTTCCAGCTCTACCGCCGCGGCCGCTACGTGGAGTTCAACCTGGTGTTCGACCGCGGCACGATCTTCGGCCTGCAGACCAACGGCCGCACCGAATCGATCCTGATGTCGCTGCCGCCGCTGGTGCGCTGGGAATACGGCTATCAGCCGGAAGCCGGCAGCCGCGAGGCCCTGCTCACCGATCTGTTCACCCGGCCCCAGAACTGGCTGGGCGACGCCTCACTCGTTGCCCGCTGCGAGCCCCACGGCGCTGTGAACTGAAGGGGGCTTCACACCCAGTTCCAGAGCACTCACCACCCGCTCCGCGATCGTGGTGAGTGCCGCCTCACGGCTGGTGGGGTTGCGCAGTGCTGGCTCCAGCGGCGCTTCCAGCTTGCCGATCTCCAGCAGGGTGATGCCGCGCCGGGGGCCGCCGAGGCCACCGCGGAACCGTTGCGGATAGGCACCGAACGCCTGGGCCAGGCTCTCATCGATGCGGCTGAAGGGCCGGTGCAGCGCCGGGATCACGCCCGACCCCACCCCATCGGGGCCGTAGGCATCGAAGTGAATCTCGAGGGCGTAACCGCCCGCGGCGGCATGGGCCTTGCCCACACTCCAGTTGGTGCGCGGATCATCACCGCGGTGGATCGTGCGCAGCGGCGGCTCGTAGAAGCGCGTGTTCAGGCCGCGCTGCCGGCCGAGCGCCACCACGCGGCGCGCCACCTCCAGATTCCAGTGGAGCTCATCGCGGATGCCGGGCTGCATCGGCCGGGCGCCCTGCAGATCCACCGCCGCCCCCGAGGTGCCCGCGCCGGGGATGCCCTGGCTATCGGCGTGGCCCGCCATCACCAGGATGGCCACGTTCTGGGCTTCCGGGCGGCTGCCCACCCAGTCGCGGCTGAGGCGGCTGCGCACGCCGGTGAGCGGATCGCTGCCGCCGCTGCGCAGGGCCGGCGCCTGGGCGGCCACGGCGATGCCGAGCGTGGCCAACGGCAGACCGAGGGTGAGCACGCTGCGGCGCAGTCCGGGAACACGGGCCATGCGTGAAGCGGCGACGGACATCAGCCCATCACTCTGGCTCAGATCGGCGACTGCAACAGATCACCATCGCTGAACAGCCCCAGGCGCGGCCCGAGCTCCTGCTCCAGGGCGATCAGCTCATCGCGATGGGCCCGCAGGCGCAGGGCGCTGCCGGTGGCCTGGTCGTGGCTGATCAGGCGCAGCTCCACCGATTCGGCGCGGGCGGCGCGGCGGCGGTAGATCACACCCGCCAGCGGCCCCAGGCCCACCAGCAGCAGCGGCCACCAGTGCAGCTGCGGCAGCAGCTGACGCAGCACCAGCCCCAGACAGCCCGCCCCAACACCTCCGAGCAGGGAGAGCAGCACCGCCAGGGTGGAGCTGGCCTGCACCTGGCCGCGGAACACCAGCAGCCGCCGCTCGGGATTGCTTTCCTCCTCCAGCCAGCCGCGTTGCTGCAGCCAGTCGGCCATCACCGGCAGCACCTCCAGCGGCGGACGGGAGGAGCGCACCTCCACCACGGTGGTGCGGTCCTTACTGGCGGCTCGCAGGAAAAACACCAGGCCGACAGCCAGGAGCAGGGTGAGCAGCAGGGTGGAACCCAGGGCCGGAGGCATGCGCGCTGCCGTGCAGAGACCCATCATTCTCCTCAAGCCAGTGCTGCCATGGCGGCATCAGGGCCTGGGCCTCGCCGCGGCGCTCCTCCAGCAGATGCAGCATGCGGCGGGGGCGGCCACGGCTGGGGCAACGCTGGGCGTAACTGCTGATCGCCCCCTGCTGATCGAGAAAGCTGATCGCCTGCTGCAGCACCGTTTCCGAAAGCCTCAGCTTGGGATGGGTGTCGCTGAGGTCGTGCATCAGGGCCGTGGGATAGCTGTCGCCGTCGAGCAGGCGCTCCAGGATCCAGCACACGGCCAGCTCCAGGCCGAGGTGCTGAATCGGCGGCTGAGCAAAGAAGGCCCGGATGGCCTCCAGGCCGGAGGGGCCTGAACCGCGTTGGGATCGCATCACCACCACACCAGCCTGCGCTACCCCTCTGCTAGCGCAGTCTTATTTCGATTTTCAAGAGCGAAAGATGATCTTGGGTTTTGGGTGGGGCTGACGCCGGTCGACGACGATGACAGCAGCTCTTTTCGCCGCCTTGAGCAGCTCCGCCCCCAGCACCACCACCGCTCCCGCCGCCGGCTCGAGCCCCGCCCGCTTCGCCGTGCTCGATGGCGACCTCACGCCGGAGTGGCATGCGCTGCTGGGCAGCGCCGACGCCCTCGCCGTGGACACCGAAGCGATGGGCCTGGTGCACGGCCGCGACCGGCTCTGCCTGGTGCAGATCAGCGATGCCCACGACAACGTGTGCTGCATCCGCATCCTGCGCGGCCAGAGCGAGGCGCCGCTGCTGAAGGACCTGATGGAGCGCGCCGACATCGTGAAGGTGTTCCACTTCGCCCGCTTCGATGTGGCCGCCCTGGGTGAAGGCCTGGGCATCAGCGTGAACCCGCTGTTCTGCACCAAGGTGGCCAGCCGCCTGGCCCGCACCTACACCAACCGGCATGGCCTCAAGGATCTGGTGAACGAGCTGTGCAGCGTGGAGCTCGACAAGGGCGCCCAGAGCAGCGACTGGGGTCGCGTGGAGGAACTCAGCGACGCCCAGCTGGCCTACGCCGCCAACGACGTGCGCTACCTGCTGCCGGCGCGGCAGCAGCTGATCCGCATGCTGGTGCGCGAGGAGCGGCTGGACCTGGCCGAACGCAGCTTCCAGTGCATCCCGGTGATCGCCGAGCTCGACCGCGGCCGCTTCGGCGCGATCTTCGAGCACCGCAGCTGAGAACCCGCGGCGGGGCTCAGTCGTCGCCGAGGTAGTTCTCCTCCTCCTTCACCGCCTCCAGCAGCACATCGAGCAGCTGGCGCGACTGCTGCCCCACCCCTTCGCTCTCCAGCAGCAGGCGCTGGGCGATCAGCAGCCGGCCGGCGCTGTCGCGCACACCCTCGCGGGAGGCCACCAGATCCACCTTGCGGCGGGCGGCGGCGATGCTGATGCTCAGGGCGCTGGCCAGCCGTCCGCAGGCGGTGACGAAGTCCTTGTCCTGGGGGGCTGCCATGCGGGCTGCAACGGGCGATCCCCCATCATCCCGCCCCACCCGCAGCCGGGGGAAGCAGCCGCTGCTCCAGCAGGGCGGCCAGAGCCTCGCTGCCGCCGGCCGGCCCCATGCGCCGGCGGCCGATCCGCCCGAGATCCGCCCGCAGCTGCGGGGAGCACAACAGCACGGCCAGGCGCCGGGCCAGCTGCTCGGGCGTGCGGCACACCGCCACCGAACCGCCGAGCAATCGGCTCTGACGCTCCGCGAACCCCCGCTTGAACTGCGGGCCTGGTCCGGGCAGCGACAGCGCCGGAATCCCCAGGCCCACCAGCTGCTCGGTGGCGGTGCCGGCAGCCGTGAGCCCCAGCTCGGCGCAACCGGCCCAGGCCGCGAAGCGCCCGGGCCCCACCAGCAGCAGCACCGCACCCCGCTGCCAGGCCGCCGCCGCGCCGAGGCCCTCCGGCAGCGGCGCCGGGCTGTAGCCGAGATCCGCCAGCAGCGGCGCCCACTCCTGGGGGCCGGGACGGGAACCACAGGGGGCCAGCAGCAGCAGCGGCTCGGAGGGCGAAAACAGGGCCAGCGCCTCCAGCAGGCGGCGCAGATTGCCCAGGGCCTCGGGCATGCGGCTCCCCCCCAGCAGCAGCAGCCGGCGACGCTGCCTCACGGCCGCCGGCAGGGTCTGCGGCTGCAGCGCATCCATCATCGGGTTGCCCGGGGCCAGGGCCGCCACGCCATGCCGCCGCAGCCCCCGCGCCGTGAGGCGATCGCGCAGCGCCACCAGCCGGCAGCGGCCGGGCTGCATCAGCGCCCACTCCCAGGGATCCCATTCGCTGCCCTTGCAGCGATGCACCCGGGCCGGCAGTCCCGGCCGCCCCGGGCCACTCGCCCAGGTGTAGTCGCTCTTCGGTGTGCCGATGAAGCCATAGGGGGCGCCGCTGGCCCAGGCCAGCAGCAACGGCAGCAGATCCCCCACCGCCAGCACCGGATCGCCGCTGCGCCCCCAGCGGCGCACCAGCCGCCATTGGCGCCAGCTCAGCCCCAGCACCCCGGCCCACAGATCGGAGAGCAGCCCGCGCAGGCTCTGGTTGCTGAACCCACCGCTGGGCAACACCCGCCGCGGCCCGATGCGCTGCAGCACACCCTCCGCCTCGGCCGCGGCAAAGGCCGAGCCCTCCCCCACCAGCGGCAGCACGGCGATCTGCAGCGCCGGCCGGCGGCGGTGCAGGGCCTGCAGCACCCGCAGGGCGATCAGGTCCTCCCCATGGCCGTTGCTCAGCACCAGCAGACGGCCGGGCATCCCGTGACTGATACGATCCGCACTGGGAGTTTGCTCCCACCCGGCGGCATGGCCAAGTGGTAAGGCAGAGGATTGCAAATCCTTTACCCCCAGTTCGAATCTGGGTGCCGCCTCTCTCTCAGCGCAGCTCAGCCTTCAGGCTCCAGTGGATGGCGTCGGCCAGGGCTGTGCCATCGGCGATGGCATCGCAGTGGATGGCTGCCGGCTCGATCCGGCAGCTGCCGCTCACCGGCCAGGTGCCCGGCAACGTGAGCGCCAGCCCCCGGGCATCAAAGCGGGTGAGGCTGAGGCTGATCAGCTGCAGCTGCATGGGCTGGCGGAGGGAGCAACCACCGCTGCGGCAGGCCATCGGCTCACTGGCCTCCGCCAGGGCTCCCACCAGGGTGAGCTGAATCTGCTCCCCGCGCTCAGCGGCCTGGGCCTGGGCGCTGAGCCGCAACACCTGGGCATTGCGCTGATCGATCTGAATCGACTGGCAGCGGAGCTCGCCGGCCGGCGATTGCTCGATCGTGCAGCGCCGGGGGCGCTCCTTCCAGCGCCCGAAGACTTCAGCGTGGGCCAGCGGCGCGAACACGGCCAGCAGCACCAGCGGCAGCGCCGGCACAAGCAGCCATGCCAACCGGCACTGCTTCGGGAAGGCCACTCGCAAGGCCATGGGCTCAATAGCCGGAATCGGCCACACACAT
Organism: uncultured Synechococcus sp.; assembly: GCA_913061215.1. Classification (GTDB taxonomy): domain Bacteria; phylum Cyanobacteriota; class Cyanobacteriia; order PCC-6307; family Cyanobiaceae; genus Vulcanococcus. The sequence goes on along the minus strand of CAJXSQ010000022.1, from coordinate 8,203 downwards.
GCCGATGCACACCAGACCATTGCTGGCGGTGCGGCCGCAATGACCGCAGAGCACAGGATCCGGCTGGGGCTCAGCCACCGCTTCCGGCCGTTGCACCTCGTTCGGCTGGGGCGGCTGGGCGGAGCGAGCCTCAGGGCTGGGCAGAGAATTCACCGCAGGACGCGCCCCGACTGGCTCGATCATGGCAAGTGAACGCACGCAACCCGGCATCGGGGTGGGCACCTGGGCCTGGGGCAACCAGTTCCTCTGGGGGTATCAACCGGAGCGGGACGACGCCGTTCTCGCCGCCACCTTCCAGCGCTGCCTGGAGCGGCGACTCCTCTTCTTCGACACCGCCGACTCCTACGGCACCGGCCGCTTCAACGGGCGCAGCGAGAGCCTGCTCGGCCGTTTCGCCCTGCAGGCCAGCGCGGAGCAGCGGCAGCAGCTCTGCATCGCCACCAAGCTGGCGCCCTTTCCCTGGCGGCTGGGCCGGCGGGGCTACCGGCGGGCCTTCGCCGCCTCCCAGGCCCGGCTGCAGGGGCAGATGCGGCGGGTGCAGCTGCACTGGAGCACGGCCCGCTACGCCCCCTGGCAGGAGGGTCCGCTGCTGGATGGGCTGGCGGATCTGGTGCGCGAGGGAGCGGTGGAGAGCCTGGGCGTTTCCAATGTGGGGCCGCAGCGGCTGCGGCAGCTGCATCAGCGCCTGGCGGATCAGGGGGTGCGGCTCAGCAGCCTGCAGGTGCAGCTCTCCCTGCTGGCGCCCCAGCCGCTGGAGCCGGGCGGCGTGGCGCAGGTGTGCCGGGAGCTCGGGATCGAGCTGATCGCCTACAGCCCGCTGGCGCTGGGCCTGCTGGCCGGCAGCCGGCCGCAGACCGCCGCCAGGCGCAGCCTGTTCCGGCGCCTGGAACCGCAGCTGGAATCCCTGCACGGCACCATGGATGCCATCGCAGCCAACCGGCCCGGTGGGCGGGCGGCGGTGGCCCTGAACTGGTGCAGAGCCCACGGAGCCATGCCGATCCCGGGACTGCGCACACCGCAGCAGGTGGAGGCCACCGCGTCAGCGCTCGGCTGGACGCTCAGCGCTGACGAACGCCAGGCGCTGGACGCCCATGCCCAGCGCCCGGGAGCACCGCGCATGCCGGCCAATCCGTTTCAGAGCGCCTGAATCAGGCCTGGCCCATCTGGGGAGAGGGGTCGGGGGTGAGCACCACGGTCATCCGCTCGGGCGCCACGGTGGCCGGGGCGTCAGCGGGCCGGCCGAGGGACACCAGCCGCGGCCGCGGCGGCTCAGGCGCCGGCGCAGCAGGCCCCTCATCGCAGGCGGCCAGGGCTTCCTGCAGCAGCGAATCGAAGGTGGCGCCCGGGAGGCGATGCCGGGCAATCTCCAGGAACGCCCGCGCCAGCGATTCACCGGCCGCCGCCTTGAGGGCCGGGTTGGAGCGGCGCTGCTCCTGCTCGTCCTCCACGGCGCGGATGAAGCGCTCGGTCACATCGCGCTTGGTGGCGGCGCGGATGCGGGTTTCCTGCTCCTGGGGCGAGAGCTGCAGCTGCTGCTCCAGCTCCTCAAGGCGGCGGCTGATGCTTTCCAGCACTTCGCGGGCCTCCTTGCCCACATGGGCGAGCTGACCATCGGAGAGCCGCGGCAGATCGGCCACGAACACCTTGCCGTGATCCCTCAGGGTGAGGAAGGTGGGCCGCACGCTGCCCCGGCTGGGGTAGCTGTCGCGGCTGCGCACCGGGCGGTTCGGGGGCACAGGGCCCGCCGAACTGCGGCGGCGCGTGATCCGGGTGGAGCTGTTAAGAAGCGAGCCGTTCAGCGACATCTCAAACCTATGGAAATCAATCGTTTTCGACCAACCTGATCTGCAGGCCAGGCCAGGACCCTAAGGGCCAGAAGCGGTGGCGCCGGGCAGATCACCCAGGCTGATGCAATTTGGCAGCCGCAGGCGCCCGGATCAGTACGGCAATCCCGCCAGCGGCTCAGCGCCGGCAGCACCGCGCTCCACCTGGCCCAACAGCCAGGCCTGATGGCCAGCCTGGCGGCACACCTCCAGGGCCGCCTGCTGCGCCGCCTCCGGCACCAGAAGGCAGAAGCCCACGCCGAGATTGAAGGTGTTCCAGAGGTCGCGCTCCGGCACCTCGCCGTTCTCCTGCAGCCAGCGGAACAGCGGCGGCCGCTCCCAGCTGCCGGCATCGATGTGGGCGTGAAGCCCCGCCGGGAGCGCCCGGGGCAGGTTTTCCGGCAGGCCGCCGCCGGTGATATGGGCCATGCCATGCAGCTCCACACCGGCGGCCAGCAGGGCCTGCACCAGCGAGGCATAGAGAACCGTGGGCTGCAGGAGGGCATCGAGCACCGTTGGTCCGCCGGGCAGCAGGCAGGCCTCGCCATCCACACCATCCAGTTCAAGGATGCGGCGTACGAGGCTGAACCCGTTGCTGTGCACGCCGCTGCTCGCCACCGCCAGGATCCGATCCCCGGCCTGCACGCGGGCGGGCTCGATCAGCTCGTCCTCCTCCACCACCGCCACGCAGAAGCCCGCGAGGTCGTAACGGCCCGGCCCGTAGAAGCCCGGCATCTCCGCCGTTTCACCCCCCAGCAGGGCACAGCCGCTCTGGCGGCAGCCATCGCTGATGCCCTCCACCACCTGGGCCATCGCCTCAGGGCTGAGCTTGCCCGTGGCGATGTAATCGAGAAAGAACAGGGGCTGGGCGCCACTGGTGATCACATCGTTCACGCACATGGCCACCAGATCGATGCCCACGCCGTGGTGCCGCCCGTGGGCCTGCGCCAGTTCGAGCTTGGTGCCCACACCATCGGTGCCCGAAACCAGCAGCGGTTTGCGCAGGCCCTGGGGCAGGCGACACAGGCCACCGAAACCGCCCAGGCCGCCCAGCACCTCGGGCCGGCGGGTGGATTCCACGCTGGATCGGATGCGCTCCACGAAGGCGCGGCCAGCCTCCACATCAACACCAGCAGTGCGGTAGTCCATACCAGCCCTTCTCTCGATTGCTTCGATCCTGCCCCGGCACGGCCCACGCGACACCAACCAGCCATGGACGCCGGGGCAATCGGCACAAGAAGCGATCAGCCGCGCTTATCGAGGCGATCAGCCCCCGTGATCAGATCCATGGCGATAGCCACGCCAGAACCCAGCGATAGCCCTTCATTCCGGATTTGATCGCAAATACTGATCATTGATCGAACAGCAGTTGCTCACCGAATCTCCAGGCAACAGCGTTTACTTTTGCGTCGTCGTCAATTCTCGATAGGAACTCCATCAGCCGGCGCTTCAGGAATTGCCTGCAACTCCCTGTTCCGCCTCTGACGCTGATGGGCCACAAACCTGACGTGGCTGCCGCGTGATTCGTGGCGGGTTTCGACTGTTATGCGTCGCCTCTGTCTCCTCGGTGGTTCGGCCCTGCTCCTGTCCGGCAGCACCGGACTGCCGCCGGCCCTCGCCACCACAGGCCGTGTTGCTGCTGCTGACAGCGCTGACAGCCTTGGGCTGGCCATCCGCAATGCAGAAACCGGCACGGAGTCGTCCGAACCCGCGGAGGAACCCCGCCTCCAACCCACAGCCCCGGCGTTGCCGATCGCCGCGCCCACCCCGCAGCCCCGGGTGAAATCGGTGAGCACCGGCCAGGCCAGCTGGTACGGCCCCGGTTTCTTCGGCAACCGCACCGCCAGCGGCGAAGTGCTGCGTCCCGGCACCCTCACGGCCGCCCACCGCACCCTGCCTTTCGGCACCAAGGTGCGCGTCACCAACATGAGGAACGGTCGCAGCGCGATCGTGCGCATCAACGACCGCGGTCCGTTCCACGGCCGTCGCGTGATCGATCTGGCCCATGGTGCTGCCCACAAGCTGGGATTGGTCTCCAGCGGCCTGGCCAGCGTGAAGCTGGAGGTGCTGCAGTAAGCACTGCCCGGTAGGGTTCACTGCCCACCGAGGTTCCCGTGCGCCTGCTGCAGAGCTGCGCTGAACTCCAGGCCTGGCGGCGGAACTGCGGCACGAGCCCGCTGCACTTTGTGCCCACCATGGGCGCGCTGCACGCCGGGCACCAGAGCCTGATCCGGCGGGCCTGCCACAGCGGTGGCGGGCCCGCAGCGCAGGTGCTGGTGAGCGTGTTCGTGAACCCGCTGCAGTTCGGGCCCAGCGAAGATTTCAGCCGCTACCCCCGCCAGCTGGAGCGCGATGCCGAGCTGGCGGCAGCTGCCGGTGCCCATGCCCTGTTCGCTCCGGGCGTGGAGGAGCTCTACCCCGGTGGCCCCGAGGAGCTCACCCGCCTGCAGCCGCCCCGCTCGCTGCAGCAGGGCCTGTGTGGACGCCACCGCCCCGGGCACTTCGATGGCGTGGCCACCGTGGTGCTGCGCCTGCTGGGGCTGATCCGGCCTCAGCGGATGCTGCTCGGCGAAAAGGACTGGCAACAGCTGGTGATCCTGCAGCGGGTGGTGCACGATCTGGGGGTGCCGGTGGAGGTGCTCGGCTGCCCCACCCTGCGCGAGGCCGATGGCCTGGCCCTCAGCTCCCGCAACCGCTACCTCGATGGCGAACAGCGGCGCCAGGCGGCTGCCCTGCCTGCGAGCCTGCGGGCGGCCGCTGCACAGGTGGTCGGCGGCGGCAACCGCGATCTGGCCGCCCTCGCCGCTGCGGTGAGGACCCATCTGGAGCAGGCCGGCCTGGTGGTCGACTATGTAGAAGCGGTGTGCCCGCGCAGCCTGCAGCCCCGCAGCGCGCTCACGGGCCTCACCCTGCTGGCGGCCGCAGCCCACTGCGGTCCCAGCCGCCTGATCGATCATGTGTTTCTGATGAGCCGAGCCCCGATCGTTGCCATCGACGGCCCCGCCGGCGCCGGCAAGAGCACCGTGACCCGCGCCTTCGCCGAGCGGCTGGGGCTGATCTATCTCGACACCGGTGCCATGTATCGCGCCGTGACCTGGCTGGTGCAGCAGAGCGGTGTGGATGCTGCCGATGCCGCGGCGGTGGCACCGCTGCTGCAGGGCCTCGATCTGGAGCTGAGCACCGCCGCTGCCGGCAGCCAGCGGGTGCGCGTGAACGGCACCGACGTGACCGACGCGATCCGCTCACCGGAGGTGACGGCGCAGGTGTCGGCGGTGGCGGCCCACAGCTGCGTGCGCGAAGCGCTCACCCGCCAGCAGCAGGCGATGGGCGAGCGCGGCGGCCTGGTGGCCGAAGGGCGCGACATCGGCACCGCCGTGTTCCCGGACGCAGAGCTGAAAGTGTTCCTCACCGCCACCGTGGCCGAGCGGGCGCGGCGCCGCGCCCTGGATCTGGAGCAGCGGGGCTTCCCGGTGCCGCCGCTGGCGGAACTGGAGGCCCAGATCGCCGAACGCGACCATCTCGATTCCACCCGGGCGGTGGCACCGCTCACCCAGGCCGCCGATGCGGTGGAGCTGATCACCGACGGCCTGAGCATCGAGGCCGTGATTGAACAGCTGGTGCAGCTGTTCCGCCAACGGGTGCCCCACGACGCCTGGCCGGAGCCGGCCGCTTAGCGCTCGTCGCGCAGCAGGGTCTCCAGCAGGCCGGCGCAGGCATCCTCCAGCAGATCGAGCACATCCTCAAAGCCCTGCTCTCCGCCGTAGTAGGGATCGGGCACCTCGCTGGCGCTGAGGCGGCGGCAGTGGCTGGTCATCGGCTCGATCAGGGCCAGCCCCGGGCGGTTGCCCAGTTCGCGGGCCAGGGCCTGCACGTTGCGCAGGTTGTCGCCATCCATCGTGAGGATGCGATCGAAGCCGGTGAGATCGGCCAGCTCGATCTGGCGGGCGCGGCTGGGCAGGTGAATGCCGCGGCGCTCGGCGGCGGCGCGCATGCGCCGATCGGCCGGGTTGCCCACATGCCAGCCGCCCGTACCGGCGCTGTCCACCACAAAGCGGTCCTCCAGGCCCTCACGCTCGATCAGGTGCAGAAACACCCCCTCCGCCGCCGGTGAGCGGCAGATGTTGCCCAGACACACAAACAGCAGGCGCTGCTCAGCCATGGCTCACCCCTAAACGCTGCAGCGCCAGAGCAGCCCGCAGGCTCACCACCGGCGCCTCTTCCTCGGGATTGTGGCGCAGCCCCAGCAGGGCCGCATGCAGGCGTTGCTGGGGCTCCGGATGCAGCTCGGGCGCCAGGGATTCCAGGCCCACCGCCACGGCGTAGCGCACCACCCATTCGCCATCGCGGCAACCCTCCACCAAGGCCTGCAGGCAGCGCTCGGCCGTGGCCTGACGCACCGGAGCTGCCAGGTTCTCCAAGCGCAGCTGGCCCAGGCCCCGGGCGGCGGCACGGCGCACGCTCGGGCCGATGTCCTTGCCGAGGGCGTCTTCGAGCACCTCCAGGCCGCGCACATCACCGATACCGGCGAGGGCGCGCACGGCCCAGGCACGGGCGCCGTAGTTGTAGCCATCGATGTTGGTGAGGATCGTGTCCACCGCGGGCTCACCGATGGCGATCAAGCCATCCACAGCCGCCACAGCGGCGCCGGGGTTGTTGAAGCCGAGCACCTCCACCAGGCAGGCGGCGCCATCGGGGTGAGCGGCGGCAGCGAGCGCCTGGGTGGCCTGCAGCAGCCCCAGGGCGCTGTCGGCCCGCTGCACGGCCTCCACCAGGGCCATCACGTCGGTGTTGATCACAGCCTGAGTCACAGCAGGGCATCCATCACATCAAGCACGGCCACCGTGGCCGGATCCGGGGCCGCCTCGGGCTGGCCGGCGCCAGCTGCAGGCTGCTCCACCAGGCCGCGCAGGGCGATCAGCTTGAGGCTGTTCTCGGCCAGGGTGGCGGCGATCGGCTCCAGGGCCTGGCGCCAGCCGGCCGCCCCCAGATCCATCAGGGCGGCGCGGCGCACCTGCAGCTGCTGGTGCGTGAGCAGGGCCACCAGTTGATCCCCCCAGCGCGGCTCCGCCGTGAGCTGGAGCAGGGCGCGGCAGGCGGCGCTGCGGATCAGCGGCCGCTCGTGCCCCACGAAGGGCTCGATCACCGCGAGCACCGGAGGATCAGCCACACCGATGTCGCCGAGGGCCTCGAGCAACGCCTCACAGGGCTCCTGCAGGCGCGGTGTGCCCGGCTGCTGGGCACCGGCCACCGCCGGACCGCTGGCCAGACGCCGGCGCAGCGGCTCCACGGCGTCCTCCGCCCGCAGCTCGCCGAGGGCGCGGGCCGCAGCCTCCCGCAGGCCGTGGTCGTCGTCGTCGAGGGTGGCCAGCAGATCGGGGATGGCGGCCCGGGCCGGCGCGCCGAGCTTGCCAAGGGCGCGGGCGGCGTTGCGGGCCACCGCGTTTTCTTCAACGCCGGCGCCGGGATCGCGCGGGCGGCGCTGGCGCAGCGCCTCCTGCAGCAGCGGCACCGCATCGGGATGGCTGCTGCGGTTTCGGCCCAGCCACCAGGCGGCGTAGTACTGGGCGGAGGGGTCGTCGGTGAGGCGCAGACGCCGCAGCGCCTCCTCCTCGCTGATCGGATCGCCGTTGCCCGGAATCGGCTGGTCGGCAGTGCCGGCGGCCATGGCGCACTCAGGGTTCGCGGCCGATGCTGCCATCGCCGCTGGCCCGGCAGCGCAGGCATGCAACAAAAAAAGCCCCCCTTGCGGGAGGCTCGGTTCACAACCTGCGGTTGCGCTGTTGGTTCTGAAACTCAGACCAGAGCGGCGATCGCGTAGTCGATGTAGTTGTTGGCGATCACGCCGGCGTCGCCGCTGATGCCGTGGTTGGCCTTGATGTAGTTCAGGGCCTCCACGTACCAGGAGGGGGACAGTTCGAACGCACGGTTGATCTCATCGAGACCGGCGATCAGGTACTCGTCGATCGGGCCGGTGCCACCAGCAACCAGGCAGTAGGTCACCTGACGCAGGTAGTAGCCGATGTCACGGGCGCACTTGGCCTTACCACGGGCATCAGAGGCGTAGTTAGCGCCCTGCATCTGGGTGGTGTAGGGGAACTTGTTGTAAACGGCCTGGGCAGCACCGTTCACCAGTTCGTCGGCCTTGGCGGTGAGAGCCTTGGCAGCAGCCAGAGCGTTGGCAGCGCGCTCGAAACGACCGAAAGCGGCGTTCAGCTCGGTGTTGCTCAGGAAGCGGCCCTGGGAATCAGCGGCGGCAACGGCTTCGGTGAGGGGGGTCTTCATTGTTCGAGGTGAAGAAGAAGGATTGACCTAGAAAAAACGCGGTGCAGCGTTGCCTCAGGCAACAGCAGCAGCAGCGCGATCGAAGTAGGTGCCGATCT
>CAJXSQ010000021.1 GCA_913061215.1 uncultured Synechococcus sp. | reverse complement strand
GCCTGGCCCTGAGCACCGCCACCCTGATGGCCTCCTGGGTGACCGGCAACACCACGCTGCTGGCACCGGAATTCGGCTACCGCAACGGCCTCTGGGGCATGTTCAGCTACGCCCTGGCCGGACTGGGGCTGATTCTGTTCGCCCCCCTGGCGATCCGGATCAAGCGGCTGATGCCCCGCGGCCGCACCAGCGGTGATTTCATCCGGCTGCGCTACGGCCGCGCCGCCTGGTGGGTGTTCATGCTGATCACCGCCGTGTACACCCTGGGGTTCCTGATGACCCAGGCCATGGGCGCCGGCATCCTGCTGGAAGCGCTGTCGGGCTTCGATTACCGCCTCGGCATGGTGGTGGTGATCGGCGTGTCCACGATCTACACGCTCTATGGCGGCATGCGGGCCGTGGTGGGCACCGACTTCATCCAGTCGCTGCTGATCATGGGCCTGCTGGTGGTGGTGGCGGTGCTCGCCTTCCAGCGCTTCCCGCTGGAGCTGGTGCACGCCAACCTGAGCGCCGACCACCCCGATCGGCTCAATCTGCTGCTGCCTGCCGGGCTGCTGATCGCCTGGAACTCAGCCCTGTTCTCGATGGGTGAGGTGTTTCACAACAACATCTGGTGGTCGCGGGTGTTCTCCAGCCGCAGCTCCGTGGTGTTCAGCTCGTTCATCCTCGGCGGCCTGGCCTGGATGACCGTGCCGATCGTGACGGGCTCGATCGGCCTGGCGGCCCTGGCGGAGAACATCGATCTGCCCCAGGTGAACATGGTGTTCCCGGTGATGGCCTCGCAGCTGCTGGGGGCCGGCGGCGCCGCCCTGGTGTTTGTGGTGGTGTTCGCCTCGCTCACCTCCACGCTCGATTCCCTGCTGGCCTCCACCGCCGATCTGGTGGCCGAGGACGTGGTGTTCAAGCTGCTCAATCCGCAGCTCAGCGATGCCCAGCTGCGCCAGGCCACCAAGCTGGTGGTGGTGGGCCTGGGCCTGCTCACCCTGGCCCTCTCCTGGCCCCGGCTCGACTCGCTGGCCTCGGTGCTGTTCTTCACCGGCGCCCTGGTGGCCTCCACCATCTGGCCGGTGGCCTACGGGCTCTACTGGCCCAGCGCCAACCGCCAGGCCGCCATCGCCGCCATGGTGAGCGGCAGCGTTGTGGGGCTGAGTGCCTACGTGCTGATCGCCCCCTACTGCGCGGCGCTGTTCTCAGCAGCGGTGTCCGCCGTGGTGATGGCCGTGGGCACAAGCCTCAGGCCCGAACAGTTCCAATGGCGCATCCTGCGGGAGGGTTGATCGATGCCAACAGTTCCCTTGATCGCCGCCACCTGGATCGCCAGCCTCAGCCTGCTGCGGTTGGTGATCTTCGGCAGCCTGGCCGGCCTGGCCCTGGCCGTGCTGGTGCTGCTGGTGATCTGGTGGCGGGAATGGCGCTCAGGCAAAGCCTGGTGATGCAGCCGATGTAAATGGATTCACCGCTTTTCCGTGTGAACCGCTACCAAATTGCCTGATAGTTTGAAGATTCACTGGCGACCCACTGTTCGCGGCAACTTCGTCGTGCAGGGTGTGATGAGTGCAACGCTGCGCCACTCAGGGCCGACCAGCCTTGACGCGTGCTCCCGCCTCCATGGTCATTCTTTCGCCAACAAAGCGCATGGACACTGAAACGTCGCTGCGCTTTCAGCCTCTGGGGCCGGACATCTATGGCGCCACGCAGCCCCAGGCTCTGCTGAGCAGCATCCAGGAGGACGGTGAAGCCCTGCACGACCTCAGGGATCAGCACGTGGTGTCGATCCGCCCGTTCCGCGCCGAAACACTGCGGCAGCTGTTCCGGCTGGCGGCGAAGTTCGAGAGCAATCCCAATCGCTACATCACCCACAACGCCCCCCTCAAGGGCAAGATCCTGATCAACGCCTTCTACGAACCGAGCACGCGCACACGCCTGTCGTTCGACAGTGCCTGGCACCGCCTCGGCGGCGATTCGATCAACATCACCGACCGCAGCACCACCGGCATCGCCAAGGGCGAATCGCTGGCGGACGTGGCGCACATGTTCAACAACTACGGCGATTGCGTGGTGCTGCGCGACAACCACGCCGAAGCGGTGTATGAGATGACCGAAGCCCTGCGCATCCCGATCATCAACGCGGGCAACGGCATCGATCAGCATCCCACCCAGGCGATGGCCGATCTGTTCACCCTGTTCAAGTGGCGCCCGGAGCTGGCCGCCGCAGAGGTGGATCCAGAACGGCGCGTGAAGATCGGGATTGTGGGCATTCCCAATCGGATGCGCACCGTGCGTTCACTCCTGCACATCCTCGCCAAGTTCCCAGAGATTGTTGAGGAGGTGATCATCATTCATGATCCCAGCACCAACAACAGCGACGATCTGTTCGACGAGGGGCAACTGGAGGAGCTGCAGGCAGCGGGCCTGAAACTGCGGCTCAGCACGAATCTGCACAGCGAAATTCCATCGCTGGATGTGATCTATATCAACGCCATTGCCTGGGTGGGCGACGGCTACGAAGTGCATGGCAGTTCCTTCCGCCTCACCCGCGATCTGCCCTACAAACCCGACGCGATCGTGCTGCACCCCCTGGCCCGCGGACCTGAATTGAGCTCCTGCATGGACGACACTCCCCACAACTGGTATTTCAGCCAGGCCCGCGGCGCGGTGTTCCTGCGCATGGCCCTGCTCACCTGCCTGGTGGACCGCACCGACCGCGTGATGGATGTGATCTGAGTTATGTGCGGAATCGGCGGAATCTTTCACAACAATCCCCAGCAGGCTGTGGACCCGCAGCTGTTGGTGAACATGGCTGCGATCCAGGTGCATCGCGGCCCCGATGGCTTCGGCATCCGGCAGTTCGACGACGCCGGCGTGGGCTTCTGCCACGCACGCCTCTCGATCATCGATCTGAATGAAAACCGGGCGCGCCAGCCCTTCAGCAGCGACGACGGCCAGCTGTTGATGGCCCACAACGGCGAGTTCTACGACTTCCAGCGCATCCGCGCTGATCTCACCGCTCGCGGCGTGCGCTTCAGCAGCAAGAGCGATTCCGAGATCCTGCTGCGCCTTTACCAGCAGCAGGGGCTCGAGCGCACCCTGCCGCAGCTGCGGGGTGAATTCGCCTTCGCCCTCTACGACCGCGGCGAGGACTGCCTCTATCTGGTGCGCGATCGCTTCGGGATCAAGCCGCAGTACTGGTGTCTCACCCCGGAAGGCCTGGTGTTCGGCTCCGAGCTGAAGGTGCTGTTCGCCCACCCGGCCGTGGAGCGGCGCTTCACCTCAGAGGGCCTGTTCCATCAGTTGATGCAAACGATGGTGCCGGGCAGCACCGCCTTCGCCGGCATCCATCAGGTGAAACCCGGCCATGTGCTGAAGGTGCAGCGCCGCGATGGCGCCCTGCAGGTGTCGGAATGGAGCTACTGGGATCTCAACTTCCCGCGCGAGGGCGAGCGCGACCGCAGCCTCGGCGAGCAGCACCACATCGAGGCGATCCGCGCCGCCCTGCTGCAGGCGGTGGAGCTGCGCATGGTGGCCGATGTGCCCGTGGGTTGCTATCTCTCCGGCGGCATCGACAGCTGCTCAATCCTCGGCCTGGCAGCGGCGGTGAGCCAGAGCCCGGTGAAGGCCTTCACCATCGGCTTCGACGATGCCCGCTACGACGAGACGCCGATCGCCCGCGAGATGGCCGATGCCACCGGCGCCGAGCAGGACGTGCTGCGCCTCTCGGGCGAGCAGCTCTACGGCTGGATGGAGCGCACGATCTGGCACACCGAGCGCACGATCTACAACACCCTGGCGGTGGCGAAGTTCCTGATGAGCCGCCATGTGAATGACGTGAACTACAAGGTGGTGATGACCGGTGAGGGCTCCGATGAGCTCTTCGGCGGCTACCCCGCCTTCCGGCGCGATATGTATCTGCACGGTCTGGACGACCTGCCGGAGCAGGAACGGCGCGCCTGCCAGGAGCTGCTGGAGCAATCCAACGCCCTGGTGCAGGGCGCGATGCTGGCCGCCAACCAGATCGACGACCCCGATCTCGATGCGGTGGTGGGGTTCACGCCCAGCTGCCTGCAGCCCTGGCTGGCCTGTGCGCCGCTGGTGCCGGAACTGCTGGCGGAAGAGCACCGCACAGCCCTGGCCGATTACTCCCCCGGCAAGGCGATCGCCGATCAGCTCGACCGCGATCAGCTGGAGGGTCGCCACGCGCTCGACCGGGCCCAGTACGTGTGGATCAAAACGATGCTCGAGGGCCAGATCCTCACCTGGGGCGGTGACCGGGTGGACATGGCCAACTCGATGGAAGCCCGGCCGGCCTTCCTCGATCACCATCTGGCGGAGGTGGCCGTGCAGGTGCCGCCCGAGCTGCGCATCAAGGGCAAAACGGAGAAATACGTGCTGCGCGAGGCCATGGCCGGCCTGCTGCCGGAGGTGCTCTACAAGCGCGAAAAATTCGCCTTCATGGCGCCCCCGGCCCACACCGAACCGAAGAAGTGGCAGCAGATGAAGGAGCTGGCCAACACCTATCTCAGCGATGAGGCCATCGCCGAGGCCGGCCTGCTCAGCGCCGAAGGCGTGCGCAACCTGTTCGCCCGCCACGACGACCCGGCCACCAGCGATGCCGATCGCGTGCAGATGGATGCGGTGATCAACCACCTGCTGGGGGTGCAGATGCTGCACCGGATGTTCATCGCCGGCGACATCCCGGCCAAAGCGCGGGCCATGGCGGATGAGCTGGGCTGGCACCCGGAACCGTCGCCGTCGCTACAGGAAACAGCCGGTCGAGAGGAGATGCTCTGTTGAGCATTCCCTCCCCTTCAACGGATTGACCCTGTCTGCCCCCGCAGAGGCCTCTGTTCCTCAACAGCTGCAACCGAACGGCCTGCGGCTGCTGGCCGCGTTGGAGGCCATGGCCGACGTGGGGGCACAGCCGGATGGGAGCATCTGCCGCCGGGGCTTCAGCCCTGAGGACCGCCAGGGTCGCGAGCTGCTGGGTCAGTGGCTGATCGAAGCCGGCCTCAGTGTGCGGGTGGATGCCGCCGGCAACCTGATCGCCCGGCGCGAAGGGCTTGATCCTGGCCTGCCCGCCCTGGTGACCGGCTCCCATCTCGACACCGTGCCCACCGGCGGCCGCTACGACGGCACCCTGGGCGTGATCGCCGGCCTCGAAGTGCTGCGCTGCCTGCAGGACAGCCGCTACCCGCTGCGCCATCCCCTGGAGCTGGTGGTGTTCGCCGACGAGGAATCCACCATGGTGGGCTGCAAGGGGATGACGGGCGTGGCCAGCGCCGATCCCAGCGACTACGCCACCAGCAACGGTGAATCGATCGAGCGGAACCTGGCCCATATCGGCGGCGACTGGGCCCATCTGGCCGGTGCCTGCCGTCCCGATCACGCCATTGCCGCCTTCCTGGAGCTGCATGTGGAGCAGGGCGGTGTGCTGGAGCAGCGCGGGCACGACATCGGCGTGGTGGAAGGCGTGGTGGGGCAGCGCCGCTTCACGATCCGCGCCCAGGGCCAGGCCAATCACGCCGGCACCACCCCGATGAACCAGCGCCAGGACGCCCTGGTGGCGGCCGCTCAGGTGGTGCTGGCCGTGCAGCAACTCGCCCTGGAGCAACCGGGCGATCCGGTGGGCACGGTGGGGAAGCTGGAGGTGTGGCCCAACGCCGCCAACGTGGTGCCGGGCGAGGTGGTGCTGAGCGTGGACCTGCGCGATCTGAGCGGCGACGTGCTCAGCAGCATGGAACAGCAGCTGCGCCGGCGGTTGCAGGAGATCGAGGCGGCCAGCGGTTGCCGGCTGAGCATCGAGCCGCAGTTCGAGGTGAAGCCCACGCCGGCCGATCCCCGGCTGATGCACACCATCGCCGCCTGCGCCGCCGAGCTGGGCTACAGCGCCAGCCCCCTGCCCAGCCGCGCCAGCCACGACGCCCAGGAGATGGGGCGCCGCTGGCCGATGGGGATGATCTTCGTTCCCAGCCACCGGGGCCTCAGCCACTCCGCGGCGGAGTACACCAGCCTGGAGCAGTGCCTGGCCGGTACCGCTGTGCTGCTCGCCAGCCTGCTGCGGCTGGATCAGGATCTCAACGCCGCGTGAGCAGCAGCGCCGTAGGCCCATGACCTTCTCGATCCTGGCCCGGGATCCCAGCAATGGTCGCTTCGGGGTTGCCGTGGCGACCTGCCATCTGGCGGTGGGCTCCACCGTGCCCCACATCCGCTCGGGCGTGGGGGCCGTGGCCACCCAGGCCCACACCAATCCCTACCTGGGCATCTGCGGCCTGGAGCGCCTGGAGCAGAACCGCAGCGCCGAGGAGGTGAAGGCCAGCCTGCTGCGCGACGACCCCCAGCGCGACCGCCGCCAGTTCCATCTGATCGATGCCCGCGGCGCCACCGCCGCCTGGACCGGCGTGGACTGCGGAGGCTGGGCCGGCCACCGCAGCCGCGAGGGGGTGGCCGTGGCGGGCAACCTGCTGGTGGGGGAAGAGGTGCTGCTCGCCATGGAGGAGGCCTTCCTCAGCAGCGATCCCAACTGGAAACTCGGCCGCCGCCTGCTGCACGCCCTGCAGGCCGGCGAAGCCGCCGGCGGCGATCGCCGCTCACCCCACGCCACCTCGGCGGCGCTGCAGGTGAGCGGCGAGGCCGCCTTCCCGTTGCTCGACCTGCGCATCGATTATCACGACACCGCCGTGGCGGAGCTGGCAGGGCTCTACGAGCGCAGCCAGCTGCTCTGGGCCCAGGCCTGGCGCGATGAACTGGCCGAGCGGCCGATCCTCAACCGCGAAGTGGCCTGAAGCCAAGCGGCTGCCGTGCCTCCTGACTCACCGTCCAGACGCGACCAGCGGCGAGCTCGTGCAGTTTCTGCAGCAGCGTTGCGGTGTCGCCGCTGTTGAGCCATTGCGCTTTCAGCGCCGGCAGGTCCTCCTGCAGGGCCTCGATCGGCACCGCCACCAGCAACAGGCTCTGATCGGCGGCAGCGCGGCTGAGCGCCCCCTGATCACTGCGCTGCCACACCCGCACCAGCAGCTCCAAGGCCTGCTGGCGGCCCACCTCGCCGGGATCGCCATCCGCCTCCAGCGGCTGCCGCAGCGACTTGCCCTGCAGCGGCATCGCCCGCTCACCGTTCTGCTGCAGCAGCGCCAGGGCGATCAGATAGGGAGCATCAGCCATGGAAGTCAGAGCAGGGTGTGCCAATGGCACAGTGGACCCTGGCCCGCCCCGATGGCCAGCCCCCGGCGCAGGCCCTGCTCCACAAAGGTCTTCGCTGATCGGACGGCCTCCACCAGGCTGAGCCCCCGAGCCCGATGCGCCGTGATCGCCGCGCCGAGGGTGCAGCCACTGCCATGGCTGTGGGGCGTGTCCACCGCGGCATGCTCGAGCCACTGCCCCGCTCCCTCCCGCTGCAGCAGGTAGTCGCGGCCGCGCAGCTCGGGCAGGCCACCACCCTTGATCAGCACGGCCTGCGGACCGAGCGCCAGCAGGCGAGCAGCAGCCAGCTCCACATCAGCCGCAGCCCCGATCGCCACACCACTGAGCAGGCGAGCTTCATGGATGTTCGGTGTGATCAGCTCCGCCAGGGGGAGCAGCCGCTGGCGATAGGCCGTGATCGCCTCCGGCTCCAGCAGCACCGATCCGGCGCGCGACACCATCACCGGATCAATCAGCCTGGGGATCGTGAGCGGCTCCAGGGCCTCGGCCGTGGCCTCGATCAGCTGCTGATTGAGAAGCATTCCCGTTTTCAGCGCTGCCACGGGCAGATCGCTGAGCACCGCTTCGATCTGGGCCCTGAGCGCCTCCGGCGGCAGGGCATCCACCCGGTTCACACCACAGGTGTTCTGGGCTGTGACGCACGTGATCGCACTGCAGCCATGCACCTGCAGGGCCAGAAAGGTTTTCAGATCGGCCTGAATGCCGGCACCGCCGCCGGAATCACTGCCACCGATCGAGAGGGCGATCGCGGGAACCATGGGGGATCAGGGGCTGACGCGATCCTGAATCAACCGCCGCCAGCGCGGCAGCCGCCAGCACCAGGCCGAGCAACCACCAGCGCCAGCGGCCGCGCCGAGGCAGCGGCAGCAGACCCTTGCCACCGCGCTGCACGCCCTGCAGTGGTGTGCCGCAACGGCCGCACACCATGCGTCCGCCCAGGCTGCGGTCGGCACGAACAGACCAGCTGCCGCAGCGCGGACAGGCCATGGCGAGCTCAGGTTCGGGACGCGGCCATGTTGGCAACCGCCGCCGGGTGATCGGCGAGGCGCCAGAGCGCCAGGCCGCCGCCGCGGCCGCGGGCGGCCAGCCAGCCCGAGGGATCGCGATGAATCAAGGCGAAGAAAGGCTGGCGCCGCTCCGGCGGGGCGGGCAACTCCCGCTGCAGCAGCAACCGGCCGGCCAGACTGAGCTCCAACCGATCGAAGCTGAACAGCAGCAGCGGCCGCCGCCCCTGCAGCCAGCCGCGGCCGCGGAAGCGCAACTCCAGCGCCCCCAGGTTCACCGCATTGCTGAGCAGCAGGCCATCGGCACTGGCCCCGATCTCCAGGCGAGCAGCCAGCCCCCGCAGCAACCAGCCGCTGAAGGCCGAGGCGCGGCGGCTGCCCTTGGGCCACACCAGCTCAAGCTGCCAGCAACCTTGCAGCGCCGCTGCATCCAGCCCGGTGCCCGTGCGACGCGCAGCCGCTTCGAGCTGAAGCAGATGCTCCAGCCGCTGATCTGAATTGGTGTCCACGGAATAAAAACCAAACACGAAAAAACGGTTGAGAAACACCGCTCACCCCCCCATGCCCCTGGCTAGGGCTGCAGGTAAGCCCTTCCGACAGGTGAAACCATGGTTCCTCCCTTCAACAGCGAGGTCTCCAGCAACGGCCAGGCCGCCACCGCCGTGGCAGAACCGGAGCAGCAGCAACCCAGCCTCGAAACACGCAGCGTGCGCACGCAGGTGCTCGAGGTGATCGATCCGCTGCAGAAGCAGCTCGACGCCAAGCTGCACGAGCTGGATGAGAGCCTCCGCCCGCGGCTCAGCAAACCGGTGCAGGAGAAGCCGCTGCTGGCCGTGGCTGTTTCCGCCGGCGTGGGTGTTCTCGTGGGGGCCCTCACGGTGCTCACCGTGATCGCCGGGGCCCACGCCAGGGCGAGATCAACCACCGACTGAGTCGCCGGGCCTGGTGGCGATCACGGCGAAGAAGGGATCACCCTTGCCGCCCACCAGGCCCTTCCAGCCCATGGCGCGCGTCTCCTCCGCCACGATCTCAGGGCGGGGCCAGCCCTGGGCCATCAACACCTCCGCCACGGTGGTGAGGTGATCGCGGTCGCTGCCGTCGGCCCAGATCTGCGGCGCCTTGGTGAAGAACATCCGGTTGGAGAAGGCCACGATCAGCTGGCCCCCCGGCCGGATGATCCGCAGCAGTTCCGCGGCCACGGGCTCGGGGTATTGCAGGTACTGCCACCCCGCCACGATCAACGCCGCATCCACACTGGCGCTCTTGAGCGGGATCTCCTGATTGAGATTGAGGTTCTGCAGCCAGTGGCTGTCGAGCCGTTTGTTGGCCGCCAGCTCCTTCTCATTGAGCCCGTGGCCGATCACCCGCTCGTAGATCACGTCGTCGGGCAGGTGCGACACCCAGCTCGACATCAGATCGAGCACCACAGCCCGCGCCGGGATGCGCTCGCGGTACAGCGCGGTGAGACGGGCGCGAAAAGCCTCATCGAGATGCTGCACGAAGCGCGGCTCGGCGTAGAAGAGCGCGTCGTCGCTGCTGTCCCACTTGCGGCGCTGCGCCTCGGTGAGCACCTGAACCGCCACGGCCATCCATCGTTGGGGCGCGACGCTAACGGCTGCCGCACCTGCTGCGAGCGGGCACACTGCGCTCAGCAGCGCCTCGATCCACCATGCAGCGACGGATTCCAGCCCTGATGGCGGCACTGGCCGCGCTGATGGCGCAGGCGCCGGCCCAGGCCGAGGAGCAGGTCTGCAGTGAAGCCGGCACCACCGTGGAGATGTCGCTCTGCGTGCGCGCCGAGCTGGAGAAGAAAGACCAGGCCCTGAAGCAGGCGATGCAGGCGATCGCCACCGAGGCCGCCGCCGTTCCCGGCGACACCTTCCTGCCGCTCTGGGAGGACACGTTGACGGGCTTTTTCAAAAGCACAACCGATCCACAGACCCAGTTCGAGGACTTCCGCAAAGCCCGCTCCCAGGCCTGCGTGTACATGAACTCGCTCGCTTTCCAGGGCACCGGCTTCGGCATTTTCGTAACCAACTGCGAGATCAGGCTCACCAACGTGCTGCTGGAGAAACTTGGCAACTAGCGCTCCTGCGGTGGATCTCGCCGTGATCGGTGCCGGCGTTGCCGGCTGCGCCCTGGCGGCAGCGCTGCGCCAACGGGGCTGGGCGGGATCGCTGACGCTGCTGGAGATCGGCCGCGGCCCCGGCGGCCGCACAGCCACCCGCCGCTCGCGCCGGGATCCGGGCTTGGCGCTCAACCACGGCGCGCCGCTGTTCAACATCACCGCCCAGCCCGAACCGCGGCTGCTGGCCCCCCTGCGCCGCGGCGGCTGGATCGCCCCCTTCAGCGGCGCGATGCACAGCCTCGATGGCGCAGGCCAGCTGGGGGCGGCGCTGCCGGATCCGCTCAGCAGCGGCACGCTCTGGCAAGGGCAACCGCAGATGGATGACCTCTGCCGCGGCCTGCTCACGCTGGCGCAGCAACCCGCGCCCGTGCGACTGCACAGCAGCACGCTCGTGCGCACCCTGGAGCCGCTGAGCGATGGCCAGGGCTGGCGTTTGCTGGGGGGCGAGGGGCAAGCGTTGCTGGAGTGCCGCTGGCTGGTGCTGAGCGGCACCCTGCTGGCCCACCCCCGCTGCCAGGCGGTGTTCGGCTGGCCGGAGGTGCCGCTGCAGCAGGCGGCAGCCCAGCGGGGAGAACCGCAGCTGCTGGAAGCGGCATCCGCCCTGGCCGCGATCGACGCGCAGGCCAGCAGCAACCTGCTGCTCAGCCTCAGCGAAACCAGCGCCGCGGCCTGGCGGCAGCAACCCTGGCGCCTGCTGCAGTTCAGCCCGGCAGCCCAGGAGCGCTGGGGCATCCGGCGCGTGTCGCTGCAGGCAATGGCAAGCGGCCGCTGGGGTGTGGTGGTGGAATCCAGCGCCGCCTTTGCCGAGCGGCATCGGCAGGTGTACGGCTCCCGTTCCTCAGCCGCCCAGCTGCTCGGTGCCGCACCGCAGCCCCAGGCGGAGGCCAGCGTGATCGCTGCCCTCGATCACGCTGTGCAGGATGCCCTCGGCCTGAGCACCGCCGGGGCCGAGCGCCAGCTGATGCGCTGGGGCGCCGCCTTCCCCCAATCCCCCGGCCTGGCGCCCGAGCTCAGCCTCTGCCCGGCCAGCCGCATCGGCTTCTGCGGCGATGCGATCGCGGGCCTCGGCTTCGGGCGGGTGGAAGGCGCGCTACGCAGCGCTGAGGCCCTGGCGGAGCAGCTGCTGCACCGCTTGCCAGCCGGCGCCTAAAGCCCCAGCTCGCGGATCAGCGCCTTCTGCTGGGCCGCTGGCACAAAACTGTGGGCGGCCATGGCGCCGCTCACAGCCACTGGCGGCACACCGATGCCCGGAAACACGCCGGCACCACAGAGCTGCAGGCCCTCGATCGGCGTACTGCCACCCGGGAACGGCCCGCGATCGGCACCGAGCGCCGGACCGTAGCTGCCCTGATGCACCCGCAGATAGCGCTGGTGCGTGCGGGGCGTGCCCTGCAGTTCCAGCACGATCCGATCCGCCAGATCCGGCACCAGCTGGCCGAACACCTCCCGGAAGATCCCGCAACGCTCCGCCTTCAGCGCCGCATAGGCCGCGCTACCCGGCTCGAGATCCCGCCAGAGCTCCCAGGGTTCATTGGCCGGGCTGTACGCATGCAACACGTGATGGCCCTCCGGGGCCAGCTGCGGATCGAGCCGCGACGGCATCGAGAACACCAGCATGTTGCGCTCGGCGCCGATGCCGCGCTGCCAGTCGCCCACCCACACGTGGTGGATCGGCAAGCCATCCACGGCCTCACCGCCACGCAGTCCCACATGCCAGTGCAGGAAGCTGGCGCAGGCCGGTGTGGCAGCGCTCTGGCGGCGCCAGCGCCGGGGCACACCCTGCTCGGGCAGCAGAGCCAGCGTGTCCCACGGGCTGGCATTGCTCACCACCCCGAGGCGTGCGTCGAGCTGCTCGCCGTTCTCGAGCTCCACACCGGTGGCGCGGTTGCCATCCAGGCGGATCTGGCGCACCGGGGCCTTGCAGCGCAGCTCACCGCCGTGGCGGCGCAGACCGCGCACCAACGCCTCGGCCACCGCGGCGCTGCCACCGATGGGGTAGTCGAGGCTGGCGTTCGGCTCAAACCACTCGCCGAACAGGGTGGCCATGGCGGCGGCGCTGGTCTGATCCATCGGCAGGCCGGAGATCAGGAAACAGAGCATCTCCACCCAATGGAGCAGGAAGGGATCGCGCAGGTGGCGCCGCGCCATCGGCCCGAAGGCCCCGCCCAGGGCCGCCAACCGCGGCGCCTGGCGCAGCAGCGTGGCTGAGCCGCGCGCCCCCAGCACCCCCGCCATGCCCAGGCCAGGCCGCAGCGCCAGCAGCGGCAGCGCTCCGGCCGCGCGGCAATAGGGCTCCAGCCACACCATGAAGGCTTGCCATTCCTGCGCAGCCGCCGGCCCCCTGAGCTGGCGCACGGCCTCCAAAAACGGCTCGGCACCCACACCGATGCGCAGCTGCCCCTCCGGCAGCAGCAGGCCCCACTCCTCGTAGGTGGCCACCGGCACCGACTCCCCCACCGCGCGCAGCACCTGGGCCAGGGGATTGGGGGAGGGCCAGCGGCCCAGGCCGCTCCACAGCGAGGGTCCCGATTCGAACTGAAAACCCCGGCGCTCAAAGCCGTGGGCGGCCCCGCCGGGGCGGTCGTGGGCCTCGAGCACCAGCACCTCCAGGCCATGGCGCGCCGCCAGGGCTCCGCAGCAGAGGCCCCCCAGGCCACTGCCCACAACGATCAGATCAGGCTTCAGGAGAGGTCAGCGCGCACCTGTTCAGTGTGCAACCCGGCGCCAGAGTCCGAGCCATTCGTTGTCACGCGGCTGGTTATCGGGTCCGGGAGCGGAGTTGGTGGCTGGCTCCCACAGCTCCTGGGCAAAGCCCGCGGCGCTGAAATCCCGCACCAACTGCTCCGCATCGCTGCCGTACGGCGGGCCGCCGGGGCGACCGTGGCACCAGAACAGCCCCAGCAGCCAACCCTGGGGCGCAAGCAGCCGGGCCACAGCCGTGCGGTAGGCCTGGCGCAGGGCCGGATCGATGGCGCAGTAGCAGGTGTGCTCCAGCACTCCCGCGCAGCTGGCAGGCCCCAGGCCAGCGGCCGCGAGCGCCTCGGCATCCAGCAGATCCGCCTGCACCCAGGTGAGGCTGCCAGCCTGTTCGCCATGGAGCCTGCGCGCTTCCGCCACGGCTTCGGCGCTGAAATCCAGCCCCACCACCTCAAACCCCAGGGAGGCCAGCAGGGCCGCCTCGTGGCCCCGGCCGCAGCCGGGCACCAGAACGCGGCCCGGGGGCTTGGGAGCCTGGCCGTGCTCACGAAGGAACTGCTGGAGCGGCGGAGCCGGCGCGCCCAGCTCCCAGCGATCACTGCCCTCGCGGTAGCGCTGATCCCACCAGGAGCCGGTGTCGGGTACGGGAGCGGTCATGACGCGGCGGCAGGCAGAGCGTGCAGAGCGGTGAGCTGATCGGGGCCGAGCACCAGCTCCGCCTCACCATCCTCAAGCGGCACCCGCAGATGCAGGGGCAGGGCCTCACTGGGGCGGGGCTGCAGGCTCTCGAGATCGAACTGGGCCGATTGCAGCGGCAGGGGCCCCTCACCGGGTGACACCAGCTCAGCGCTGCGGTTCTGCAGCAGCCACTGCTGTCCGAGGCCATCGTCCAGCTGCAGCGGCTGCTGGTGATCGAGGGCGATGCCCCCGGTTCGGGCCGTGAGCCGCAGACGCCAACCGGGGGGATAGGCCGGATCCGGCTGGGAGAAGAGCACCAGGCCCCAACCCTGGCCGGCGCCATCGCGCAGATCCCAGCGCTGCGGGGCGGCCGCCGCTGCCGCAACGGGGCTCACGGGCAACCCGAACCACAGCAGCGCGGCCAGCAGAACAGGCAGCCAGCGGGAGCACCGGCGCTCCGCCAACGAACGGCGATAGCGCTGATTGCAGGCCAGCCAGTAGCCGGGCTCGCTTCCCAGCACCCGATGCAACTGCGCATCCAGCCTGGGTGTGATGCCACGGCGGTTGCTGATCACCCGGTTGATCGTGGTCATGCTCACGTCGCAGAGCAGGGCGAGTTTCGACTGGCTCCAGCCCCGGCGCTCGAGCTCGGCCCTGAGGAGCTCACCGGGCGAAGGGACGCGTTCCATGGGCCAGCAGCGCTGAGACCTTCATAACACTTCAGTGATCTTCGCAAGCCTCAATACCGGCTTCAGGGCAGGCAGCGCCGCGTGCGATCGAACAGCGACCAGTCGATCCGGGTGACGCCGTCCTCCTGCGCGAGCATGTCCACAAAGCAGCGCCCGAAGGCGATGTGCTCCACCGGCCAGCTGGCCCGGGCATGCACCGGCCGCTCCAGGGTTTCATCGATCCCGGAAAAGGCCACCACCAACTCGGCGTTGAGCTCCCGCAACCGTTCAGGCCCCAGGCCATGCAACGGACTGGAGGCATCGATGCGGTGCATGGCCGTCCAGATCAACAGGAAGGCGATGCCCTGATCGCGCTCCAGCGGCAACGGGCGCAGCCGGCGCATGCGATGCCCTTCGCTGCTCACCTCGTCCACCGACAGAAACACGCGCAGGCGCGCTTCCAGCAGCCCGTTGCGGCGCTCATTCGCCAGGCGGAACGCCAGGGTTGGCGTGCCGTTGTAGGCATGAATCACCGCCAGCTGCGAAAAGCGGATCCGCGCCGTGCTGCGCGCAAAGCGGGCAAAGGCCAGACCGGTGGTGAGGGCAATGAACAGCAGCCCGCTGAGCGACTCCGCCGTGACCACGAGATTGGCGTAGAGGCTCACCGGATGCAGCGCGCCGTAGCCGATCGATCCCAGCGTCTGCACACTGAAGAAAAACGCCTCGGCGATGGTGATGGCCTCGCTCACACCACCGGCGATGCCATCGGGATCCAGCAGATAGAGGCCGGCGAACACCAGGTTGATCGCCAGATACACCAGCCCCACCAACGCCAGAAACACCGGCCAGGACATGGCCAGGGCCAGCAGGTAAGGCTCACGCCAGTGGCGCAACCAGCTGCCACGGCGCTCGGCGGCGGTGAGCAGCCCGGAACGGCGGCGCACCCGTTGCCAACCCTGCTGCGATCGAACCATCCTGCGCACGCGGGATCACAATGACGTTATGGCCAGCCCCGACCCCGCCGCGCTGCGGCGCAGCTACCAGCTCGGCAGCCTCAGGCGCAGCGATCTGCCGGCGGACCCACTGGAGCTCTTCCGCCGCTGGTTCGATCAGGCGCTCGAGGCCGACCTGCTCGAACCCAACGCCATGGTGCTCAGCACCTGCCTGAACGGCCAGCCCAGCAGCCGCACCGTGCTGCTGAAGGCCTTCGATCAGCGGGGCTTCGTGTTTTTCACCAACACCGCCAGCCGCAAAGCGGAGGCGCTCGCCGCCAACAAGCGGGTGAGCCTGCTGTTCCCCTGGTATGGCCTGGAGCGGCAGCTGAGCATCGAAGGCGCGGCCGAACGCATCAGCATGGGCGAGGCCTTGGCCTATTTCCGCTCCCGGCCGCGGGGATCACAGCTGGGGGCCTGGGTGTCGCAGCAGAGCCGCGTGATCGGCTCGCGCTCGCTGCTGGAGGCGCAGTGGCAGGCGATGCGGGAGCGCTTCGGCAACGGCGAGATCCCCCTGCCACCGGCCTGGGGCGGCTACCGGGTGAAACCGCATCAATTCGAGTTCTGGCAGGGAGGTCGCAACCGCCTGCACGATCGCTTCCGCTATCAGCAGCGGGAGCGCGCCAACGATCCGGCCTGGCAGATCGAACGCCTGGCACCCTGAACACCACCGGCAGGGGCCCACCGAAAGATGCGCAGCAGATCTGGTGTGATCCACCTAAAATCTGCAGATGATTGTGCTCCGCTCCAGCCATGCGGAAGCTGCTGCAGAAGCTCACCCCGGATCTCAGCGACGCCACAACGGCGCCGTTTGTGTACGTGACGGCAATCGGCTCCAACGCAGGCCTGACGCGCTCCCTGGCCGGCATCACCCTGATCTCGCGGGAGATGGGCTTTGAGCGCGACGCTGAAACCCTCTATTCCGCCGATGCCTGCAGCGCCACGTATCACGCGCTTCACCGCGACAGCGGCGTGAGCCTGGCCGTGGAGGTCTGCCCGCCACGCCAGACCGTGTCCATCGCCGTAGCAGGTAGCGACAACGACCTCACCTATCAGCTGTTCCTCGAAGCCGACGCACGACTGTTCGGCAACTGCTGAGACGCCCTCAGGCGGCCTTGAGCTGCTGCAGCTGCGATTCGAGCCGCTGCTTCAGGCGGGATTGCACCAGATGGCACAGCTCATCCACCAGATCCCCCTCGGCCTGCCAGATGGTGCGGGCACCATCGCGGTCGCAGCGCACCAGGCCCGCCCGCTGGAGCTGCCCCAACTGGCGACTGATGTGCGACTGGGAAAAGCCCGTGGCCTCGATCAACGTGGCCACATCGGTGGGGCCCTGCTTGAGATGACAGAGCAACTGCAACCGGGCCGGCTCACTCAGCAGGCGGAAGAACTGGCTGTACTCCTCCAGCAACTGAGGAGACGGCATGGAGCCCGCGGCACCCATGACAACTACCTATGTCGATACAAGCATTATGCCCGACACCTCAGGCCCGGACACCCACCCGCAGCCTGAGCAGAACCACTCATTGCCCGAATGGGGCTATGCGTGTATCGTCATACAAGTGTGGTCGCTCCTCCATGACCGTGACTCCGATCTCGCTGACAGCCGCCGCCGGTGGCGGCACCCTGCTTCTGCGCCAACTGTTCGATGCGGCCACCGGCACCTTCACCTACCTGCTGGCCGATGTGCCCACCCGCAAGGGTGTTCTGATCGATTCGGTGTTCGAGCAGCACAGCCGCGATCTCTCCCTGATCCATGAGCTGGGCATCGAGCTGGTGGCCTCGATCGACACCCACGCCCACGCCGACCATGTGACCGGCAGCTGGCTGATGCACGAGGCCACCGGCTGCGCCATCGGCCTGGCCGAGGCTGCCCGGGCCGAGAACGTGACCCTGCCCCTGCAGCACGGTGACCGCGTGGCCTTCGGCAACCGCTTCGTGGAGGTGCGCAGCACCCCGGGACACACCGATGGCTGCGTCACCTTCGTGCTCGACGACCAGTCGATGGCCTTCACCGGCGATGCCCTGCTGGTGCGGGGCTGCGGCCGCTGCGACTTCCAGCAGGGCAACGCCCACACCCTCTGGAGCTCGATCACCGAGCAGATCTTCAGCCTGCCGGAGGCCTGCCTGCTCTACCCCGGGCACGACTACACCGGTCGCACGGTGTCGTCGGTGGCGGAGGAAAAGGCCTTCAACGCCCGCCTCGGCGGCGCCGCCACCGAACGCGACTTCGTGGGGCACATGCAGAACATGAAGCTGCCCCATCCCCACAAGATCGCCGAGGCCCTGCCGGGCAACATGCGCTCCGGCAAGCCACGCGAACCCCGCACCCGTGCCACCTGGGCACCGCTGCACCGCAGCTACGCCGGCCTGCCCGAACTCAGCGCCGCCTGGGTGGCCGCTCACCGGAGCGATCTCACCATCCTCGATGTGCGCTCACCCGAGGAGCTGCACGGGCCTGACGGCTTCATCGAAGGCAGCCTCAACATCCCGCTGCCGGAGCTGGAGGCGCGCCGCCAGGAGATCCCCTCCGGCAAGCCGGTGGTGGTGGTCTGCCACTCCGGCAGCCGCTCCGCTCTGGCCACCCAGCAACTGCTCAAGGAAGGGCTCAGCGAGGTGGCCAACCTGCGCGGCGGCCTGAGCCACTGGAACGACGAGGGCTACCCGCTGAAGGGTGCCGCAACCGTGTGATCCCTCCAACCCCCAACACCCACCATCCCGTGACCCACACCGCAACCATGACCACCCCCCAGAGCATCACGGCTCAGGACCTGGCCGATCAGCTGGCGAGCAAGCGCATCACCGTGATCGATGTGCGTGAGCCGATGGAGTACGCCAGCGGCCACATCGCCGGCAGCCTCAACGTGCCCCTCAGCCGGCTGCACCAGGCCGACCTGCCCCAGGGCCCGCTCGTGCTGGTGTGCCAGAGCGGCAACCGCAGCACCAAGGGCCTGCACCACCTGCTGGATCGGGGCCACCCCCACCCCGTGGTGGACCTGGCCGGTGGCGTGCCCAGCTGGCAGCAGGCCGGCTATCCCGTGCGCAAGCTCAAGAACGCCCCCCTGCCGCTGATGCGCCAGGTGCAGATCGCCGCCGGCTCGCTGATCCTGCTCGGGCTGATCCTCAGCAACGTGGCCGCCCCTGGCTGGATCGCGATCACCTGGTTCGTGGGTGCCGGGCTCACCTTCGCCGGTGTCACAGGCTTCTGCGGCATGGCCCGGCTGCTGGCTGTGATGCCCTGGAACAAGGTGTCGATCTGATGGAGCTGAGCAGCCTGATCCTGTTGGGGATCGGCGGAGGCCTGATCGGCTTTCTGCTCTCAGTGCTGGGGGCGGGAGGCTCGATCCTGCTGCTGCCGTTGCTGGTGAGCGGTGCCGCCCTGCCCACCCGCGAAGCCGTGCCCCTCTCGCTGCTGGTGGTGATGCTGCTGGCCCTCGCCAACCTCGGCCCCTACATCCGCCGCGGCCAGTTCGCCCCGCGGCCGGCGCTGATCCTGGGCCTGCCGGCCCTGCTGGGCAGCTGGCTGGGGGGCAGCTGGGTGAAGGCGGGCCTGATCCCTGAATCCGTGCAGCTGGCGGTGTTCTCCGTGGCGGCGCTGGTGGCCTCCTGGCTGCTCACCCGCGGCGGGCACCGCGACGCGGCTGGCGCGAACGAGCGCCCCCTGCTGCTCGCCCTCCAGGGGGTGCTGGTGGGGCTGCTCACCGGCATCGCCGGCGTGGGCGGCGGCTTCGCGATCGTTCCCGCCCTGGTGCTGCTGGCTGGCCTGCCGATGCAGCTGGCCAGCGGCACCAGCCTGCTGCTGATCGCCGTGAACGCCCTGGTGGCCCTGGGCGCTCTGGGCTACTGGCCGGCGCAGAGCCTGCCCTTGATGCTGCCGCTGCTGATCGGCGGCGCCGTGGGTGCCGTGGTGGGCCAGCGGCTGGCCCCGCACCTGAGCGACCGCCGCCTGCGCCAGGGCTTTTCGGTGCTGCTGATCGGTTCAGCACTGCTCAGTGGCCTTGAAGCCTGGAAACGCCAACCCAGCCCCAGCGCCCAGCGCACCCCAAGCCATCCCACCCGCCTGATCGCCCGCACCTCACCCCCACCGATCCGATGAGCCAACGCACCTTCCACTTCCGGCTGCGCAGCAGCCACCGCCCGCCCGAGCGCAGCACCAGCGATCTGGTGGTGGAGTTCCTCAGCGATTCCGGCCTGTGGGAACCCCAGCAGCTCAGCCTCACCATGCCGGGCTTCCGGATCTATCTGATCTCGCTGCTGCTCTGCCAGCACTTCTATCTGGTGGCCAACGCCCGCGAGAAGGCGATCCCGCTGTTGGAGGTGCAGGCCGATTTCAGCGTCAGCACCAGCAGCGACTGGATCATCGCCAGCGTGGAGGGCGACTTCCGCATCCGCCTCGACCACGACACCAGCGCCAGCGGCGAAGCGATCGCCTACATGCAGGAGCGGATGAAGCTCTGCCCGATCTCGCGCAACCTGCCGGAGCACGTGAGCAAGAGCATCAGCCTGCACGCCTTCAGCAGCTGAGCCCCAGCAGCGGCCCCGGGAGCCGAGAATGGCGGGCAGGTTCCCCGGGCCAGAGCAGACCGTGCCGGACACGCAGACCCAGCCCGTTGAACACTGCCCGCGCTACCCCGAGCATTGCTCGATGGAGTGCATGGAGCGGATGCGGGCGGAATTCGGCTACTACAAGCTGAATGAGCCGCCGTTTGAGGACTGGTGCCCCTTCGCCCGGGCCGCCCGCCTGGAGGACGAGGCCCGCAAGGCCAAAGAGGAGGAGCTGCGGCGCGCTCTGCACCACCGCGAATTCCCCGACGACCCGCTGGATTAAGCCGCCGCCAGGGGTGCACGCTCCACCAGCTCCGGCGCCAGACGCAGGCAGCTGTCGCCCACCGGCACCTGCATCAACTGGGCCTGGCGGATGCGGGAGATCATGCGGGTGGTGGTGACGCGGGTGGCACCGATCAGCTCGCCGATGCGCTCATGGGTGAGGCGGAAGGGCAGGTCGCACCAGTCGCCGCAGCGGCGGCCCAGACGCCGCACCAACAGGCTGAGCAGGGCGTGCAGCCGCTGCTCGGCGTTGCCGAGGTGGCGGATGCGCAGCAGTTGCAGGGTCCACTCGTTCACCGGATCGAAACCGGCCTCGGCGGCGGGCTGCGCTTCCGTGCTGAACACCAGGGGTGTGAGGGCCTCCACACACACACCCTCGCTGCAGAGCCGATCGGTGCGCAGCTGATCGCCGGCCTGCAGGAAGGCGAGCGTCATGCCTTCGGTTTCCTCGCAGGGGCAGTACACGCGCGCCACCCCCTCCAGCACCTCGATGCAGCTGCCTTCGGGGCGCAGGGCGGGATCGAGCAGCACGGTCTGCCCCACCGGCATGCGCACGGCGTTGACAGGGGCATCAGGGAGGAAACGAAAACTCATGGGCCCGTCGAAAGCGGGGCTAATTGCGAATGCGTCGCAATGTAGAGAAGCCTGGCTCCTTTTGCAAGCGATTCTCAATAACAACTGGCAACTGCGAAGCCTGCGCCTGCCGGCGGCCAGCAAAAAGCCAGCCGCCGCAGGCCTCCCACCTGCCGCGACTGGCTTCATCAAACAAGCGCTGGCGCGCGTGGGCGAAGGCTTCAGCCCTACTTCCAGCCGTTGCGGGCCATCAGCTGCACAGCGGCCTTGTTCTTGGCACCCATCTGTTCGGCCGACACGCCATCGGCCTTGAACGTGCCGAAGCGCTTCAGGATCGGATTGCTGCCATAGCCCTTGAGCGGGTACTCGTTGTTGGCTTCGGCGTAGCCGCGGCCGCCGCTGGGGGAAGCCAGAAACTCGATCAGCTTCTGGGCGGCCTCAGGGTTGCGGGAGGTCTTCACCACGCCGGCACCGCTGATGTTCACGTGCGCCGGATCGGGGAACACCACCTTCAGGCGGCTGGCCACGGCCTTGTCGGCGGCACCGTTGTCGCCCGCGAGCATCCGCGCCACGTAGTAGGTGTTCACCAGGCCCACACCGCACTGGCCGTTGCCGATCGCGCGGATCAACGGCGTGTCCGAGGTGAAGTAAGGCCGGGTGACGTTGGCCGTCATCCCCTTCACCCACTTGGCCGCCGCCGCATCGCCCCGCAGGATCATCTGATCGGCCACCAGCGACTGGTTGTAGACGCTCTTGCGATCCCGCAGGCAGAGCTTGCCCTTCAGGGCCGGATTGGCCAGATCGGCGTAGGTGCGGATGCTGGCCGGGTTCACCAGCTTGGGATTGACCACGGCCACGCGCACGCGCCGGGTGAGGCCATACCAACGGCCTTTGGCATCGCGCAGATTGGCCGGCACATCGCGCTTCAATGCCGCCGAACTGGTGGGCCGGAACAGGCCCATGTCGGCCGCCTTGTCGAGGCGGGCCGCATCCACCAGCACGAGCACATCCGCCGGACTGTTGCGGCCCTCGGCGCGCACGCGCTCGATCAGGGCGTCGTCCTTCGCCTCGAGCAGTTTCACCTTGATGCCGGTGCGGGCGGTGAACTGCTGATAGAGCTTTTTATCGGTGTTGTAGTGCCGGCCGGAGTACACGCCGATCTCCTGGCTCTGGGCCTGGGCCCACTCAAAGCCGATGGCCGCGATGGCGGCGCCGCCGGCGGTGACGCCGAGCAGAGCCAGGGCGCCGAGCTGCTCAGGCCGCGACGGCCACTTCAGAACAGAACGTTTCAACGAGGAATGGAACGGTTGGCGTGCACTATGGCCAGCAGCAAGGCCCCTGCCAAAGGCCAACGATCATTGACCACGCCGGGGTGTGACATTCGTCACGCCGAACCGTGCAAAGGCCTGGCCCCGTAGGCTTTTTGCCCATGGTTCCCCTCACCGACAGCGCTCCATCCCGCCTGCCCCATCGCAGCCTGCTGGGCTCCGCCGTGCTGGCGCTCTGCCTGCTGGCGTTGGCGCCGGTGCTGGGCCTGGGCTGGTTTGCCCTGGGAAGCGATCAGGGGCTGGGCCTTGATCTGGGCTTCGATGGGCCCGAACAGGTGGGCAACACCCTGGCGCTGGTGCTGTTGGTGGGGTTGCTCACGGCCCTGCTCGGCACCGCCACCGGCTGGCTCACGGCGCGCTGCGACTTTCCGGGGCGGCGCGGGCTGCGCATCGCCCAGCTGCTGCCGCTGGCCACACCCAGCTACCTGCTGGCCGCCACCTGGATCGATCTGGGCAGCCGTTTCGGCATCCGGGTGCACGGTTTCGCACCCACGCTGCTGGTGATGGTGCTGAGCACCTACAGCTATGTGTTTCTGCTCTCCACCGAAAGCTTCTCGGTGAGCGGCCGCCGCCAGCTGGAGGCCTGCCGCAGCCTCGGTGTGGGCCCCTGGGGCAGCTTCCGCCGGGTGGCGCTGCCGATGGCCCTGCCGGCGATCGGCGCCGGGGTTGCCCTGGGCGGCATGGAGGTGGTGAATGAGCTGGGGGCGGTGCAGCTGCTGGGGGTTCCCACCCTCTCCACCGGCATCCTGATGCGCTGGCAGCAGGAGGGTGACCCGCAGGGGGCCGTGGCTCTGGCCCTGATGGCCCTGGTGATCGTGGCGCTGCTGGTGGGCGCCGAACGCAGCCTGCGCCAGCGCAGCCGCTGCTGGAACCTCGGCAACGATGGCGATGCGGATCCCCACTGGAGTCTGCGGGGGCTGCGGCGCTGGCTGAGCCAGCTCACCTGCCTGCTGCCACCGCTGATCAGCCTGGGTGTGCCCCTGAGCTGGGCCGCCCTCAGCTGGGATCAGATCCGCCCGGAGGACAGCGCCGAACTGCTGGCCCTGGGCAGCCGCAGCTTCGGCCTGGCGCTGCTCGCAGCAGCCCTCACCGTGGCGGGCGGCCTGGTGCTGGCCATCGCCAAACGCTGGATTCCCAACGTGCTGCTGCAGCGGCTCACCTTTCTGGCCGGCCTGGGCTACGCCATCCCCGGCACGGTGCTGGCCCTGGCTCTGATGCTGATCGGCGGCCCGCTGGCACTGGCGCCACTGCTGCTGCTGGTGTGGGGTTACGCCGATCGCTTCCTGGCCGTGTCCAAAGGGGGGCTGGACGCCGCCCTCGAGCGGATCCCCCCCAGCGTGGATGAAGCCGCCACCTCCCTGGGCAACAGCTGGCTGGGCGTGCTCCAGCGGGTGCATCTACCGCTGCTGCGCGGGCCGCTGCTGGTGGGTGGCCTGCTGGTGTTCGTGGACACGGTGAAGGAGCTGCCGCTCACCTTCGCCCTGCGCCCCTTCGATTTCGACACCCTGGCGGTGCGCGTGTATCAATACGCCAGCGATGAGCGCGTGGGAGCCGCCCTGGTGCCAGCCCTGCTGATCCTGGCCCTCGGCATCGTGGCCGCCATGGC
>CAJXSQ010000020.1 GCA_913061215.1 uncultured Synechococcus sp. | reverse complement strand
ACGCAGAGTCTTGAGAGCCATCTTGGCTGGATTGACGCCACCCCAGTGTGCCGTTCTGCTGCAGGTTTTGCAGTGCTGTAGCCGAAAGCTGTCATCACTGCTACGAACGCACCAGATCTGCGTTCGCTTTCGATGCGTTCTCATCCCACCAGGCATCGCTTCATGCGCTGGCTGGCCCCTGCCATGGTGCTCACCTCACTGCAGGCCTCTGTGGCACTAGCCCGCGATGATGCCGGTCATGCTGGCGGTGGTGGCGGTCACAGTGGTCATCACGTCTATGGCGGTGGTGTGCGTACCCCGGCTCTGCACCACAACATCAGCCGCGATGATTACAACCGCGCCACCAACGGTGGCAAGGATCGCTTTGACGCCAGCCGTCTTGGCTGGGGCAACCGCAACTGGCGCGATAACAACTGGCGCAACAACAATTGGCGCGGTGATGACTGGAACAACCGCTGGAACGGTGGCTGGAACACCAATTGGCGCAATGGGGGCTACTGGGGTGATCGCTCCTGGAGCTACGGCTGGTACAACTGGAAGCCCGATACCTGGAGCTGGTGGGGCGGTAACGCCGCCGCCTGGGGAGTGGCGGGGCTTGCCACCGGTGCTGCGATCACCGAGCTCGTCAATCAGGCCAGCGATCAGCAGTCCGCGGTGATCAATGTGCCTGACAGCAACTATCAGCTCAATTACGGCTCAGTGGACGCCGTGGGCAACAGTGGCGCCAACTTCAGCTATTCGGTGGCCAGCAGCCCGCCGGTCCAGGGTGGTGTCAACTGTCAGCAGGGTCTGCTGGATGGTCAGGTTCCCTCCAGTGCAGCCCAGGCCCAGCTGCTGAACGCTGCCTGTCAGGTGGCGTATGGCCCGGATCCCAAAGGCAGCCCGCTACCACGGCTCTGGTCACCATCGCCCGCCGTGCGCGATTGGTTGATTCTCCTGCTCGGCGGTGGCATCGGCTTCGGTGGCTATGCCTTGCTGAAGCAGCGGCCCTAAGGGGTCTGCCCAGAGGGTCCCCCTGCAGCCGGCAGGGGGACCGTGCCGCGGTTGCCCCCACACAGCCGCAAGGGGCAGCCATCGGCGCCGTAGATCGCATCATTGGGGGAGAGACAGCCGAGCTTGTTCTTGGCGGCCACCTCGCTGGGGGGCAGCCGCATCGGCTGGATGTCGCCGGCTCCCACATTCACGATCGCCGGACAGCTGCTGGCGGGAAGGACGACCTTGCCTGGGCCGAACACCGAGGGGGTGCCGCCGCCCTGAATCAGGTTCAGATCGGGATCCTCCATCTGGCTCTGGGCCAGAGCTCCACCCCCGCTGGCCAGCAGCAGGAACAGGGGCAGAGCGATGGGGCCCAGGTGCCGGAGCGTGATCGGCATGATGGCGCGGGAACGTTTCACCAGTGTGGCGAATGGTTGAGGAAGCACGGGCAGAATTGCTGAAGCGACTGGCCCAGGAATCGCTGGAGTTCGACGCCACCGCCAGTGACCCCGAGCGCAACTGCTGGTTGGTGGTGCATCGCCATATCCATGGCGTGCTGCCCAGCGAATACGACATCCGGGAGATCGATGAAGAGCTCTACCTGGCGGTGCTGCAGTGTCGCCGGGAGCT
The DNA here is from genome assembly GCA_913061215.1 of uncultured Synechococcus sp. Classification (GTDB taxonomy): domain Bacteria; phylum Cyanobacteriota; class Cyanobacteriia; order PCC-6307; family Cyanobiaceae; genus Vulcanococcus. The sequence goes on along the minus strand of CAJXSQ010000020.1, from coordinate 23,615 downwards.
AATGGCTCAACGAACCTGATCCGGGCAGGGGCCTGATCGCTGGCAGGGCCGACTGCTGCAGAAACCGCACCACGGCAGCCTCGCGTTGATCGCGGGGCTTGATGGGGGCGGAGGGGCGGATGCGAACAGATCGCTTCGGCTGCCGAGGCGGCAGCGGGAACGGTTCCGCGTGGAGCGCCGACATCCAGGCTCAGCAGCTGAACGGCAGGATGGCGGCGCTCGTGCCGTCTGGCAATGCCAGGAGCTGCGTTCAACCGAGCCCAGTCAAAAAAAAGCCGCCCCCTCAGGGACGGCTTCGTGAGTGCGGGGGACGGGTGAATCAGGCCCAGCCCTTCTGGCTCATGGACTCCACGTAGGCAGCCACATCGGCGATGTCGTCGGCGCTGAGCTTGCCACCGAAGGCGGGCATGGCGTTCTTGCCGTTGGTCACCTGATACTGGATGGCCTCTTCGTGGCCGGCGCTGTAGTTGGCCAGGTAGGCCTCGAGGGCATCCTTCTTCAGGGTGCGCTCGGCGTTCACCACGTTGCCACCGCCCATGTGGCAGGCAGCGCAGTTGGCGGAGAACACCTGAGCGCCGTGGTCGGCGTCAGCAGCGAAGCTGGGGGCAGCACCCAGCACCAGCGCCAGGCAGAGAGCAATGACAGAGAGAAGACGGCGCATCGGAGCTCGTGCAACCTGGCCAAATTAGAAGGCCACTGTTCCCTGCGTGTGCGTTGCTGCAGAGGTTCGCAACATTTGAAACCTGCCGCTGTGATCAGCTGAACGATCAGCCGCGGTGGGGCAGTCCGGCGTCCTCAAACACCGCTTCCAGGCTGGGTGCGTGGCTCACCATGCCAAAGCGCTCCGGCGGACTGATCGGCTCATGCACGAAGTGGCGCTGGCGGATCGAGAAGCGATCCCAGGCGTTCACCTCGATCCGCAGCAGCTTGATCAGGCCTTCGATCAGCCAGCCCCGCAGATCAAGGCCCACCGGTGGCCACCAGCTGCGCCGCCAGCGGCAGAGCCGCTTCACGGTGTCGTTCACCGTCACCGCTGGCTGCCCCAGCACCAGGCGGCGCACCTTGCCCTGACCGGGCTCCGGGTTGGGCTCGTGCGGGTTGGTGGCGAGGTGCACGCACACCCGCGCAATGTCGGCGGCGTGGATGAAGTGGAAGGAGGCATCGGCCCGCAGCCATTTGGCCAGCCACAGCCAGCGGGCGCCTTCCTTCAAGCCGGCGGTGAGATAACTGGTGGGGAAGGGGCCGCTGCCGTCCACGCGGCCGCCGAACACCAGCGTGGGGAACACCGCCACAATCCGCTCGGCCAGCGGATGCTGCTCCAGCTGCTGCAGGCACTGGGCCTTGGTCTGGATGTATTCGGTGCCGTAGTCCATCGCTTCCGGCAGCAGCTCCAGATCCCGATTGAGGATGCTGGCGGTGGAGAAATACACCACCTGCTCCAGCACCGCCGGATCGGTGGCCGCCAGCATGGCCTTCACGGCCACAACATTCACCTGCAGCGCCCGTTCGGGATCGCCCCAGGCGGTGGCCGTGTGAATGATCCGCGTCGCCGAGGCGATGGCGGCGCGATGGGGTTCCGGATCCCGCAGATCGCCCACCAGCAGGGTGATGCGCGGATGATCGGCTGGAACCGCGGTGAGCTTGGCCGGATCCCGCAGCCACAGCAGCAGCTGCGCATCGGTTTCGCGCAGCAGCTGCTCAGCGATGTGCTGGCCGACGCAACCGGAGGCGCCGGTGATCAGGATCCGGGCAGGCGCAGCGCTCAAGCGACGGCTCCGAGGCGCTCCATCACGCTCTTGCCGGCTTCGAAGAAGAACTGGCCGTTCTCCTCAGGCGTGCCGGGCAGGATGCCGTGGCCGAGGTTGAGGATGTGCTTGCGGCCGCGGGCCTTGCGCACGGTGTCGTCGATGCGCTCCTGGATCGCCTTGTGGCTGCCGAACAGCAGGCCGGGATCCACATTGCCCTGCACGCCCACGGTCTCCGGCAGCCGTGCCAGGCCTTCGGCCATGTCCACGGTCCAGTCGAGCGACACGATGTCCACGCCGGTGCGGGCCATCCGTTCGATCACGCCGGCGCTGCCGGAGATGTAGAGGATGAAGGGGGTGTCGGGGTGGGTCTGCTTCACCAGGTCCACCACCTTCTTCTGATACGGCGCTGCGAAGGTGTCGTAGTCGGCGGGGCTGAGCTGGCCGGCCCAGGAATCGAACATCTGCACCACCTGAGCACCGGAATCGATCTGGTAGCGCAGGTAGGCCGCGATCGATTCGGCGAAGTGATCCAGGAGCTTGTGCAGCAGCTCGGGCTCGCGGAAGGCCATCGCCTTGATCACCGCGTAGTTCTTGCTGCTCTTGCCCTCCACCACATAGGCCGCCAGCGTCCAGGGGGCGCCCACGAAACCGAGCACAGCCGCCTGGTTGCCCACGGCGCTGCGCAGGCGGGTGAGCACCTCACCCACGAAGGGCATGCTCTCGGCGGGGTTGAGCGGGCGCAGGGCTTCCACCTGGGCCAGGGAGCGAATGGGGTCCTGGATCAGAGGACCCTTGCTCTCCACGATGTCGAAGTTGATCCCCATGCCCGGCAGGGGCGTGAGGATGTCGGAGAAGAGGATCACGCCATCGGGCTTGAACGCCTCGAACGGCTGCATCGAGATCTCGAAGGAGAGATCCGGGTTCTCCGAGCGTTCACGGAAACCTGGGTGACGGTCGCGCAGGTCGCGGTAGACCTTCATGTAGCGGCCCGCCTGGCGCATCATCCACACCGGCGGCCGCTCCACCTGCTCACCTCGGGCGGCGCGCAGCAGCAGGGGGGCGGTTTCGGTCATGGGCGAGGGGGACGCGAAGCGCGAACCTACCCGAAGGCACCCCCGTTCCAGGCCTGCCGGCGGCAGGGGTCTGCCGCTTCGTCACACACCTAGGAAGCGCTGCCCGCCTCCAGTTCCTGGCTGCGTGCTTCGTCGCGCTGGAACACCAGCACCGAGAGGGGCGGCAGGCACAGGTCGAGCGAGTGCTCGTAGCCGTGGATGCCCCACTGATCGGTGAACTTGCCGCCGAGGTTGCCGAGGTTGCTGCCGCCGTAGCGCTCAGCGTCGGTGTTGAACACCTCCTTGTAGTAGCCGCTCATCGGCACGCCCACGCGGTAGTGGGAATGGCTCTGGGGCGTGAAGTTGGCCACCACCACCAGCCAGCGGCCGGTGGTGCTCTCCCGCCGCATGAAGCTGATCACCGAGTGACGGTTGTCGTTGCAGTCGATCCACTGGAAGCCGTACTCGCTGAAGTCGTCGCCCCAGAGCGCCCGCTCCGATTTGTAGAAGCCGTTGAGATCGTCCACCAGGCGCTGCAGGCCCTGGTGCGGTTCGTACTGGAGCAGCTCCCACTCCAGATCGCCCCACACGTTCCATTCGCCCCGCTGGCCGAATTCCATCCCCATGAAGATGGTTTTCTTGCCCGGGTGGGTCCACATGTAGGCCAGCAGTGCCCGCACATTGGCGAACTTCTGCCAGTCGTCGCCCGGCATCTTGTGCAGCAGGTTGCTCTTGCCGTGCACCACCTCGTCGTGGCTGAGGGCGAGCATGAAGTTCTCGGTGTAGGCATACCAGATCGAGAACGTCACATTGTTCTGGTGGAACTGGCGGAACCAGGGATCCAGCTCGAAGTAATCGAGCATGTCGTGCATCCAGCCCATGTTCCACTTGAGGTTGAAGCCCAGACCTCCCATGTCGGTGGGCTTGGTCACCATCGGCCAGGTGGTGGATTCCTCGGCGATCGACAGGGCCCCGGGGAAGTGCTGGAACAGCACGTGGTTGGCCTGCTGCAGGAACTGCACGGCCTCGGTGTTCTCGCGGCCGCCGTGCTCGTTGGGGATCCATTCCCCATCCGGGCGGAGATAGTCGCGGTAGAGCATCGAGGCCACCGCATCCACACGGATGCCATCGATGTGGAACTGCTCAAACCAATACACCAGGTTCGCCACCAGGAAGTTGCGAACTTCGTTGCGGCTGTAGTTGAAGATCAGCGTGCCCCACTCCTTGTGCTCGCCGATGCGAGGGTCGGCGTGCTCGTAGAGGTGCTGGCCGTCGAAGAAGGCCAGACCGTGCGCGTCCTTGGGGAAGTGGCCCGGCACCCAGTCGAGGATCACGCCGATGCCCTCGGCGTGGCAGCGATCCACGAAGGCCCGGAATTCATCCGGCGAACCGAAGCGGCTGGTGGGGGCATACCAGCCCGTCACCTGATAACCCCAGGAACCATCGAAGGGATGCTCCGAGAGCGGCATCAGCTCGATGTGGGTGAAGCCGCGGGCCTTCACGTAGGGAATCACCCGATCGGCCAGTTCGGGATAGGTGAGCAGGCGGGCGCCGGGCTTGAGGTCGGCGGCCGGCACCGGCGGACGCGGGCTGCCGTCCGGCTCGATGTAGGGATCGTCGGCGCTGGCATGCATCCAGCTGCCCAGGTGCATCTCGTACACCGCGATCGGCTGGTCGAGCGGATTGCGGCTGTCGCGCTCCTGGATCCAGGCGCCGTCGGTCCAGCTGTAGCCCCCCAGGGTCTCCACGATGGAGCCGTTGTCGGGCCGCACCTCGTGGCGGAAGCCGTAGGGATCGGCTTTCTGGTAGCAGTGGCCCGCCTGGGTGCGGATTTCGTATTTGTAGATCTCGCCGGGGTTCAGCCCCGGAATGAACAGCTCCCAGCAGCCGCCCAGCCGGGCCTGCATCGGGTGATGGCGCCCGTCCCAGCTGTTGAAGTTGCCCAGCACGGAAACGCTGCGGGCGTTGGGGGCCCACAGGCAGAACATCACCCCGGCGATGCCGTTCCGCGTCACCACATGGGCGCCCATGCGCTGCCAGATGTGGTGGTGATTGCCTTCGGCGAACAGATGGCGATCCATCTCGCCCATCCACTCCTCCCGGAACGCCCAGGGGTCGTGGGCCACGTGCTCAATGCCGCCGCGCAGCACGTGCACCTGGTAGCCGCTGCCCGGGTCCTGCGCCAGTTCCGCCTCGAAGATCCAGGGGTGGTGCGGCGTGGCCATGGGGATGGCCGCGCCGCCGTTCATCAGCTGCACCCGCTCGGCTTCGGGCATCCACACCCGCACCACCCAGTTGCCGTTGTCGAGCGGCTGGGGGCCCAGCACCGCAAACGGATGGTCGTGCCGGCACTCCGCCAGGCGCTGAGCGTCGTCCACCATCCAGTCGAGCTGAGCCAGCACAGGCCTGAGTGCAAAAGCGTGGCTGGGAGCTTAAGGCCGTTTTCTCGCTGCAGCGGCCTTGTTCAGCGAACCGGCTTCGGGCCAGCGGGTGATTCCGGGAAATCCACCCCGGTGATCTGGTTTTCGCTGTTGAGGATCACGTAGAGGTTGTCGCTGAGGCGGTTGAACTGCACGTTCACCAGCACCAGGCGCGAATCCGGGGTGCTTTCCGCCTCCACGGCCCGTCCCACCTTCACAAAGGTGCCCGTTTCCCGCTGCAGCCCCAGCCACTTGCGCTGCAGCGCTGCGGGGGTGAGCTCTTCCTGCACGGCGGGGCTGAGGAAGCTCTGGGCGGTGATGAAGTTGCCGGTGGCCACCGCTTCCACGAAGCGCAGGGCCACCTTGCTGGTGGCGTCATCGGCGCGGTCCACGTAGTAGCGCTCGATCAGGCCTTGGGCATCGAGCACCATGAACACCACGCGGTTGCCGGCGGTGGTGTTCAGTTCGGCCTCAACGGTGCTGCCGTCCAGGCCGCTGCGCACGCTGAGCAGTTCGTAGCTGCGCACCTTCGGCTGGGTGCGCATCGTGGCCGCGATCATCGAGGGGCTGGTGATCGCCTGCATCGCGGGGGCGAACTGGGCGTAGCGGGCGTTGGCATCACCGCTCTTGATCGCTTCCAGCACCCGCACGGCAGCGGCGCGGGCCTGATCCACCGTGAGGGCGGTGCCGCTGCCGGCTGCCGCGCCGGTCTGCGCCCGGGCGGCAGGCAGCTGTGGTGCAACGCTGAGCAGGGTTGCGGCCACCAGGGTCAACAGGGCAGGGCGCAGCGGGCGCAACATCGCAACCGTGAGAAGTGGGCTCAGTTTGCCCCAACCATCGGCAGGATGCTGAGACGCGCGTCCGCCAGCTCCAGCGTGGCCGTGATCACGCGGTGCTCCGGGCCCGCCGGCCCCAGGGGCATCGAGCCATCGCCGGGATTCACGGCCACCTGAGGCCAGGCCGCCAGGCCGATCGACAGGCGCAGCCGTTCTCCCGGCTGCAGCAGCAGCAGCAGCGGTTGCAGTTCGATGCGGCGTGGCCTCAGCCGCAGGCACCCCTCACCGCGATGGCGGGCCACGCCGGTGCTGCACTGCAACACCGTTCCATCCGTGCGCAGCACTGAAACAGCCACGCAGAGATCGAAGCCGGGCTGGTCGGCGGCGGCAGGCAGGCTGAGCACGGGGCGGCCCAGGAGTTCCAGGGGCTCGCTCAGGGGCGCGGCGGTGAAGCAGGCCACGTCGCAGCGGGCATCGAGATCGCTCCGCTCCACCGCGCCGGCATCCAGGCCCAGATGGCCGCCGCGGCCGGGCAGTGGGCGCCAGGGATCATGCACCACGTTCACGCGGCCTGCGCCGGCCTGATCACCGTGCTGCAGCTGGCCTTCGCTGCTGTCCACGGCCGCCAGCCCGCCGCTGCGCAGGCTCCAGTGCAACCCGTTGGCCTGGGCGGGCGAGCGGGCCAGCCAGGACAGGCTGCTGATCTCCTGCAGCAGGCAGGGCTGGTGGGGCAACGCTGTGGTGGCGTCGTCCTGCTCGCGCAGGTGCCTGTTGAAGAAGGCCAGCTGCAGGGCGTCGATGCCGCCGCGCCAGTGCAGGTGGCTCCAGGCGCCCAGCCGCAGCCAGGGCTGGCCGCCGGCCTGGCTGCAGCGCCGCCAGAGGTCGAGCACCCCTGTCAGATGGGGATCGTGCCAGCCGCCCACCAGCAGCATCGGTCGCCGCCAGAGCGGTGCAGGCGGCTCATGCACCGTCCAGCCGGCCGGATCGGCCGGATCGCGCCGCAGCCAGCCCAGGGCCATGCCCTCCGGGTCGTGCCGCTCCAGCAGGCTGAGCCCTTCGGCCAGGAAACTGCCGCTGTCCAGGCTGCGCCGGATCTCCCACCAGCTGCCTTCATCGCCGCGGCGCCGGCAGCTCTGCGCCGCCAACTGCAGTCCCCAGGCCAGCCCCAGGGCCCACCAGTGGCAGCCGCCCTCACTGGCCCAGTGCAGCCGTTCATCCAGCCCCGCCATGGCCGGCGCCAGGGCATCCGGCAGCGCACCCTCCCCCTCGAGCAGCAGTTGGCTCAGCCCCTGATAGGAGAAGCCGTAGCTGCCCACCCGGCCCGAGCACCAGCTCTGGCTCCGCAGCCAGGCCAGGGTGGCACTGCCGTCGGCGGGTTCCTGCCGGAAGCCGCCGAACACGCCCTCGGAATCGCCGCGGCCGCGCACGTCCTGCACCACCACGGCGTACCCCTGGCTGGCATACCAGTGGGGATGGGCGTAGGTGATCGTGGAGGCGATCGCCCGGCCGTAGGGCTGGCGCATCAGCAGGGTGGGCCAGGGGCCGCGGCCAGCCGGGATCCAGATCCGGCAGCAGAGGTTGAGCCCATCTGCGGTCGCGACCCAGGCGTCGCTCACCGAGGCGGTCACCCTCAGCGCACGTCCGGGCAGTACAGCCCCACCACGTACGTGGCCAGGATCTCAGCGTCGGTGGTGTTCAGGCCCCGCTGGGCGGCGATCTGCGCGAGCGCTTGCGGGGAGGTGTAAGAGATGCCCTGGGCGTTGAAGGCCTTGAGTTGCGCGCAGAGGGCCTTGGCCTGCTGTGGGTTCTTCTTCACCGAATCCAGCAGCGGCGAGTTGGCCTCGGCGGCCAGCGGCGTGAGCAGGGCCAGGGCAAGGGCCAGCCCAGGGCCGCAGCGGCGGAGTTGGGTCACGGCGTCATGGCCCATGGAAGGGCGTTGTCTGTTTCCATTTCAGTGCTGCGTCCGGCCGGGGTCGGCAGCGTGGGGTCAGTTCGGGGAGCGACTGATGTGCTGCTGGGCCCGGGCGATCCAGCTCCGCACCGTTGTGGCATCGATGCGCGCCGGCGCCATCCCGGTGAGGCTGCGCTCGAGCCGTCCGAGCTGGGTGAGCAGCTGCTGGGGCGAGGCCTGGGCCAGCCCGCGGCTGCTGGCGATCCCGGCATAGAGCAGCAGTGCCGCCTCGTGGGGCTGGAGGTCCAGCTCCACCACCAGCTGCGCCTGGCCCCGCAACTTGCGCAGCTGCCGCTCCAGGGCTCCACCCCGGCGGCTGAGCTCGCGCAGGTCGGCGTCAGAGAGTTTGGCCAGCTGCTGCCAGCTGATCACGCCCCGCTCCTGCAGCACCCGCTGCTCCCGCTGGAAGTGCGCCGGCAGGGGGTAGAGCGGGGCGGTCAATCGATCAGTCCTGCAGGGCGACGCTGCCATCAGCCAGGTTGCGCACCGCCGTGGCCAGCACCACCGGCCGATCGGTGCCCGCGGCCGTGGGTTCCACCCGGCGCAGCCGCACTGTCACCTCCTGGCTGCCGCGGCCGCTGCCGCGCAGGTTGAGCGCCACCTGCTGCACCGAGGGTCCATAGGCCTCCGGCTGCAGATCAGCAGGCGCGGCGGCCACCACCAGATCGGAGCCGTTGTCGAACACCACCGGCACGCTCACCGCGCCTTCCACCTGCAGGCGGGGGGCATAGCTCACGGCAAAGGCCAGGCAGGAGAGCGAGAGCAGCACCGTGAAGCTGGTGACCCCCACCAGGCGGAAACGGATCCCCCAGCGCACCACGAACGCCACCACGGTGAGCAGCAGCAGAACGGCGGAGGCCACACCCAGCCACTCGCCGGCGGTGAGCAGCAGTGGATCGGCGCGCATGGGGGTTCAGCGGTGCGAAAGATCACCTTTATATTGCGGCCTGCTCAGCAGCAGAGACCCACGGGCCGCCGGATCCGCCGATCCCTTCGCCGATCAGGCCGCCCTGTTGGCGACCAGCATCCGGCGGCCACGCGGTGGGCGGTGCCCCTTGCCGTGGGCGCAGCGATCAGCGTGGCTGGGGGCGCCTGGTATGGCCTGGATCGCCTGGCCTCCGGCATCTACAGCCAGCAGCGGCCGCGCCTGGAGGCTCTGCTCACGCGGCTGATGGGGCAGCCTCTGCAGCTCGGCCCCTATGCCGGCCTGCGGCCGTTCGGGCTTGCGGTGGGCCCCAGCCGGTTCCTGCCGGATCCCGATAGCCCCTCCACCCTGGAAACCCCGGCCGTTGAGGCGAGCCTCGATCCGTTGGCCAGCGTGCTGCAGCGGGCCGTGGTGCTGCAGATCCGCGTGCAGAGCCCAACGGTGCAGCTGCGCCGCAACAGCCGCGGCAACTTCTGGCAGCTTCCTGCGCAACCCCCGGGCGCTCCCCCACCCCGCATCGCTCTGCGCATCCAGGTGCCGCGGGCGGGCGAAGGCGTGCTTCACAGCAGCAATGGCCAGCAGCTGCGTTTTGCGGTGAAGGGTTCCGCCGATCTGGAGCTGTGGAACCGCGATCTGGCCCTGCGCGGCCAGGTGGATCCCAGCCATGGCGGCCAACTGGGCTTCCAGCTGCAGGCCAACTGGCAACAGCGCGACTGGCAGCTGAGGCTGCAGCCCAGCGCGCTGCAGCTCAAGCCGCTGCTGCCGCTGCTGCCCCCGGCCCTGCACGGCCAGCTGGTGGGTCGTCTGGATGGTGCGTTGAACGGGCGGCTGCAGCTGGCGCGCCGCTCGGGCCGCAGCCGCTGCGATGGTGGGCTCACGGCCACACAGCTGCGCTGGCAGCCCCCCGGTGCCGGCAGCCCAGCCCTGCAGGCCAACCGGCTCGGGCTGTTCTGCACGGCTCAGGGCGTGCGGCTTCAGCCCGCCAGCCTCAGCTGGGGCCCGTGGCGCGCTGCGCTCGAGGGCGACCTTCAGCTTCAGTCCGCCAGCGGCCGGCGCCAACCCGGTCACCTTCAGTTGGCGCTCAAGGCCGAACAGCCCGGCGCAAGGCAGCGGCTGGAGCTGCGGCTGGCTGGGCCCTGGCAGAACCCCGACCTGCGGATCGCGGCGACCTTGCCCTCACCGCGCCTGGCGGCGCTGCCTGCGGCTCCGCTCCGGCTGCAGGGCCTGGTGGCCATCCGCAGCCGGCCCCAGCTGCGCGTGCAGCTGCGCAATCTCGAGCTGCGCCGCGGCAGCTCCCGCTTCACCGCCGCTGGCGCGCTGTGGCCGCTGGTGAAGGTCCGCAGCCGCAGCCTGGAGCTCGCTGGCGACCTCGCCAAGACCCTCCGGCCGTGGCTGGGTGAGGCGCCGAAGCTGCAGGCCGATCTCAGGCAGATCGGCGGCTGGAGCCGGCCAACGTTTCAGCTGGATCTACGCCAGAGCAGCAACCCCCTGCTGGGCGATTGGCTGGCGCAGGTGGCGTGGCAGCCGGGGTTGCTGCAACTCTCCCGCTTCCGCTCCCCCCAGCTGCAGGCCACGGCCCGGCTGCCGCTGCTCAGCTCGCCGCGCGCCGGTCTGCAACCCGGACCGCTCGATCTGCAGCTGCAGTTGGAGCGTTATCCGCTGGAGCGGCTCGCTCCCCTGCTGGGCACGCGCATGCGGGGTGAGTTCAGCGCCTGGGGTCAGGTGGTCGGCCCGCTCACGGCGCTTCAACCCAAGCTGCAGCTGCTGGTGCAGAACCCGGGTGCCGGTCCGCTGCAGCTGGAGGAGAGCTGGCGCGGATCCCTGCGGGGGCTGGCCGGTGGCGGCGGCAGCCTGCAGCTGCAGGCCCTGGCACCGGCCACGCCCGGGGCGCTGCAGGCCCAGCTCGATCGGCGTTGGCTGCCCAGCCGTGTTCGCCTGCGCCGGGCCGGTGGCGAGCTGGCTTTTTCCGGCAATCCACGCCGTTACAACTGGCAGGCCCAGGACTTTCCCCTGGCCGGGCTGCAGCTGGCTGTGGGACCCTCCGCCCGGTTCCAGCCGCTGCTGGGTGATCTGAGCGGCAGCGGCCGGCTCGATCTGCAGCCGCTCTGGATCACCGGCAACGTCAGCCTGGAGCGCCCCCTGTTCCTCGGGGTCTACGGGCGCAGCCTGGTGGCCAGCGGTCAATACCGCGACCAGCGCTACAGCGCCGAGGGCCTGTGGCAGGGCGAGCAGCAGGAACGCGTGAAGATCCAGCTCAAGGGCGTGCAGGGGGGCTCGCTCTGGGCGCGCTTCGAGGCGCGCCAGTTCGGCTCCACCGCCCTGCAGCAGCTGCTGCTCGCCAGCCAGCGGCTGCGCTCGGGGCCCTTGCTGTTCAGCGGTTCGGCCGCCGATCTGCTCGGCCTCTCGATCGACACCCTCGGCCTGAGCATCAACGATCAGCTGGCGGCGCTGGACAAGGCGCGCCGCGTTCTCGCCCAGCGCTTCCAGCGGGAGAACCGCGCCAACCGCGGCTTCGATCCCGCCGATCTGCAGGGCCTGCTCAATGCCGATCTCACCCTCACCGGGCCGCAGCTCGATCAGCTGTCGCTCGATCTGGTGGCCGACGGCCATCTCTGGTTGCGCGGCGACGACCGCGACAAGGCCCTCAGCACGCAGCCGCTGCAGGTGACTGTGCGCGGCCCCCTCGGCGGGGCCGGCAGCTTCTCGATCGAGCATCTGCCCCTGGCCCTGCTCGCCCTGTTCGCTCCCGTGCCGGAAGGGCTGCGGGGCGGGCTGGCGGCAACGGGCCGTTACGTGTTGCCGGGCCGTGGGCGTCGCCGGCCGGAGCTGCAGGTGGAGCTGGCGCTGCAGGATGCGGCCCTGGGCGATCAGGGGCTGGAGCTGGAGCGGGGCGATCTGGCCCTGGAGGGCGACAGCCTCAGCCTCGACTGGTCGCTGCGCAGCAGTGGTGCGGAGAACGGGATCGACCTGCGGGGCAGCATTCCCCTGCAGCCCGATCGCGACGACCTGGAGCTGCGCGTGGCCAGCCGCGGCGACGGTCTGCGCTTCCTCTCCCAGCTCGGTGGCGACGGGCTGCAGTGGCAGCAGGGCAGCGCCGATCTGCAGCTGCTGGTGCGCGGCTCGCTCCAGGAACCGATCGCCAACGGCTTCCTGCGTTTCCGCGATGGCGTGCTGCAGGTGGCGGGGCAGACCATGCGCCAGCTCGAGGCCACGGTGCTGTTTGATTTCCGGGAGCTGGAGCTGCAGCAGCTCAGTGCCCGGGTGGGGGAGCAGGGCCAGATCAGCGGCAGCGGTCAGCTGGGTCTGGTGCAGTCGATCGCCGGCCAGCCCCGCCCGCTGAAGCTCCAGGTGAAGCAGGTGCCGTTCAAGCTGCCGCGGCTCCAGGCCCAGGCCGATGGGGAGGTGCTGGTGTCCGGTTCCCTGCGCCGGCCGCAGCTCGGCGGTGAGATCCAGATCAGCCGCGGCAGCATCGATGTGCAGTCCGGCGGGTTGGCCACGGAAGCCAATCCCACCCGGCCGGTGAGCGTGAGCCAGCTGGCGGAGGAGCGCTGGACCTTCCAGGAGCCGCTGGTGGTGATGGGCCAGCAGATGGAGGGCGACACCAGCCGCGATCTGCGCGCCGGGGTGCCGAATCTGCCCTTCCTGCGCTTCAACGGCCTGCGGGTGCGGCTGGGCCCGGATCTGCGGGTGAGCGTGCCCAACCTGCTCAACTTCAACACCGCTGGCCTGCTCACCCTGCGCGGCGGCCTGGATCCCTCGCTCGAGGTGATCGGCGTGGTGCGGCTGCTCAAGGGCCGCCTCAGCCTGTTCACCACCACCTTCAACCTCGATCCCGATGCCGCCAATGTGGCGGTGTTCACCCCCAGCCTCGGCCTGATTCCCTATGTGGATGTGGCCCTGCGCACCCGCGTGTCCGACACGCTGATGACGAACGAATCCTCCAGCGAGGTGAACCTCTACAACTGGAACATCGCTGCGGCCGATTCCTTCGATCAGCTCCAGCTGGTGAAGGTGCGGGTGGAGGCCGCCGGCCCGGCCGATCGCCTCTCCCAGAACATCCGGATCAGCAGCACGCCGCCGCTGTCGCAGGAGCGCCTGCTGGCGCTGATCGGCGGCAATTCACTCGTGGGTCTGGCCAGTGGCAATGCCGGTGCCGCCCTGGCCACGGTGCTCGGTCAGTCGCTGCTTTCGCCGGTGGTGAGCGGTCTGAGCGATGCCTTCGGCCAACGTCTCACCTTTGCGATCTATCCCACGTATTTCATCCCCCAGGTGGAGACCGCGGCCGAGCGCAATTCCCGCCAGCTGCCCTCTGAGCTGGTGCTGGGCACCGAGATCGGCCTGGATATCACCGAGCGCTTCAATTTCTCGGTGCTGGCTGCACCCAACCGCAGCGATCTGCCGCCGCAGCTCACCCTGAGCTACCAGGCCAGCCAGGAGGTGGGGGTGCAGACCTCCATCGACACCCAGGGCCGCTGGCAGAGCCAGTTGCAGCTGCTGCTGCGCTTCTAGGTTGCCGGGATGACCCAGCTGATCGGAGTGGATCTGGGCGGCACGGCGATCAAGCTCGGCCGCTTCAGCCTGGAGGGCGATCTGCTGGCCGAGCTGGAGGTGCCCACGCCCCAGCCGGCCATGCCCGGCGCCGTGGTGATGGCGATCGTGGAGGCGGTGCAGGCGCTCGATCCCGATCGGCTGGCGCCTGTGCTGGGGGTGGGGTTGCCCGGGCCGATGGATGCGGCCGCCCGGGTGGCGCGGGTGTGCATCAACCTGCCCGGCTGGGAGCAGGTGCCGCTGGCCGATTGGCTGGAGCCCCAGCTGCAGCGGCGCGTCACCCTCGCCAACGACGGCAACTGCGCCCTGGTGGGTGAGGCCTGGTGCGGTGCGGCACAGGGCTTTCAGGATGTGCTGCTGCTCACCCTCGGCACCGGCGTGGGTGGTGGGGTGTTGCTGGGGGGGCAGCTGTTCAGCGGCCATGGCGGTGCGGCGGCGGAGCCGGGCCTGATCTGCATCGATCCCGAGGGGCCGCCCTGCAACAGCGGCAACCGCGGCTCGCTGGAGCAGTTCTGCAGCATCGCCGCCCTGGCGCGGCGCTCACCGTTGCCGCCGCGCGAGCTGAGTGAGCGCGCCGAGGCCGGCGATCCCCAGGCTCAGGCGATCTGGCGCGACTACGGCCGCTGCCTGGGGGTGGGGCTCAGTTCGCTGATCTATGTGCTCACGCCGGAGCTGGTGCTCATCGGCGGCGGCCTGAGCGCGGCAAGCGCCCATTTCCTGCCCGCGGCCCTGGCGGAGGTGGAGCAGCGGGTGCAGGCCGAGAGCCGCCGCGGCCTGCAGATGCGCCGCTGCGCTCTGGGCAACGGCGCTGGACGGCTGGGGGCGGCGCGGCTGGCCCGGGATCGGCTGCTGGGATGATGCGCCCAGTGCCTGCGGCCTGTGTGAGCGTTCCCGATCCCTCCCCCGATCTGCTGCACCGCGCCGCGGCGGTGCGCCGGGCTGCCATGGCGCTGGGGCGTCTGAGCGATGGGCAGCGCCGTGAGGCCGTGCTGGCCATGGCCGCGGCGCTGGAGGCCGCGGCCGATCGCATCGTGGCGGCCAATCAGGCGGATCTTGCGGCGGCCGCGGCGGATGGCCTGGCGCCGGCCCTGGTGGCCCGCCTGAAGCTGGATGCCGGCAAGCTCGCTGGTGCGATCGCGGGGGTGCGGCAGGTGGCCCAGCTGCCCGATCCCCTCGGCGTGCGTCAGCTGCATCGCGAGCTGGATGCCGGCCTGGTGCTGGAGCGCGTCAGCGTGCCGCTCGGCGTGCTGGGGGTGATCTTCGAGGCGCGGCCCGATGCGGTGATGCAGATCGCCTCGCTGGCGATCCGCTCCGGCAACGGCGCCATGCTCAAGGGCGGCCGTGAGGCCAGCCGCAGCTGCACGGCGATCCTCGAGGCCCTGCGCGAAGGGCTGGCCGGCAGTGCCGTGGATCCCCAGGCGCTGGAGCTGCTCACCTCGCGGGAGGAGAGCCTCGGCCTGCTGAAGCTGGATGGTCTGGTGGATCTGATCATCCCGCGCGGCTCCAACGCGCTGGTGCGCTTCATCCAGGACAACACCCGCATCCCCGTGCTCGGCCATGCCGATGGCATCTGCCATCTGGTGGTGGACCGCGAGGTGGATGTGGAGCAGGCGGTGCGCATCGCCCTCGATGCCAAAACCCAGTACCCGGCCGCCTGCAATGCGGTGGAAACCCTGCTGGTGCACCGCGAGGCCGCGCCGGCCTTCCTGGCGGCGGCCCTGCCGGTGTTCCGCGCCGCAGGCGTGGAGCTGCGCGGTGATGCGGCCAGCCAGGCCCTGGGGGTGCCAGCCGCCGCCACCGAGGCCGACTGGAGCACGGAGTATTCCGATCTCGTGCTGGCGGTGCGCGTGGTGGATTCGCTGGAGCAGGCGCTGGAGCACATCGGCCGCTACGGCTCGCGCCACACCGATGCCATCTGCACCACCAACCCCGCCACCGCGGAGAGGTTCCTGCGCAGCGTTGACAGCGCCGGCGTGTACGTGAACTGCTCCACCCGCTTCGCCGATGGCTTCCGCTACGGCTTCGGCGCCGAGGTGGGCATCTCCACCCAGACCCTGCCGCCGCGCGGCCCGGTGGGGCTGGAGGGTCTGGTGACCTATCGCTACTGGATGCGCGGCGATGGTCACATCGCGGCCGACTATGCCGGCGGTGGCCGCAGCTTCACCCATCGCGATCTGCCCCTGTGATGCCTCCTGGCGACCGGGTTGTGGTGCGCGGTCTGCGCCTGTGGGCCCATGTGGGGGTGCTTGAGCCGGAGCGTCAGCTCGGTCAGTGGTTTGAGCTGGATTTCAGCCTTGGCTGGGATCTCAGCCGTGCCGGTGCCAGTGATGATCTGAGCCTGAGCCTCGACTACAGCCGGGCGATCGTGGCCCTGCAGGCCCAGGCCCGCTGCATCCGCTGCCTCACCCTCGAGCACTGGAGCGAGCAGATCCTCCAGCTGCTGGAGGAGCTCTATGGGCCGGTGCCGCTGTGGCTGGAGCTGCGCAAATGCCAGGCCCCGGTGCCTGGTTTTTCCGGCATCGTGGCCGTGCAACGCACTCGGCATCGCCCGGCATGACCCGTCCGTTGGTTCTCCTGCACGGGCTGTGGGATACACCGCGCCTGTTCGGTCGACTGGAGACGGAGCTGCTCCGGCGGCGTCCTTCGCTGGAGCTCTATGCCCCGCATCTGCCCCATCGCTTCGGTGCGGTGCCCATCCGTGAGCTGGCGGCCCAGTTGGCGGCGTTGATCGAGGCCCGTTTCAGCGCGGGGCAGGATCTGGATCTGTTCGGCTTTTCGATGGGTGGGGTGATCGGCCGCACCTGGCTGCAGCAGCACGGCGGCCACCGGCGCACCCGGCGGTTTGTCTGCCTGGGCAGCCCCCAGCAGGGAACGCTCACCGCCCAGCTGGTGCCCCATCGCCTGCTGGCCGGCATCGCCGACATGAAGATCGGCAGCCCGCTGCTGCGCGATCTCGATCGCGACCGGCATCTGCTCGATCCACTCGACTGCCACAGCCTGTTCTCCCCCACCGACATCACCGTGTTTCCGGGCTGGCGTGCCGTGCTGCCCGTGGGGAGTCGCCGTGCGCTGCCGGTGCTCACCCATCGCCAGCTCATCGTTCATCCCCGGGCGATCGAGCGGGTGGCGGATGTGCTTCTGGCCAGCTGATTGACAACAATTGATTGCTCTGTTGTTGCTCAACTTCGGAAAAGGATGTATCCATGGGGCACGTTGTGCACCTGCGCCATGTGCTTCTCGGCCTCTGCCAGCTTCACCGCTTCTGCGGTTTTGATGCCGTTGGGGCTCTACAGCACGCATCTGGCACGAACAAATAAACAGCCCAACTATGTGCCTCTGGCTCTCACACCCTTTTTCTTCGGTGTGCAGCAGTTGGTGGAAGGCCTGGAGTGGACGGCCATCGATCAGGGGCGGATTGAGCCGCTCACCACGCTGGCAGGCCTTGGCTTCCTGTTCTTTGCCTATTGCTTCTGGATGATCTGGATCCCCTGGAGTGCCTGGTCGATCAGTCGCAGCACCGACTCCCGCGGGCTGCAGACCAGGCTGCGCTGGGTGGCCATCGTGTCCACCGTGCTTGGCACCGCCTTCTACCTGCCGGTGCTGCTGAATCCGCCGGTTGTGCAACCAGCCGTGCACAGCACAGGCCGCCTGCTCTACGACATCTCCAATCTGCATAGCATCATTCATAATTTCGTCAACACACAGCCCGTGGGTGAGTTGACCTACTGGGGTTTCATTGTGCTGCCGTTGCTGGCTGTTTCCGATCGGGCGGTGAAGCTGTTCGGCGTGCTGATCTTCGTGTCGATCTTTCTCACCTGGCTCACCTACAGCGCCACCTTCAACTCCGTGTGGTGCTTCTACTGCGCCGTGCTTTCGATCGTTGTGATCTGGATTGTGAATCGGCCTGAGCTGCGCCCCTCCGCGCAGCGTTGAGTTGCCTTGGAAGCGATTCTCGACAGCCTGGGCGGCTGGTTGATGCGCACGGATCTCGGGCTTGGCCTGCTGCTGGTGATGGGCGTGTCGATGTCGCTCTCGCATGTGTTTGCCCTGCTGGCCAACCGCCTCAGCGCCCGCCAGATCCTGTTGCGCCTGCTGCTTGATGCCCTGATCCTCTCGCTGGCCTTTCTGCTGAGCAGCTCGATCGACATGGTGCTGCTCAGCCTCTATGCCTCCAACCCCGTTCATCCCAGCGCCTTCATCGACGGCATTGCGGCCTGTCTGCTGCCCGCCTGTTTCTATGTGTGCGTCGCTGCTCCCTACATCGGCGAGACCATCGGTTTTGTGATCTGGGTGCTGATGCACCTCAATGTGGTCACCTACGTGCATGTGCGCTTTGCCCTGCCCTGGGAGCAGGCGCTTCTGCTCTGCACTCCCGGTTACCTGTTCGCCGTTCTGCTGGTGGGTCTGCTGTTCCGCCAGAGCTGGCGGCGGGGTTACTCGATGCTCGCCTCTGAGCTGGGGGATCCATGAACGCTCCCCATGCCGCAGCCAGCCAGCGCTTCAACCTGCGGCTGCTGCTGCTGGTGTTGGCCATCGGCCTGGGCCTCAATTTCGTTGGGGTCGGCCATCTGCTGCTCGGGCTGCGCCGGGTGCTCTCGCCCGACGATCTCACGCTGCTGCTGCGCTTCAGCGGTGTGCTGCTGCTGGTGCTGATCCCTGCCGCCGGCATCTATTCGCTGGTGAATGAATTCGCCTTCTGGGAAGGCTGGCTGGAGGGTTTGCCGCGGGCGGAACAGCTGTTCAGCGGCCACCACGCCAGCGGCAGTTCCCACCGCTGTTATGTGGTGTATCTCGATGGGATTCACCAGCTGGAGCGCGATCATCCGCCGCGGGTGTCGCAGTTTCTGGAGGTGCTTGAGCAGCAGCTCCGGCCGGACATGCTGCTGGTGCGCGGTCTGGAGACCTACACCGTGATGCCGGTGCCCCTGGCGGAGGATGCCGGCAGCGCCTGGTTCTGGCGGCGGCTGTTTGCGCTGCAGGAGCACCACCCCAATCTGCTGGTGCAGCTCCTGGCCGCGATCTTCGTGCAGGCCAACAATGTGATCAAGGTGGGCATCTCTTCGGATCGCCGTTATGGCCCGATCCTCAATTACGAACTGGCCCTGAAGATCTCCCTGCGGCTTTCGGAAGCCGGCTTCCGGCCCGATGGCGTCTCCCGCATCGCTCTTGTGGGCTACAGCGGTGGTGCTGAGATGGCGATGGGCGTGGCCGATTACCTGCGCCGCATCAGCCGGGCCCCGGTGAGCATCATCAGCTTCTGCGGTGTGTTCAGCGGCAACCAGGTGGTGAACTCCGTGGCCGGGATCACCACGATTGTGGGCACCCGTGATCCCGTGGCTGCCTTCGGCCGGATTGCCTACCCCGGCCGACTACCGCTGCTGCCTCTCTCCAACTGGAACAAGGCCCTGGCCCGCGGTGCCATCGATCGCCGTGAGATCACCGGCATGAATCACAACGGCAGCAGCGGACCCTTCTCCGAAGCCTTCCGCCTGGCGGTGATCCAGCAGATCACCGCTGCGTTGGATGCTCACGCAGCTGCTGCACCAGCGCAAACGGGCTGTTGAGCGGCTGACAGGCGATCAGCCGCTGCCGGGCCGCCGCCGCCGCCTCACCGTGCAGGCTCGCATCGTGGGGGAGCTGCTCCAGGGCCAGGCGGTAGCGCTCCAGGTTGTCGCCGTCTGCTGGCGTGAGCTGGCTGGCGCGGCGCAGCAGGCGCTCGCGCCAGATGCCACCGATCAGCACCGGGAACAGCTGGCAGCGCCCTTCCATCGCCTGCTGGAGCAGGGCGGAGCTGTCGATGCAGAACCCCAGCGAGCCATAGCCGCCATGGAAGAGCTGCCGTTCGCTGGCTTCCAGGTTGTGAATCAGCGCCACCAGCTCGCACAGCTCGAACACCTCGCAGAGCCGTTCACCGGTTAACGGCTCTCCGAGGTAGCGCACCGTGCCGTTCTGGCGGTCGTTCTGCCAGGGGCGGTGCAGATCGTTGAGTCCCTCCCAGCCGCAGAGCCCTTCGGTGCCTTGATAGAACTGCAGAAGGATCCGCTGCTCTCCCCGGCTCAGCTCCAGCTCCAGGCAGCTGTGCGGCAACAGAGCCTGGATCTCCTCCCCGTGGGCGTTGAGCAGGCCGGAACGGATCGGCAGGCCGATCGGAACCTGGTTCCAGCCGCCACCGGCCTGGGGCAGGCTGGCCCCCAGGCCGAAGCTGGCGATGCTGCTGCGCCAGCGCGCCCGCCCCTGCCAGCCCCGCTGCTCCAGCTGGCGCAGCAGGGCGCTGCTGCTGCTGCTCCCCTCCATGCTCCACGGCTCCCCGCCCAGCCGGTTCGCGCCGAGCCGGTTGAGCACCCGGGCCACCAGGCTGTTGCGCTGCCGCTCTGGGGCTGATTGCGCGAAGGCCAGCCCGGTGTTCTGCCAGAGCAGCCCACCGCTGAGCTCGCTCGGCCGCGGCGCTGCCGGCTCCGCTTCGCCCTTGGCCGGCAAGGCCAGCAGCGCATCGAGCTGGCGTGGCAGGGGGGGCTGATCGCGGCTGAGCCAGAGATCCAGGGCATTGGGGCGTCCCTGCGGCGGCGGCGGCAGCAGGTGGGGCAGATCATCCGCCAGGGCCGCCAGCAGCGCCGGGGTGAGCAGCCCCCGCTCCAGCACACTCCCCAGGGCCTGCAACCGGGCCGGCAGTTGCGCCGGCGCCAGCTTCCAACCCCGCGGCAGCAGCCAGAGCAGCGGCAACAGCTGGGGCTTGTGCAGATCCGCGGCCAGTCGCTTCAGCCAGTCGGCCCGGCTGAGGCCGGAGCGGAACACGCTGATCTCCAGCGCCTGGCTGAAGCCGGTGAGGGGGACCTCACAGGGCCAGGGATCAACCAGGGCCAGCGGATCGCCGCTGGGCAGGAGCTGAGCCATGCCGCCTCTGCGTTGTCCCCATGCTGGGCCGTGAAGCGCTACACCGCCACCAGGCCGGAGTGCCGGATCAGGGCCTCGCTGCTGGGCTGGCGCCCCCGGAAGGCCTCGAACACCTGCTTGGGATCGCGGCTGCCCCCCAGGCTGAGCACCGTGTCGCGGAAGCGCCGGCCCGTGGCCCGGATCTGCTCTTCGTTCTCCAGGCCCACCTCCTCGAAGGCCCCGAAGGCATCGGCGCTGAGCACCTCCGCCCACTTGTAGGAGTAGTAGCCGGCGGCGTAGCCCCCCGCGAAGATGTGCCCGAAGGAGCAGAGAAAGGCGTCGTCGTCGATCGGCGCCAGCACGGTGGTGGTTGCGGCGATCTGGCGGCGCAGCTGTTCGGGGCTCAGGCCGCAGCCGGGGTGCCACTGGCTGTGCAGGCGCAGATCCACCAGGGCGAAGTGCACCTGGCGCAGCGTGGCCGAGCCGCCCATGAAGGTGCGGGCCGCCTGCAGCTTGGCGAACTCCTCTTCCGGCAGCGGCTCACCGCTCTGCCAGTGGCGGGCCATGCCCAGCAGGGTGGCGCGGTCGTAGCACCAGTTCTCCATGAACTGGCTGGGCAGCTCCACCGCATCCCACTCCACGCCGTTGATGCCGGCCGCCTGGGGACGCTCCACGGTGGTGAGCATGTGCTGCAGGCCGTGGCCGAACTCGTGGAAGAGGGTCTCCACCTCCTCGAAGGTCATCAGGCTGGGGGTGTCGCCCACCGGTGGGCTCTGGTTGCAGATCAGGTAGGCCACCGGCAGCACCGGCGTGCCATCGGGTCGGCGGGAGCGCACCAGGCACTCATCCATCCAGGCGCCGCCGCGCTTGCTGCCCGGGCGGCTGTAGGGGTCGAGGTAGAAGGCCGCCAGTGGCTCGCCGGCCCGTTCACCCGCCTGCTCGCCCTCGAGGATGCGGAAGTAGCGCACATCCTTGTGCCACACCGGTGCGCTGCCATCGGCGGCTTCGATGCGGATGCCGAACAGCCGGTTGCAGAGGCTGAACAGGCCCTCCAGCACCCGCGGCAGCGGGAAATAGGGGCGCAGCGCTTCGCTGTTGAGATCGAAGCATTCCTGCCGCAGCTTCTCGGCCCAGAAGCTCACATCCCAGGGCTGCAGGTTGGCGGCTTCCGCTGCGCCGTGGCGTTCGGCGCAGGCGCGCAGGGCCTCCAGTTCCTGTTGCGCCACCGGCAGCGCTGCGGCGCGCAGCTCCTCCAGCAGCGCCTCCACGGCAGCTTCCGAGTCGGCCATCTTGGCGGCCAGGCTCACCTCGGCCCAGTTGGCGTAGCCGAGGCGCTTGGCCTGCTCACCACGCAGCTCCAGGATCCGCTCGATCAGGGGCCAGTTGTTGAGTTCGCTGCCGTCGCGGCCGGAGGCCCGGCTCACATGGGCGCGGTAGAGCCGCTCGCGCAGCTCGCGCCGGCAGCTGTATTTGAGGAAGGGGGCGTAGCGGGGCATGTCCAGCCCCAGCAGCCAGGGGCCAGCCTCGGCGCTCGCCGTTGCATGGCCGGCCTCACGAGCGGCCTGGGCCAGCTGATCGAGCAGGCTCGCCGGCAGACCTTCCACCTCGGCCGGATCGCTGAGCAGCAGCGTCCAGCCGTTGGTGGCATCGAGCACCTGGTTGCCGAAGCGGGTGGAGAGCTCCGCCAGCTCCTGGCTGGCGGTGTTGAACGCTTCTTGCTCGCTGCCCGTGAGTCCCACGCCCCGCAGCTGCATGTCGCGCAGCTCGGCCTCCAGGATGCGGCGTTGGGTTGGATCGAGCTGGGCCGCCTGCTGCTCCAGCTGCTGCAGGGCCCGGTAGATCACCTGGCTCTGGCCGGCGCGGTTGCCGAAGCGCACCACAGCTGCCTGCTGGGCGGCATGGGCTTCGCGCAGCTCCGGGCTGTTGCACACCCCGTTGAGGTGGCTCACCACGCCCCAGCTCCAGCGCAGCCGCTCGCCAAGACGCTGCAGCGGATCGATCACCGCGCTCCAGTCCAGGGCCTGGCCGCTGGCCAGGGCCTGCTGCAGGTGCTGCTCCAGCTGGGAGAGCTCATCCTCCAGCTGGGCGATCAGCTCGGGGATGTGGGCGCTCACAGCGCCGGGGGTGATCGCCTCGAAGGCCGGCAACCCCTCACCGCGCAGGATCTCGGGCACTGTTGCGGTGGAGCTGCTCATGGGCCTGATCAGGGCTGGCGACTGCCGGAAGAACAGCCCTCATTCCAGCCTGTAGCGGCGCCCTGGCGCGGCTCAGCCGAGGGCGGGAAGCCGAAGCGCCACCACGGCGTAGTGAGCCAGGTTGTCGGAAAGGGCGGTGGTGGAGGCTTCGTACACATCGATCGCCACCCGCGGCCAGAAGCCGATCACCAGGGTGGGCACCAGCAGGGTGAGGCCGATCACCAGCTCGCGGGGCTTCATGTCGCCCAGCACGGCCAGGGCCGGAATGCGGGGGCCGAAGAACACGCGGCGGCAGAGGCTGAGGAGATACACCGGCGTGAGCACCACGCCGATGGCGGCGAGCACCACGGCGATCACGCGGAAGCCCACGGTGAAATCAGCGTTGCTGGTGAGGCCGAGGAACACGGTGATCTCGCTCACGAAACCGCTCATGCCGGGCAGGGCCAGCGAGGCCAGCGAGCTGGCCAGGAAGAAGGCGAAGGTGATCGGCAGCACCTTGGCCAGGCCGCCCATGTTGGGGATCGAGAGCGTTTTGGTGCGCTCGTAGAACACACCCGTCACGAAGAACATCGCTGCGGCGATCAGGCCGTGGCTGATCATCTGCAGCATCGCGCCGCTCATTCCGAGGCTGTCGATGGCGCCGATGCCCAGCAGCACGAAGCCCATGTGGCTCACGGAGCTGCAGGCGATGCGCCGCTTCACGTTGTCCTGGGCGAAGGCGTTGAGCGCCCCGTACACGATGTTCACGATGCCGAGCACCACCAGCGCCGGCGCCAGCTGCAGGTGCGCCTCGGGGAGCATCTGCACGTTGAAGCGCAGCAGGGCGTAGCCGCCCATCTTCAGCAGCACGCCCGCCAGCAGCATCGACACCGGCGCATTCGCCTCGCCGTGGGCATCCGGCAGCCAGGTGTGCAGCGGGAACATCGGCAGCTTCACGCCGAAGCCCACCAGGAAGCCCAGATAGCAGAGCAGGCCGAAGGTGCCGCCCGGTGAACGGGCGATCAGTTCACTGAGGTTGAGCGTGAACGGGCCGTTGAGCGCCAGGGCCAGGCCGCTCACCAGGATCAGCAGCGAGGCGGTGGCGGTGTAAAGGATGAACTTGGTGGCGGCGTACTGCCGCTGCTGGCCGC